>NZ_BAAGQD010000027.1:0-387108 GCF_054783655.1 Nocardioides salsibiostraticola | reverse complement strand
CGACGCCCTCATCGCCCTGATCATGCTCAGCCTCGGCGGCCACCGACCACACCTCCCCGGACGAACATGACCCACACATCAGTCACAAGAGCCCGAGTCGGCGCTACTTCGAAAACTCGCGCCGACTGGGCGGCGTACGAGCGTCAAGTTGCGCCGACTCGCCGAGAAAGACAGACCCGCCACCCCCAGGTTCGGGAGTGACGGGTCAGCAGTGGTTCAGGTGCTGCGGGTCAGACGATCAGTGCCCGTGACCGTGTCCGTGACCGCCACCGGCGGACTCGTCCTCGTCGGCGGGCTTCTCCACGATCAGCGTCTCGGTCGTGAGCAGCATGCCCGCGATCGAGGTGGCGTTGACCAACGCGGAGCGGGTGACCTTGACCGGGTCCAGCACGCCCTGGGCGACCAGGTCGCCGTAGGTGTCTTCCGCGGCGTTGTAGCCGTGGCCGACGCCGAGCTCGCGGACCTTGGTGGTGACGACGTAGCCGTTGACCCCACCGTTCTCGGCGATCCAGCGAAGGGGCTCATCGGCGGCCTTGCGTACGACGCGCACGCCGGTCGCCTCGTCGCCGGTCAGACCGAGGTCATCGGCCAGCACGGAGACGGCGTGGATGAGAGCCGAGCCACCGCCGGGGACGATGCCCTCTTCGATCGCGGCGCGCGTCGCGGAGACGGCGTCCTCGATGCGGTGCTTCTTCTCCTTCAGCTCCACCTCGGTGGCGGCGCCGACCTTGATCACGCAGACTCCGCCGGCCAGCTTGGCCAGGCGCTCCTGCAGCTTCTCGCGGTCCCAGTCCGAGTCGGTGTTCTCGATCTCGGCCTTGATCTGGTTGACGCGACCCTCGACCTCGGAAGCCTCACCGGCTCCGTCGATGATCGTGGTGTTGTCCTTGGTGATGACGACACGACGCGCGGAGCCGAGAACCTCGAGGCCGACCTGGTCGAGCTTGAGCCCGACCTCGGGGGCGATGACCTGGCCACCGGTGAGGGTGGCGATGTCCTGCATCATCGCCTTGCGGCGGTCACCGAAGGCCGGAGCCTTGACGGCGACGGCGTTGAACGTGCCGCGGATCTTGTTCACGACCAGGGTCGAGAGCGCCTCACCGTCGACGTCCTCGGAGAGGATGAACAGCGGCTTGCCGGCCTGGATGACCTTCTCCAGCAACGGGAGGATGTCGGCGACAGCCGAGATCTTTCCCTGGTGCAGCAGGATGTAGGGGTCCTCGAGGACCGCTTCCATGCGCTCCTGGTCGGTGACGAAGTACTGCGAGATGTAGCCCTTGTCGAACTGCATCCCCTCGGTGAACTCCAGCTCGGTGCCCATGGTGTTGGACTCCTCGACGGTGATCACGCCGTCCTTGCCGACCTTGTCGAAGGCCTGGCTCAGCAGGTTTCCGATCACGGCGTCGCGGCTGGAGATCGTGGCGACCGAGGCCATGTCCTCGACCGAGTCGACCTCGCGGGCGGCCTCGAGCAGAGCAGCACCGACGGCCTCGGTGGCCTTGTCCATACCGCGCTTGAGGCTCATCGGGTTGGCTCCGGCGGCCACGGCGCGCAGGCCCTCGTGGACCATCGCCTGGGCCAGCACGGTGGCCGTGGTGGTGCCGTCACCTGCGACGTCGTTGGTCTTGGTGGCCACCTCCTTGGTCAGCTGGGCGCCGAGGTTCTCGAACGGGTCGTCCAGCTCGATCTCACGGGCGACGGTGACACCGTCGTTGGTGATGGTGGGGGCGCCCCACTGCTTGTCCAGGACGACGTAACGGCCCTTGGGGCCGAGGGTCACCTTGACGGCGTTGGCGAGCGCGTCGACACCGCGCTCGAGGGCACGGCGAGCATTCTCGTCGAACTCCAGAATCTTGGGCATGACTCTCCTTTTTGAGGGTCTGAGAACTAAAAAGTGTGGGTGAAAGGACTTCGGGTCGTGTGCCTGAGCGCCACGCTCACGGCGGCGTCAGGCACACGACCCGAAGTTCGCGATCAGGAGACGATGGCGAGGCAGTCGCGCGCGGAGAGAATGAGGTATTCCGCTCCGGCGTACTTCACCTCGGTGCCGCCGTACTTGCTGTAGATGACCTTGTCGCCCACGGAGATGTCCATGGGGATGCGCTCGTCACCGTCTTCGTTGAAGCGACCGGGGCCGACGGCCACGACCTCGCCCTCTTGGGGCTTCTCCTTGGCGGTGTCCGGGATGACCAGGCCAGAAGCCGTGGTCTGCTCGGCGTCCAGGGGCTTAACGACGATCCGGTCCTCGAGAGGCTTGATGTTGACCGACACGATGTCGACCTCCATTTCCCTACTTGTCGTGACTGTGATGAGGGCGGTTGCCCTCCTACGTTGGGGCCTGCTTCAGGTACGCCGTCGCGGGGGTCGCACCTGGTCGCAAGCACTGGCACCCTCGTGGTGAGAGTGCCAACTCAGAAACTAGCACTCACCTAAGGCGAGTGCCAGCGTGGGTCCCGCCGAACCTGACCTGACAGGATCACCTGCGTGGATCTCGACGCATTCCGATGGCTGCTCACCGACGACGGGCAATGGCTGCTGGATCGAGCCACCGATCTCGCGGGCGGACCCGAGTTGGCCGTCCAGACCGAGTTGCGGCGCGCGGCGACCCCCACGCAGGTGGCCGCCGCCCTGACCCAGGTCGATCTGCGCCACCGCGGCGCCGCGAAGTTCGGTGAGTCCGCGGCCCGGATGTACTTCACACCCGACGGGCTCGAGCAGGCGACGCGTACGGCGGTCGCCACCCACCGTGCGGGCCGCCTGACGGCCTTCGACACCGCCACCTTCGTTGATCTGGGCTGTGGGATCGGCGGCGACCTGATCGCCGTTGCGCGGGCGGGGATCACCGCCGCAGGGGTCGATCTGGATCCCCTGCGCGTCGCGGTGGCCGAGGCCAACCTCGCCGCCCTCGGTCTCGATGGAGCGGTGATCGAGGCCGACGCCACTGCTCTGGACACCAGCGCCTTCGACGTGGCCTTCCTCGATCCGGCGCGCCGAGGCGCCCGGGGTCGGTCCACCTTCCGCATCGACGACTGGACCCCGCCCTGGTCGTTCGTGGAGACCCTGCTGCGCCGCGACGCCTGCGTGAAGGTGGCACCGGGCATCCCCCACGACCTGGTCCCGGACGGGGTCGAAGCGGAGTGGGTCAGCGACCGCGGCGAGGTCAAGGAGGCCGCACTGTGGTCGGGCGCGCTGGCGACCACAGCGCGACGGGCGACCGTGATCGGTCACGGAGGTCTGGCCACCGTGACCGAGGAGGACGACCCGGGGGCCGGCGTACGCCCGGTCGGTGCGTATCTCTACGAACCCGACGGAGCCGTCATCCGGGCCGGATTGGTGACCGCCGTGGCGGCCGAGGTCGGTGGCGGGCTGTTGGACGAACACATCGCCTACGTGACCGGCGACCAAGCCGTTCGTACGCCGCTGGCGCGCGGTTACCGCGTCCTCGAGGAGCTGCCGTACCGCGAGAAGCAGTTGCGCGCCGCGCTGCGAGCCCGCGGCATCGGACGGCTGACGATCAAGAAACGCGGCGTCGAGGTCGTGCCCGAACAACTACGCCAGCGACTCTCCCTCGCCGGCGACCACGAGGCCACCATCGTGATGACCCGGGTCGCCGGTGAGGGAACCGTCCTGCTGGTGGATCCGCTGTAGGAGCTCGGCCGCTGGTTGAGGTGTGACGAGCGCAGCGAGGAGCCTCGAAACCCGGCTCCGTCAACGCGAACCTCACCGAGCCGGGAACCAGGTTTCGAGGCTCGGGCCTAGCGGCCCTCACACCTCAACCAGCGTCAGCCGGAACTCTCAGGCGCCGAGTCCTTCCTTCTCCGCCCCGATGGTCGTGCTATCGCCGTGACCGGTGTGGACCACCGTGTTGTCCGGCAGCGCGAAGAGCGAGGACCGGATCGAGGCCTTGATCAGGTCCTCGTCGCTGAACGACCGACCCGTGGCACCGGGGCCACCCTGGAAGAGGGTGTCGCCGGTGAAGACCGCACCGAGGTCGTGGACGTAGAGGCAGACCGCGCCTGGTGCGTGGCCCGGGGTGTGCAGCACCTTGATGGAGGCGCCGGCGATCTTGATGCTCTGGCCGTCGCTGAGGTCGGCATCCCACAACTCGTCGGTGTGGGTGAGTTCCCAGACCGGCTTGTCGTCGGGGTGCATCAGAATCGGGGCCCCGGTCTTCTTTCGGAGCTCGGGCGCGACCCGGACGTGATCGTCGTGGGCGTGGGTGCAGATGATCGCCTTGACCTCGCGCCCAGCCACCACCCGCATGATGGCGGCCGCATCGTGCGGGGCGTCGATGACCACGCATTCGTCGTCGTTGCCGATCACCCAGATGTTGTTGTCCACCTCGTGGGTCTCGCCGTCGAGGCTGAAGGTTCCGGAGACCACCGCGTGGTCAGCTCGTAGGTTGCTCATCAGTTCTCCTCTCGATCGGCTCGCAGTTCGAGCGCTGAATCATGTTGGTCACAATGCTCTGCTGCGTTGCGCTCTCTCGCTTCGCCCATCAGAACACCACCACCGAACGCAGGACGTTGCCGTCGTGCATCTTCTCGAACGCGGCCTCGACCCCGTCGATTCCGATCTCCTCGGTCACGAACGCGTCGAGGTCGAGTCGGCCACTGGTGTAGAGGTCGACCAGCATCGGGAAGTCTCGCGAGGGCAGGCAGTCGCCGTACCAACTGGACTTGAGCGATCCCCCGCGACCGAAGACGTCGATCAGCGGGATCTCGGGAATCTGCATGTCGGGGGTCGGTACGCCGACCAACACGACCGTGCCGGCGAGGTCACGGGCGTAGAACGCCTGCTTCCACGTCTCCGGGCGACCGACCGCCTCGATGACGACGTCGGCACCCTCGGCGCCGGGGTAGGTCTCCGCGCAGATGCGCTTGATCTCCTCACCGGCGTCGACCTTCGAGGAGTCGACCGTGTGCGTGGCACCGAGCTTCTTGGCCGCCTCGAGCTTCTGCGGGTCGATGTCGACCGCGATGATCGGGCTCGCACCGGCCAGAGCGGCGCCGGCGATGGCGGCGACGCCGACCCCTCCGCAGCCGATGACTGCGGCGGACATGCCGCGGGTGAGCTTGCCGGTGTTGATGGCCGCGCCGAGTCCGGCCATCACGCCGCAACCCAGCAGACCCACCGCAGCTGGACGAGCGGACTCGTCGACTTTGGTGCACTGACCGGCCGCAACCAGGGTCTTCTCCGCGAAGGCACCGATGCCGAGGGCCGGGGAGAGCTCCGTGCCGGCTCCGTCTCCTTCAGCGAGGGTCATCTTCTGGGTGGCGTTGTGGGTGTCGAAGCAGTACTGCGGCTCGCCGCGGTTGCAGGCCCGGCAGTTGCCACAGACGGCACGCCAGTTGAGCACCACGAAGTCACCCGGAGCAACCGAGGTGACGTCGTCCCCGACGGCCTCGACGATGCCGGCGGCCTCATGGCCGAGCAGGAAGGGGAACTCGTCGTTGATCCCACCCTCGCGGTAGTGCAGGTCGGTGTGGCACACCCCGCACGCCTGGATCTTCACCAGCGCCTCGCCCGGACCGGGGTCGGGGACGTTGATGGTGGTGAGTTCGACCGGTGCGCCCTTGCTGCGGGCGATGACCGCCTTGACCTGCTGCATCGAATGATTCCTCTCGTCCTGCATGGATCGGCTCCTTAACCGTAGGCGCACCGTGGTCGGAGATCGGTTGGCGGTCCGATTGCAACCTCCGACGGCCCCGCGACGTCTACTGGGTATGCCCCGTTGCCAGCCCCAGCACACGCCCCGGTCTGCGTCGCGTCCTCCTGCCTACGCCCGGACCGCGCACCGCGTGGCCGGCACCCTGGCCGCCCTCGCGCTCGGGCTCACCGCCTGCGGCAGCGACACCCCAGATCCCACGGCGGAGCCGCCGACCGTCGAGCCCGCGATCTCCTCGAACCCACCCCCGGTCGACCCGATCGACCCGGTCGACCCGGTCGACCCGGTCGACCCCCCGCAGGTGGCGTACCTCCGAGGGAAAACCATCCACCTGCCCGGCGGCGACAGCTGGACGCTGCCGCAGCGCTACGACTCCGGGCGTCTCCTGGACGGAGTGTTCTTCGGTGTCTCCTACGACGACGAGAACGATCACGGCACGCTTCAGGGCATCCACCGCGACGGCACCATCGACGACCACGGCGCGATCACCTCACCGCTCGCGGCGAACCGGGCCGGCACCACCCTGGCGTGGATGGACGCCGACCACCGACTCCAGACACGCTGGACCGAGGACGGTGTCGACCTCGGCGTCCTGTCGTCCTACGCCGTTCCCCGACGGGTCATCGGCGGCCCGAACTGTCATGAGGATCAGGACGGGTGTGTGGTCTTCCACGACGAGCGCGGCCAGGCCCACACCGCCGACTCCCATGGCATCGACGACTCGTTCTTCCCCGAGGCGCTCAGCGTGGACGATGCGACCGAGGACCGGGTGGTCGCCGTACAGACCTCGGCGACCGACACGGGCTCCTGCAGTGCCGTCCTGGATCTGACCGTCGCGTTGAAGAAGCGGACCGTCGCGGAGACCTGTGACTACTCCCTGGGCCGATTCTCTCCCGACGGGGCTCACCTGTCGGCCTACGAGGCCTACCGGGACGGGATCGGGATGAGTTACGTCGCTCTCCTCGACGCCACGACGCTCGAGGAGATCACCCGCTTCTCCCCCGCCGGATTCATCGCTACGGCCGTCTGGGAGAACGACGGCCAGGTGCTGGTCAACACCTACGACTACGAGACGGGTCGCTGGAGTGTGGAGCGGCTCGGCCTGGACGGTTCGACCCAAACGGTGTTGGGCCCGATTCGGGGGGAGGACGTCCGACCGGTTTTCACGCTGATGGGCGACAGCTGAGTCGGACAACGCACCGCGGCCCCTGCGCGTGTAGGGACCATGAACCGACTCGTCCTGCCGTTCCTGGTCGCCTTCCTCGTCTCGGGATGTGGCCGACCGACACCGGAGCCATCACCCTCGCCACGGGCGCCCGACATCGTCGAGGAAGCCGCCGCCCCACCCACCGCTGAGGTCGAGCCCGCCGGGTCCACCCGTCTGCGTGCGTTGCCCCGAGGCGAGGCCCCGGCGATCCCCTACGTCCACGACTCGGTGATCCAGCACCCGAACGGCGGAACCGTCCGGATGCCCAGGCTGCCGAACGGGGCCGCTGCGGTCACGGTGACCCCGTACGCACGCGGCCTGATGATCACCGATGACCGGATCTTCGAGGGAACGAGAGGGCTGTATCTCCTCGAGTCGGGCAGGCTCCACCAGATCGACGGCTGCACCGCTGGGGGTGAGGTGAGCGACGACGGGCGGTACGTCGCCTGGGTGACCTCGGCGTGCCCGGAGAGCGGCCAGAGGGCACCCACCAAGGTCCACGTCCGCGGTCCCGACGGCACCCGCGGCCAGATCGTCACCGTGGAGCCCGCGACCCTGCTGAGCGTCTGGGGGTTCGACGGGACCGACGTGATCTTCGGACCGTTGTTCACCCCGACCGGACAGCGGCGGCGGCTGTGGTCGACTGATCTGTGCTCTCCGCCTGTGCGGGTCGCGGCAGACGCGGTTCCGACAGCGGACCGGACCTCCATCAGCCCCGACGGTCGGCACACCGTGGCCGTGGGCCGATGGCGCCGTGAGATCCGAATTCGTGCTGCGCAGACGGGCGACCTGATCACTCGCCTGACTCTCCCGGAGACGGTCCGCGCAGGTGAACTGCGGTGGGAGAGCAACACCACGATCCTGGCCCAGGCGTCGGCTGGCTTCAACGGGCGCACCGGCGCCCTCGTCCGGGGTGATCTACAGGGAGACCTCGAACGGGCGACGCCAGTCGTGCGCGGGGCGGGGTTCCCGCACGAGTTCGTCTTCGTCGGTCGCCGCTGAACCCGGCACGCGACAGCGCCCGCCCCCACAGGGGACGGGCGCTGAGGTGGTGCTGTTCTACGTCAGGAGGATCAGCGCTTGAGTACTGCCGAGAACTTCTCCTCGACGTTGTCGTCCTTCGGGTCACCGGCACAGCTGTACTCGGTGTCCTCGAAGCAGTTGAAGCGGTCGCTGGCGTTGACCAGGGTCAGTTCGACGTACTTGACCTTCGCCTTGCCGAACTTCGTGGCGTAGCGCCCGTTGCCCTGCTTGTTGAGCTTGACCATGTTCGTCTTGATCTTGCCCGACTTCAGCTTCGTCGAGACGATCGCCGCTGATCCACGGTTGGTCTCGTCCATGTCGATCGTCAGCTTGATGCGCGCCTTGTTGCGGGTGTTCTTGGGAATGAACCGCGTGGTCGCCGAACTGAGGTGATCGAGCCGGATCGACACCGGTCCGGTCCGCGTCTTGCGGTTGGAGAGCTTGAACTTCTTGGCGGGCTTGGCGGTGGGGTACTTGTTGGCCCGGCCCTCCTCGTAGTTCGTCTTCGGTGCCCGGTTGGCCGCGGCGAACTCGGCCAGGGTGCGGGGCAGGGTCCGGCCGCGGGACCGCAGCACGCCCTTGAGGGCCTGGAGCGAGTACTTGTCCGGACCACCCGCAGCGTCGTCGACCTTGGTGAAGACGTCGCGGACCAGGGTCGGCAGACCGGCCTGGGCGGTGGTGTGCCGCTCGGTCAGGAAGCGCCAGAAGATCCAGTTGCCGTACTGGAACTGGCTGTCACCGTAGGAGTCGAGCGGGGCCTTGGGCACGGTCAGCGCGCTGCTGCCGGGCAGGTAGTTGATGTTGTCGTCGACGCCGTCGTACATCTCGTCCTCCATCCAGGTCGCCGTGCTCTCGAGGAGCCAGCGGTCCTCGTAGAAGTCGTAGGCGTACTGGGTGGCGTGGAAGTACTCGTGGGCCGCGGTGACCTGGAGGTTCTCCAGCGGCGTGTTCGTCTTGAACTCGGCCTTCGAGTAGTCGTTGTCCAACACGCAGTAGGCCCACGTGTCGGAGGTCTTGCCCTTCGGGATCCCGGCGGTGTCGGTGGTGCAGTAGCCGTAGACGTCGGGACCGATGTTGTCGATGTAGATGTCGATCCGCGCGTCGCCACCGTTGGTGCCGTCGGGCAGGGGCGAGCGGTAGCCCGCGGCGATGTACGTGTCGTGCACGTGGGTCACCGTCGCCAGGGCGAAGTCGATGTAGTCCGGCACCTCGTTGGTGTTGGCGTCGGTGGGGTTCACCTGGGAGGGGTCGTAGTGCACGCAGATGAACTCGTTGCACGACTGCAACGGCTTGTTCGGTCGCGTCTCGAGTTTGCGGGCCGCGGCCTGGTCGGCCGGGCTCAGGTCCTCCCGGACGATCTGCAGGTCGCGGAGCACCATCGAGGCGTCACGACCCGAGGCGTCGTCGCTGTCGGCGTTACCCGAGAAGAGGTCTTCGGCCTCGGCGAGTACGGCGCGCGCGTTGGTCTGTCGCGCGGCGGCATCACCGTCGATGGTGTCGCTGGAAGCGGCCTGGACGCCGGGTGCGGCGGCCAGCGAGAGGAGGAGTCCGAGGCTGGCTGCGGGCGCAACCAGGCAGCGTCGGATCTGGCGTGGGGTCATGAATCAATCACTTTCGGTTGGCAAACAGAAGACGTGCGCGCGTTCGCCTACTCAACGGTTTCCCCCCGGTGATGCCAACCCGCCATACGTTTTACCACCACGCTCACCACGCCCGCCATACTTTTCTATCCTTGAAAGTTGCTCTACTGGAGTCCTGCGTCCGAAAGTCGTTGCAACCATCCGGGTGCCGAGTGCGTCTTGGTCGTGAATCACTTCGATCAGGGGTGAGGATGATCGCAGCACACCGCACCGGCAGCGCTGCCCGAGGACAAAGGGGTTGGACCGTGGGACGGACCGCCCGACGCGATACCCGCGACGAGGAGTTCACGGCGTACCTGCACGCGCGTCAACCCAGCCTGCTGCGTACGGCGTACCTCCTCACCGGGGATCGGCACCAGGCCGAGGACGTGCTGCAGAACTCGCTGGCGAAGCTCTATCTCGCCTGGGACAAGGTCCGCGACGCCAACTCCATGGATGCCTACGTGCGCCGGATCATGGTCAACGAGAACAACTCGCTGTGGCGTCGCGGCTGGAAGAAACGCGAGTTCACCCCCGAGCACCTCCCCGAGCCCAGCCCCCACCGCGACGAGTACGACGAGGGCAACAGTGCCGAGTTGTGGCGGGTCGTGCAGACCCTGCCGCCCAAGGCCCGTGCGGTCGTGGTGCTGCGCTACTACGAACAGTTGTCCGAGTCCGAGACCGCCGACGTGCTCGGTATCTCGGTGGGCACCGTGAAGTCTCAATGCAGCCGGGCCCTGAGCGCCCTTCGTGACCGAGTTCCAGCCGGCCTGAACCCCCGGGAGGAGGACCGATGAACGACGAACAGCCCAAGGATTGGGAGTGCGCGATGAGCAACGAGTTCGACCGACGCGTCCGTGATCTGAACGAGGCACCGCTGAGCTTCGAAGCGATCAAGGGGAAGGCCACGAGCATCCGCCGCAAGCGTCGGGCCGCCGTCGCCGGAAGCGTGCTGGCCGTAGCCGCCGTGATCGCACCGGTCGCCGTCCTCGCCCTCAACGACGACCAGCAGTCCCGGACCATCCAGCCCGCCGACCCGACACCGACGGTCGTCACCGATCCCACCCCGAGCCCCACCCCGACACCCGAACCCGCGCCCAGCCCGGCGAATCGGCTCGGGATCGACTACCTCGAGGGCAGGACCCTCGTTCGCGCCGACGGAACGATCATGGATCTACCGAACGACTACCAGGACGGCACCCGCGTCGGAGACGACATGTTCCTCGGCGTCGCCTACAGCGAGGAGGGGATCGTCATCGAGGAGGTGGACGAGAACGGCACATTCGTCGGCCTCGAGCCAGCGCTGTCCACCGTGACCAGCAACGACGACCGCACCGTCGCGGCCTACCTGAACCAGGACGGCTCGGTGGAACTGCGCAGCGCGACCGACCGGGCCACGATCCCCGCACTGTTCCAGGATGGGGCCACCCCGGTGACCGTGGTCGGGGATGCCGACTGCATCGCCACGGAGAGTTGCCTGGTGTTCGTGAACCCGGCGGGTGAGGAGCCCCCCAGCGTCGTGAGTCAGATCGGCTCGGTGGAGCCGTTCACGAACGGCATCGTGGCCATCAACGACTCCGAGACGCCCAGCGGGCCCACCGTGGGAGTGGTGTCCGTGCAGAACGAGGGCACCTGCAACTCCGCCTTCGGCGGAGCCCGCGGGGAGGCCTTGTTCGAGAACTGCGAGTTCCGGTACTTCGACTTCTCCCCCGACCAACGGTTCCTCAGCGGGGCACAGTCCTACGGCGACGGATTCGGCGACGCCTGGGCCGGGATCTACGACGCCACCGACGGTTCGGAGATCGCTCGGCTACAGTCCGACAACCAAGCAGTCGTGCAGTCCGCGTGGGCGCCCGACAACACCCTGATGGTCGTGACCTACGCCTTCGACGTCAGGGAGTGGAGAGTGGTCCGGTTGGCCCCGGACGGCACCCGGACGACCGTGCTCGGGCCGGT
The DNA here is from genome assembly GCF_054783655.1 of Nocardioides salsibiostraticola. Taxonomy (NCBI): domain Bacteria; kingdom Bacillati; phylum Actinomycetota; class Actinomycetes; order Propionibacteriales; family Nocardioidaceae; genus Nocardioides; species Nocardioides salsibiostraticola. The sequence goes on along the minus strand of NZ_BAAGQD010000027.1, from coordinate 375,635 downwards.
CACGGCGCCCACCGGAGACGAGTCACCGTTCCTGCTGATCGGCGGTCGCTGAGGACCCGAGCGCTGACGATCACCCCGCCAGCCGGGTCAGCCCGCCAGCACCTCGGTGACCGGAAGGCTCGAATCCGCCGGCAGATCCAGGGGTGAGGGTGTCCGTCCCCGGGAGACCATCTCGGAGCCCAACGCGGCGACCATGGCGCCGTTGTCGGTGCACAACCCCGGGCGTGGGACCCGCACCCGGATACCCAACGGTTCGGCTCGCGCCTCGGCCATGGCGCGCAGGCGCGAGTTGGCGGCCACACCGCCCCCGATCAGCAGGTCCTCGATGCCTTGGTCGGCGGCGGCGTCCAGGGCCTTGCGCACCAGCACGTCGCACACCGCCTCCTGGAAACTGGCGGCCACATCAGCCACCGGCACCGGCTCTCCGGCTCGCTCCTTGGCCTCGACCCAGCGGGCCACCGCGGTCTTCAACCCCGAGAAGGAGAAGTCGAAGCGGTGGCGTTCCAGATCGCGGCGCGCGGTCAGCCCGCGCGGGAAGTCGATGGCCACACTGTTGCCCTCCCGGGCGATCCGGTCGATGTGGGGTCCGCCGGGGAACGGCAGACCCAGCAACCGCGCGACCTTGTCGAACGCCTCGCCGGCGGCGTCGTCGATCGTGGCCCCCATCGGGTCCACGTCACCGGTGATGTCCAGGACCCGCAGCAGACTCGAGTGGCCCCCGCTGACCAGCAGCGCCAGACACGGCTCGGGCAGCGGACCGTGCTCGAGCTGGTCGACCGCGACGTGGGCGGCGAGGTGGTTGACGCCGTACAACGGTTTGCCCAGCCCGAGGGCCAAGGCCTTGGCCGAGGCGACCCCGACGAGCAGCGCACCGGCCAACCCGGGCCCGTGGGTCACCGAGATCGCGTCCATGTCGTGCAGGCGTACGCCGGCCTCCACACAGGCCCGCTCGATGGTCGGGACCATCGCCTCGAGGTGCGCGCGGCTGGCCACCTCGGGCACCACTCCCCCGAACCTCGCATGCTCCTCGACACTGCTCGCGACCGAGTCGGCCAGCAGGGTGCGCCCCCGCACGATCCCCACACCCGTCTCGTCGCAGGAGGTCTCGATCCCCAGGACCAACGGCTCATCACTCATGACGTTCCTCCACAGCTCGGGCCGAGTCCTCGGCGCATCACGATCGCGGTCGCTCCGTCGCGGTAGTACCGGGGTCGGCGGTCGATCTCCACGAATCCACGGGCGGCGTAGAACCCGAGCGCACCGGCGTTGTTCTCCCGGACCTCGAGCAGCAACCGGTCGGCCCGCTCGGCCCGGGCCCGGGTGATCACCTCGGCCAACAACCCTGACGCGTGACCACCTCGACGGGCCGATTCGCGTACGGCGATCCGCTGCAGTTCGGCGATGTCACCGGCTGCGCTGAGGACCGCGTGTCCGACGACCGCGTCCTCCTCCGTGTCACCGTCGACGGCCACCAGATACGTCACCGTCGGCAGTCCGGCCAGCCCCTCGCGGATCAGCCCGGGTGACCAGGCGTCCTGGCCGAGGCATTCGCTCTCCAGCGTTGCGATCTCGTCCAGATCCGCGGGCACCGCCTGTCGGATCACGAGACCTTCTTCGGGGGTCGAGCGGTCTCGGCGTCGGGTCGGCGCAGGTAGAGGGGCTCGGGTTCGAGCAGGTCGACCTGCTTCCCGACTAACGCCCTGGCGAGCCACCCCGCGCTGGGACGGACCGGGCCGAGCGCGTTCGGGAACGACTCGGGGTAGAGCACCGCGCCCTCCCCGACCACGGGCAGCTGGGTCGCCACCGTGTCGGGCTTGGCCACGACCGGTCCCGCCAGTCGCTTGCCCTGATCGTCGTAGGAGGCGAGGTAGACCTCCTTGCGGCGCGCATCGGTGGCGACGACGAACTCGCGTCCCTGCGCCGAACCGCTGGCCGCTTGCACAGCGAGGGCGTCGAGGCTGCACACGCCGTGGATGGGTAGGTCCAGGACGAAGGCGAGCGTGCGGGCGGTCACCAGTCCGACCCGGAGTCCGGTGAAGGGTCCGGGGCCGACACCGACTCCGATCGCGGTGAGGTCGTTGCGCGTCAGACCGGCCTCGATCAGGGCGGCAGTGATCAGCGGCGCGAGTTCCTCGCCGTGCTTCATCGGCCGGGTCGACTCCAGCTCGGCCAGCACCCGGTCGGTGTCGGTGTCGAAGAGCGCGACGCTCACCGTCGGTGACGCGGTGTCGAAGGTCAGCAGCACACGCTGAGGCTATCGGGCGCGGTATACGCCTCTCGCCCCCACGGCCCGTTCGAGTTCAGTCATCGACCCCGGAAACACAGTTCGGCCAGGTGCGCGTCGATCGGCGAGAGCCCCAGGGCCTCGATCGTCTGGTCGGGGTTCTCCGGATTCCACCAGCAGACCTCTCGAGCCGACCCCTTCGGTCGGGCGGGGAGGTCGAGTCGGTAGCAGGCGACGTACGTGATGGTCCGGGCGTGCCCGAGCTGCACGGTGGCGACGCCGATGCAGTCGAACTCCCCCGGCGGGTCACCCACCTCGGCGGTGTAGCAACGGATGGCCGCATCCCGGGGTTCGTCATCGCCTTCGAGCCGTCCGCCCGAGAGCTCCCACTCCCCGTTGCGCAGGTTGCGCACCAGCAGCACCTCGCCGTCGTACACCGGAGTGACGACCGCCAGCGTGATCCCGATCGAGGAATCGAGGTCGGGCCACTCGTCCTCCTGGCAGGCTCGGAAGTCGAGCATCAGGGTCTCGTTGACCTTCTCGGCCAGCGGAGCCCGCTCCTGGTCGGGTACGACGAGGTCATGCCACCGCGGACCGACCGGGGTCATCAACACCCGCCGGGGATCGAGGTCCCCGTGCTCGTCCTCGTGAGCCAGGGCGCGGATGATCCGCACCTCGAGCCGAGACTCGGCCAGCCCCTCGGCGACGCCCTCGCCCCACTCGACCACGGTGACCGCATCGTCCAGGGAGGTGTCGAGGTCGAGGTCGTCGAGCTCGTCGATCCCGCCGAGCCGATAGGCGTCCACGTGGACCAACGAAGGTCCTTCGTCGAGAGGCGGGTGCTCACGAGCGATCACGAAGGTGGGGGACGTGACCGGTCCCCGCACCCCGAGACCCTCCCCCAGACCCTGGGCGAAGGTGGTCTTGCCGGCACCGAGTTCGCCGGCCAGCACGATCAGGTCGCCCTGCGTCAACGCCCCGGCGAGGTCGGCGCCCAGCTCGCGCATGGCGTCGGCATCGGGGACGTCGAAGATGAAGGTGCGCAGCGGACGGCGCAGCTCCACGTTGGGGGAACTGCGGCGGATCTCGCGGAAACCCTGACGCTCCCAGAAGCGCACGGTGTTGGGCAGCTCCTCGCGGGCCACGACCGTGAGATCCTCGAAGTCCTGAGCCTCCTCGACGGCCGCGTCGATCAGGGCTCGAGCCACGCCGTGGCCCTGGTGGAGCGGAGAGACGCCGAAGCGTCGCAGGTACATCGTGGGTCCCACCGGGTCGAGGACCAGCGCCCCGACGTCCTCGCCCTCGAACGCGGCGATCAGTCCGCCGCCCTTCTCGAGGAGTGCGGCCATGTCGTCGACGGTCTCCGCGAGCGCCGCGGCTGGCGGATGCAGAGGCTGTCGTGCTTGGAACGCCGGGAGGATGACCGCCTGGACGACGGCCGCGTCCGAGGGACCGGCGCGGCGTACCTCGACTCGTGCGGGACGGGTCATCGGCGCTCCTGCATGGCGGCGGTGATGAGTTGGTCGAGCTCGGCGGTGACCAGATCGTGGCGTTCGAGGATCACCAGGTGCCCGGCACCCTCGCACTCGAGGAGCCGGGATCCGGCGATCTCCTGATGCAACTTCCGGGAGTGGCCGATCGAGGTGAGCCGGTCCGACGTACCGCACACGATGGCGACCGGGATCCGGCCCAGGACCCCGACGTGGTCGAACTTGTCGAGACCGCGGAAGCTGGGGAAGAAGTCGGCCACCACCTCGAAGGGGGTCTCGGAGAGCATGTCGTCGACGAAGTCGAGGTACGACGGTGGGACGTCCCCACCGAAGGCCCAGCGGTCGGTGGCGACCATGGCGATCATGTGGCCGGCGCGGCGGGCGATATCGACGAACCGATGCCCGCGAGAGAGGGTCGAGACGGCCCGGTCGGCGACGACTCCGGTGAGCCGGGGCGTCAACCGGGTGGGCAGCATCGGCAGGAGGACCTTGACGGGGTCGAGACCTCCGGCGGTGGTGGACACCAGTCCGACTCCGACGACCCGGTCTCCGATGAGTTCGGGGAACTGCTCGGCCAACGCGGCGATCGTCATACCGCCCATCGAGTGGCCGATGAGCACCACGGGACCGGTCGGCACCACGTGGTCGAGCACGGTCACCAGATCGCGAGCGAGTTGCTCGATGGTGGCGTTGCCCCGCTCGGATTGACCGGAGCGCCCGTGCGAACGCTGGTCGTAGTAGACGCTGCGCACCAGGCCGCGGTAGGCCGCACGCTGGAAGTGCCAGCAGTCCAGGGACAGGCAGAACCCGTGGACGAACACGACCGTGACATCGGGGACCTTTGCGCCCAGACCCCAGCGTCGCTTGGGGGACGAGTCGGCTTCGGCGAGTTCGTCGACCTCGACGTGGAGGGGTACGCCGTCCTCGGCCACCACGGTGATCGGCTCGCTGCGCAGCTCACCGAAGGGGATCTCCTCGCCCACCCGATGACTGATCTGCCGACGCTGGCGGGCGATGCTGACCGCGGTGCCCGCGGCCGCGAGACCGAAGACACCGGCAACGCTGGTCGCCACGCGGGATCGAGTGCTCACCGATCTGCTCCTGGTGTCTCGTTGACGTAGCGGCGGGTCAGGCGTCCGCCCACGCGGGTGACGATCTCGTAGTTGATCGTCCCGGCCGCCTCGGCCCAGTCCTGAGCAGTCGTGCGGCCCTCGCCCTCGGGTCCGAAGAGGATGACCTCGTCGCCCGCGGAGGCGTCTCGGCCCTCGAGGTCCACGAGGAACTGGTCCATGCAGATCCGGCCCCGGATCGGGGCCTGGTGGCCGACGACCGACACCGCCGCTTGGTCGCTGGCATGGCGCGGAACGCCGTCGGCGTACCCCAACGGGACCAGGCCGAGGGTGGTGTCGTGGGTCGCGGTCCAGAGATGGCCGTAGGAGACCGAGTCGCCGGCCGCGACGGGCTTGACCATGACGAGCGGGGCGGTCACGGTCATCGCGGGGCGTAGTCCGACGCGGGTGCCTTCCTGACCGGGGGCCGGGTCGAGGCCGTAGACCGCGATGCCGCAGCGGACCGCGTCGAAGCGGGCCGAGGGCCGCAGCAGGGTGGCCGCGGAGTTGGCGAGATGCCGGATCTCCGGTCGTAACCCCTCGGCCTCGGCGAGCGCGATCGCCTCGGTGAAGGTCTGCTCCTGGGCGTCGTTGGCAGGGTGGGTCGGATCGTCGGCGCAGGCGAAGTGCGACCACAGGCCCGTCACCGTCCAGTCGCCCGCTTCCTCACCCACGCGGGCCCGATCGATCAGTTCCTGCCACTGCGCGCGACCGGCCCCACCGCGGTTCAGTCCGGTGTCGACCTTGAGGTGGATGCGGGTCGGCGTACTCGTGCTGGCGACGGCACCGGCGATCTCGTCCAACTGGGCCACGGAGTAGGCGCTGAGGTCGAGGTCGGCCTCGATGGCGGCGGCGTACGGCGCCCCGGGGGTGGCCAACCAGCACAGGATGCGGCCGGAGTCGCCGCCGGCGCGCAACGCGAGGGCCTCGGTCAGGGTCGCCGTCGCGAGCCACTCGGCGCCCGCTTCACGCGCCGCCTTCGCGACGGGGAGCATGCCGTGGCCGTAGCCGTCGGCTTTCACCACGACGATCAGCGGCACCTGGGCCACTTGGCGCAGGACCCGCACGTTGTGCCGGATCGCGTCGAGATCGACGACGATCTCGGGCTTCCTGGCGGCAGTCATGTGACCTGATTGTTCCATCAACCGCCGGGAGGTTGTTCCCTCATCCCCCAGAGGGGAGTGCGCGGACGGCCTCCGGAAGGGCCCGCGCCACCGCCGAAGCGGTCATCGGGCCGCCGACCGAGGCGATCCTGGCCGCAGTGCCATGCAGCCAGGAGCCCACCGATGCGGCGTCGAAGGGAGTCAGACCAGCCGCCAACAGCGACCCGATCAGACCGCCCAGAACGTCACCCGCGCCGGCTGAGGCCAGCCACGCGGTCCCGGTGGTGGTTACCCGGGTCCGCCCGTCCGGGTCGGCGATCAGCGTGTGGCGACCCTTGAGCAGCACCGTGGCGTCGTACTCCAGGGCGGCCCGGCGGGCGTGCGCGAGTGGCGCTGCCTCGATCTCGGCCCGGTCGAGCGACATCATCGCCGCCAACTCACCGGCGTGGGGGGTGAGGACCGAAGGGATCCCCCACGGGCGGGGTACGGCGATCAGTGCGTCCGCGTCGATGAGGAGCGGAATCCCGTTCTCCTCCGCGTCGGCGCGAGCCGCCGCGAGATGGGCTTCGGCGTCGTTTCCGCTGCCGGAGCCGACCACCCAGGCCTGGACCCGTCCGTCGCCGACCACCTCGGGGTTCGCCTGGCGCACCCGATTGGCGACCGCCTGGTCCCCGACGTACCGCACCATGCCGCACAGTCCCGTGTTCGCTCCCGCCACGCTGAGTAGCGCCGCGCCGGGGTACGTCGCTGAGCCGGCCCGGATCCCGACGACACCGCGGGTGTACTTGTGGGCGTCGGACGCCGGGCGTGGGAGCAGCTTCGCGACGTCGTGGGGCTGCAGCGCCTCGAGGGCCGGTGTGGGCAGGTCCAGGTCGAGGTCGATCAGGTGGACTGCTCCGCAAGCGCTGGCCGCGGGGTCGATCAAGTGAGCGGCTTTGTATGTCCCGAAGGTCACGGTGAGGTCCGCGTGCACGTGGGGGCCGTCGACCTCACCGGTGTCGACGTTCACCCCCGAAGGGACGTCGACCGCCACGATCGGGATTCCGCGGACCTGCTCGAGCGCGGTGACCAGATCCTGACTCAACCCCGGCCGACCTCCGATGCCGAGGAGCCCGTCGACCACGAGATCGGGTCGTGTGCCTGAGAGCGACCGAGAGGTCGGGCTCGGACCCACGACCCGACCCCCCGCTCGTCGTAGCGCCTGCGCCCCGGCTTCGTGGATCCGTTCGCTCAATTGCCACGCCTCGACCCGGACTCCGCGCCGAGCGAGAACCGCGCCCGCGAACAGAGCGTCTCCCCCGTTGTCACCGGGTCCGACCAGCAGCAGCACCCGCTTCCCGTACGCCGTACCGAGGTAGTCCAGGACGGCGTACGCCAATCCGTGGGCCGCGCGCTGCATCAGGGCACCCTCCGGCACCTGCGCTAGCTTCTCCGCCTCCGCCGCGCGCACCTGCGCCACCGTGTGTGCTCGGATCATGACCCCAAGGTATGCCCCTCGTGTCCCTCACTTCCTGACTAGGGTTGTGTGCCTGAGACCCACCCATGAGTCGTTGACAGGCACACGACCCGCCTAGCCGGTGATACGACGGCGGCCCAGCCGGGGTTGTGTGCCTGAGACCCATCCATCGGTCGTTGACAGACACACGACCCGGTCCGGCGAGCGGGCCTGTGGAGAGACGGATGCAGCAATTCGTTCAAAGGGGCACGCTTTCTCGACATGAACTCGGTGCTTCAGCGGCTCGTCTCATCCCAGGACGGGATGGTGGCCAGGCGACAACTCACTGCTCATGGCGTGGGATGGGATCACGTGCACCACCAGGTGGTCGCCGACCGATGGGTGATTCGGAGTCCGCGCGTCATCAGCACCTTCACAGGTACGCCGACCACCAACCAACTGCGTTGGCTAGCGGTGCTGCACGCTGGCCCCAGAAGCATGCTCGGAGGATTGACCGCCGCAGCCCAGCACGGACTCGAGGGCTGGGAACGCGCCACGGTCACGGTGCTGGTGGACGACGAATTGAGTTTCGAGCCGGTTGAAGGAGTCCACTTCTTCCGTTCGAGGCGGCCCTTCGACCTCATGATCAGCCCAAAGGCGGGGATCCCACGGTGCCGGCTGGAGCCTGCGCTGCTTCTCTGGGCCGGGTACGACGCCGTGCCTCGCGCCGCTCATGGCGTCCTGGCGGCCTCGATCCAGCAACGGCTCACGACACCGGAGCGCATGGTCGACTGGGTCGATCGTCTACGGCCTCTTCGTCGGGCCAAACCCTTCAAAGCCACGCTGAGCGACATCGCCGGTGGCAGCCATTCCGGAGCCGAACTCGACATCGCCCGCATGTGTCGCCGATTCCGGATGCCTCAACCGTCCCGTCAGGTGGCACGCACAGACCGGCTGGGCCGTCGTCGTTGGACCGATGCGGAATGGGATCTCCCGGATGGGTCCGTGCTGGTGCTCGAGGTGGATGGGTCTTTCCACACCGAGGTTCTCCAGTGGCACGACGACTTACGGCGTACGCGACAGTTGGTCACCCCGCGCCGCCTCGTGGTGCGCTGCAGTGCCTACGAGATACGACACGAAACCGTGCAGGTCGCACTGGACCTCATGCACCTCGGCGTCCCGGGTCGTGTGCCTGGGACCGCCGCATAGGTCGTTCTTAGGCACACGACCCGTCGGGACCCGATCGCTGGCACCGCCGGCGCATGGGTCGTGTGCCTCACATCGGCGCCCAGGGAGTCCTCAGGCACACGACCCAACACGCGAAACTCTGAGACACACGAGAGCCCGACTAGGACTCAGCCACCACGATCGCGGTGGCGATCCCGGCGTCGTGGGACAGCGAGACGTGCACCGAGGCCACTCCGAGCGCTTCGGCACGCGCGGCCACGGTGCCGGTGAGGATGAGTCGGGGTTGGCCGGACTCCTCACACACCACCTCGGCGTCGTGCCACGACAGGCCACCGGGTGCCCCGAGGGCCTTGGCCACCGCCTCCTTGGCCGCGAATCGTGCGGCCAGCGAGTGCATCGGCAGGATCGCCTCGGCCGGAGTGAAGAGCCTCCGACTGAGTTCGGGGGTGCGTTCCAAGGACTCGGCAAACCGGACGATGCCCACGACGTCGACGCCGACGCCGATCAACGCCACAGCGAGATCACTCCACCGTGACGGACTTGGCGAGGTTGCGCGGCTGGTCGACGTCGTGACCCATCGCCGTGGCCAACTCGCAGGCGAACAACTGCAACGGAACCGTGGCGACCAGCGGCTGGAGGAGCACCGGCACCTGGGGCAGACGGATCAGCGTGTCGGCGTACGGCGTGATGGTCTCGTCGCCCTCCTCGGCCAAGCAGATCGTGACCGCGCCGCGGGCCCGCACCTCCTGGATGCCGCTGAGCATCTTCTCGTGCAGTTGGTCGCGTCCGCGGGGTGGCACCACGCACATCACCGGGAGGCCCGGCTCGATCAGTGCGATCGGGCCGTGCTTCAACTCTCCGGCGGCGAAGCCCTCGGCGTGGATGTAGGCGAGCTCCTTGAGCTTGAGGGCTCCCTCCATCGCGACCGGGTACCCCGCATGGCGTCCCAAGAACAGCACCGACCTGGTCTCGACGTGCGCGTGCGCCAAGGCATAGATCTCCTCGGCCCGCCCGAGCAGGGTCTCGATGTGCGCCGGGATCTCCTCCAGCTGCTCCATGACCTCGTCGATCTCGTCGCCGAAGCGGGTCCCCTTGACCTGTGCGAAGTAGAGCGCGAGCAGGTAGCAGGCGATCAACTGGGTCAAGAACCCCTTGGTCGAGGCCACCCCGATCTCGGGGCCCGCGTGGGTGTAGATCACCGCGTCGGACTCACGGGGGATCGTGGAGCCGTTGGTGTTGCAGATCGCGAGGACCTTGGACTGCTGGGTCTTCGCGTGCCGGATCGCCTGGAGGGTGTCGGCGGTCTCCCCGGACTGGCTGATCGCGACGACCAGGGTGTCCTGGTTCAGGATCGGATCGCGGTAGCGGAACTCCGAGGCGAGCTCGACCTCGCACGGGATGCGCGTCCAGTGCTCGATGGCGTACTTCGCCACCATGCCGGCGTAGAACGAGGTCCCGCAGGCGATGATGATGACCTTGCTGATGTCGCGGATCTCCTCGCTCGACAGACGCATCTCGTCGAGCTGCAACTTGCCCTCGGGAGTACGCCGACCCAGCAGCGAGTCCGCGACGGCCTTCGGCTGCTCGAAGATCTCCTTGCGCATGAACCAGTCGTGACCGTCCTTCTCGGCGGCCGAGAGATCCCAGTCGACGTAGTAGGGCTTGCCCTCGGCCGGAGTCCCGTCGAAGCCCATGATGCTCACGGCGTCCCGGGTGATCGTGACGACCTGGTCCTGCCCGAGCTCCACGGCGTTGCGGGTGTGCTCGATGAACGCGGCGACGTCGGAGCCGAGGAAGTTCTCGCCCTCGCCGACGCCAACGACCAGCGGGGAGTTCCGGCGCGCGGCCACGACCCGGTCGGGGTCCTGACCGTCGATGGCCACCAGGGTGAACGCCCCTTCCAAACGGTTGGCCGCCCGACGCATCGCCTCGGTCAGACCGCAGCCGGAGGCCAGTTCGATCTCGACGAGGTGGGAGGCCACCTCGGTGTCGGTCTCGGAGAGCAGGGTGTGTCCTGCCTCCTCGAGTTCGGCGCGCAGAACGGCGAAGTTCTCGATGATGCCGTTGTGCACCAACGCGACCCGCTGTTCGCGACCGAGGTGCGGGTGCGCGTTGGCGTCCGTCGGCGGTCCGTGGGTCGCCCAACGGGTGTGCCCGATGCCCACCGGCGACTCGGGCAGGGGCCGCTCCGCGAGTGACTTCTCGAGGTTGGCCAACTTGCCGGCGCGCTTGTCTGAGGCGATCTTCCCCTCATCGATCAGCGCGACCCCGGCGGAGTCGTATCCGCGATACTCCAGGCGCCGCAACCCCTCGATCACCACGTGTTGCGCCTGCTGATGACCGACATAACCCACGATTCCACACATGGGGACACCATAACGGTGGGACGGCCTACCTCCACGTCAGCGCGGTGCTGCCACAATCGTCGGCATGTCTGCCGACGTGGGTCGCGTGCCCCAGGGATCCATCGGATCCAACGGGTCCGCGGAACCCCTGGACAACGGTCGGGAGTCCTCTCCCTACATCGAGCTCGATCGCTCCGCCTGGGCCGCTCTGGCCACGGAAACAGAGATCCCGTTGGCCACCGAGGAGATCGACAACCTCCGCGGGCTGGGCGACTCCCTCGATCTCGATGAGGTCGAGCAGGTCTACCTGCCGCTGTCCCGACTGCTCAGCCTGTACGTCGAGTCCGCCGGCCGCATGCACCGCAAGCAGGAGTCCTTCCTGCACCGCCGCACCCCGCCGCGCACCCCCTTCGTGATCGGTCTGGCCGGATCGGTCGCGGTCGGCAAGTCCACCACCGCCCGGGTGCTGCAGCAGATGTTGGCGCATTGGCCCGAACACCCCAACGTCGCGCTGATCACGACCGACGGCTTCCTCTACCCCAACGCCGAACTCGAGCGCCGCGGGATCCTGCACCGCAAGGGTTTCCCGGAGTCCTACGACCGGCGAGCCCTCCTGCGCTTCGTGGTGGACATCAAGTCCGGCAAGGAGGAGGTCGAGGCGCCGACGTACTCCCACCTCGTCTATGACGTGGTGCCCGGCGAGAAAGTGACCATCCGCAGTCCCGACATCGTCATCATCGAGGGCCTCAACGTCCTTCAACCCGCACGGGTCCACGAGGACGGGCGCGCCGGTCTGACCCTGAGCGACTTCTTCGACTTCTCCGTGTTCGTCGACGCCGGCACCACCCACATCCGCAAGTGGTACGTCGAACGTTTCCTGCACCTGCGGGAGACCGCGTTCCGTGACCCGGAGTCCTACTTCGCGAAGTACGCCACGCTGTCGCACGAGGAGGCGGTGGCCGAGGCGCAACGCATCTGGGACGAGATCAACGGACCCAACCTGACCCAGAACGTCCTGCCCACCCGGTCGCGAGCGACCCTGGTGCTGCGCAAGGACGCCGACCACTCGGTGCGTTACGTGCGGCTGCGCAAGCTCTAGTTGAGTCCCGGTCGGTTCAGGTGATGTCGCGCCGCAGGGTGGTGACCCGCCCGATGGTCGCGAACACCACGACGTAGCCCAGCAACACCGCTGCCCCGCCGCCCCTGGACAGCAGATCGGTGGCTCCCATGGAGGAGAAGAAGCTCGCTCCGATGACCGCGTCGGCGGCGGCGCCGGGGAGGAAGGCGGACACGCCGGAGAGCCCGTCCACGGCGGCCAGGCCGATCCGGGCGATGGGTTCGACGAACTGGGTGAAGGCCAGGATGATCACGATGGCCGCCACCTGATTGGTCACCATCGAACCGAAGGCCGCCCCGATGACCGCCCAGATCGCGATCACGAGGACCCCGAGGCCCAGGAGGGTCAGGATCTCGCCGTTGCCCAGGAAGGCTCCGTCGCCCTGGATGGCCAGGATCGGCGCACCCCCGAGGACCACGGCCAGGACCGCGACGACGCCGTACACCAGCCCGATGGGCACGGTGGCGATGAGTTTCGCTGTGAGCAGCACGCCTCGTCGTGGTTCGACCAGCAGGGACTGCGTGATGGTCTGGTGTCGGAACTCGGTCGTGACCGCGAGGCTGCCGATCACCAACGGGAACACGTAGCCGATCGAGTTCACCAGGGAGAACACCGCCGTCGCGGCGTCCACCCCGCGCGCCGGCTCGATTCCCGCACCGAAGCCGGTGTCGGTTGTGGCGGTCACGGAGAAGGCGATGACGGCGGCGATGAACGCCAAATAGGCCGCCATCACCACCAGCAGGATCCACCACAACCGGGTGGTGATGAGCTTGCGGTACTCCGCCACCAGGGCCGACCTCATCGCTCCCCCTTCGTCGCCTGGGAGATCAGTCTCAAGAAGACCTCCTCCAGGTCGGTCCCGCGGGGGCTGAGTTGGTGCAGTTCCAGCCCCACGTCGTACGCCGCTGCGCCGGCCTGGGCAGCGCTCACGCCAGCGATCACGGTCCCGTGGCCCTCTGGACTCCCCCGCCAACCCCGGGCGGTCAGGAGACGGTCCAGGCCCTCGTGGTCGGGGCTCTCGAGATAGGCGCCGGGTTCGGCGAGCGCCGCGAGACCCTCCAGTGCCGAGGCATGCACCAGTCGGCCACCGGCGATGATCACCACGTCGTCGACGGTGCTCTGCACCTCGCCCAGGACGTGGCTGGAGACCAGAACGGTGCGGCCCTCGGCGGCGAAGCGGCGCAGAAGGCCCCGCAGCCACACGATGCCCTCGGGGTCCAGTCCGTTCGCCGGCTCGTCGAGCACCAGAATCGGCGGATCGGCCAACAGAGCGGTGGCCAGACCCAGACGCTGCCGCATGCCCATGGAGTAGGTCCCGACCCGACGAACACCGAACTCCGTGAGGCCCACCAGGTCCAACACCTCGCGGCAGCGCGCTCGGTCGACGCCGATCTGGGGTGCGAAGACCTCCAGATGGGCCAGGCCGCTGCGGCCGGGGTGGAAGCTCGAGGCCTCCAGAGCGGAGCCCACCACTCGACCGGGCCGGGGGTGGTCGGCGTACGGCCGGTCACCGACCAGCGCGCGCCCCGAGGTGGGCGCGGTGAGCCCCAGCAGCATCCGCAACGTCGTGGTCTTACCCGACCCGTTGGGTCCCAGGAAACCGGTGACCGCGCCGCGGCGTACCGTGAAACTGAGGTCGTCGACGGCCCGCACCGGACCGAACTGCTTGCTCAACCCCTCGATGGTGATCGCGGGATGAGCGGTGCCGGTCATGCTAGCCAGCCTACGAAACGTAGTCCGTGGCCATCGAGCGGGCCGCACTCTCCAGTTCGGTCAGGTCGACCTGGGCGACCACTCCACCCCTGTCGTTGGCGTCCACGATCAGGCGGCGGCCGTCGACATTGACCACGACGCGTGCGTGACGGGTGTTGGCGATCGTCCCGGTCAACAACCAAGCCGGCGAGCCGGGGGCCAGGTTGATACGAGTGCGGGTCAGGCCCGGGTAGTCCGAACGCCGCCCGGTCTGGGCGAAAGAATCGACATCGGAGGTGAAGCCCCACTCGATGATCATGCCGAGCTCGTCGAAGGCCGTTTGGCAGTCCGTCAGCGATCCCTGGATCACGGCCGGGCCCAGTTCCTGCGGGCGACCGGTCCACGCGGTGAGTTCCGCGGCGGTCACCTCTTCGCACAGGGTGCCCTCGACGTCGGTCGTACCGGCACCATCCTGCACGGTGACGGTGCGTGGCGAGGTGTCTGCGGCGCAGCCGCTGAGCAGCAGGACCCCGAGGAGGCCAGCGACGCCCGCTGATCGCGCGTTCAACGCAGCGCGAGCCGTTCGCGTACGACGACCGCGAGCCGTTCGGCCACGTCACCGGCCAACTCCGCGGTCGGAGCCTCGACCATCACCCGGACCAGCGGTTCGGTGCCCGAGGGGCGCAGCAGGATCCGGCCGGTGCCGGCCAGGCCCGCTTCCTCCTCCGCCAGGGTGGCGGCCAGGACCGGGTCCTCGTCGGCCCGGGACTTGTCCACGTTGGGCACGTTGACCAGGACCTGGGGCAGACGGGTGACGACGGAGGCGAGTTCGGCCAGGGTCGAGCCGGTCTGAGCCATCCGGTCCAGGACGTGCAGGGAGGTGAGTACGCCGTCCCCGGTGGTCGCGTGCTCGCTCATGATCACGTGACCGGACTGCTCACCACCGAGGCTGTAGCCGGAGTGCCGCATCGCTTCCAGGACGTAACGGTCACCGACCTTGGTCTGGCGCACCCCGAGGCCGGCCTTCTGCATGGCCTGCACGAAACCGAGGTTGCTCATCACCGTCACCACGACCGTGTCCTTGGCGAGGGTGCCCGCCTGCGCCATGGAGATCGCCAGGATGGCGAGGATCTGGTCGCCGTCCACGATCTCGCCGGCCGCGTCCACGGCCAGGCACCGGTCGGCGTCGCCGTCCAAGGCGAAACCGGCGTCAGCCTGGTGCTCGAGCACGGCCTGCCGCAGCGAGGTGAGGTCGGTGGAGCCACAGCGCTCGTTGATGTTCAGCCCGTCGGGCTGGTCGTGGATGGCGATCACGTCGGCCCCGGCCTGCCGCAGAGCGGCCGGTCCTGCCATAGCGGCGGCACCCTCGGCGCAGTCGACGACGACCTTGAGGCCCACCAGGGGTCGGCTCACGGTGAGGGCCAGGTGGTCGGCGTACCGCACCACGGCGTCGTCGTAGGTGCTGACCCGCCCGACGGCGCCGCCGGTGGGTGGGGTCCAGTCCTCGTGGAGACGTCCCTCGATCTCGATCTCGAGTTCGTCGTTCAGCTTCACGCCGCCGCGGGCCAGGAACTTGATGCCGTTGTCGGGCATCGCGTTGTGCGAGGCCGACAGCATCACGCCGAGGTCGGCGCCCAGGACGTCGGTGAGGTAGGCGACTCCGGGGGTGGGCAGAACCCCCAGGAGCATGACGTCGACACCGGCCGAGGCCAGACCTGCGACGACAGCGGCCTCGAGGAACTGACCCGAGATGCGGGTGTCCCGGCCAACGACCGCGAGGGGTCGGTGGCCGGTGAACTCACCGTGTTCGGCGAGGACCCTGGCGGCGGCAACAGAAAGGTCCAGGGCCAGCGAAGCGGTGAGATCACCGTTCGCGAGTCCCCGGACCCCGTCTGTGCCGAAGAGGCGAGCCACAGGTGGCTACCTTCGACCTATCGCTTGCTGAACTGAGGCGCCTTGCGGGCCTTCTTGAGACCAGCCTTCTTGCGCTCGATGACGCGGGCGTCACGCGTGAGCAGACCGGCCTTCTTGAGCGTGGCGCGGTTGGCGTCGAGGTCGATCTCGTTGAGGCAGCGGGCCACGCCGAGACGCAGGGCGCCGGCCTGACCGGTGATGCCGCCACCGTGGATGCGGGCGATGACGTCGAAGCGACCCTCGAGCTGCAGGGCGCTGAACGGCTCGTTCACGACCTGCTGGTGCAGCTTGTTCGGGAAGTAGGAGTCCAGGGCGCGGCCGTTGACGGTCCACACTCCGGTGCCGGGGACGATGCGAACACGGGCCACGGCCTCCTTGCGACGTCCGGTCGCGGCGGCCGGGGCGATGGTCGCCGGACGCTCGGGGGCGTCAGCCGACGCCGCGGACTCCGAGCTGTAGGCAACGCCCTGCTCGTCGGTCTGGTAGGTCTCCTCGACCTCGGTGCTGCTCTCCGACACGGTGATCCTTAACTCTGGTGCTCTGGAATGGTCTGAACGGTGGGGGTACTACTGAGAGATCTGGGTGATCTCGTACGGCTTGGCCTGCTGCGCCTCGTGCGGGTGCGTCGGGCCGGAGTACACCTTGAGCTTGCTCAGCTGGGCGCGGCTCAACTTGTTCTTGGGGAGCATGCCCCACACCGCGTTCTCGACGGCCTTGCGGGCGTCCTTCTCGAGGATCTCGCCGATCGGGGTGGCGGTCAGACCGCCGGGGAAACCGGAGTGGCGGTAGGTCATCTTCGTCGTGCGCTTGGTGCCGGACAGGGCCACCTTCTCCGCGTTGACGACGACGACGAAGTCACCCATGTCCATGTGCGGGGCGTAGGTGGCCTTGTGCTTGCCACGCAGGAGCTTGGCAACCTGGACGGCGAGGTGGCCGAGGACGATGTCTTCGGCGTCGATGACATGCCACTCACGCTTGATGTCAGCGGGCTTCGGGCTAAACGTGCGCACGGTAGAGGCCTTACGTCGGTCGGGGCATGGATGAGAATGGTGCTGCTTGATCGTGTTGTCGGCCGCGCTCACAGGGCATCCGGCCGGAGTGGAACTTGGCGCGGACGACCGGGGCAGGTCGCGACCGCACGAGTTTAGGTCGCTGCGGACGGCTGGGTCAAAACGACCAGTCAAGCGGGCCAACTTCCCCCACTCTAGGTGATCGGACTAAGTTGGGCCCGTGACTGATTCCCTCACCGTTCGCGACAACCGTACCGGGTCCGAATACGACCTGCCCATCACAGACGGTGCCATCAAGGGCGCCGACCTGGGGAAGATCAAGACTTCCGAGGACGAACCGGGTCTGGCGGTCTACGACCCTGGCTTCGTCAACACCGCCTCGTGCCGCAGCGCGGTGACGTTCATCGACGGCGAGAAGGGGATCTTGGAGTACCGCGGGTACCCCATCGAGCAGTTGGCGGAGAAGTCCAACTTCCTCGAGGTGGCCTACCTGTTGGTGCACGGCGACCTGCCCACCAAGGAGCAGTACGACACCTGGTCCCACGAGATCACCTACCACACGTTCGTCCACGAGAACGTCAAGTCGTTCATGGAGGGCTTCCGCTACGACGCCCACCCGATGGGCATGTTGATGGCCTCGGTCGGGGCGCTCTCTACGTTCTACCCCGACGCCAGCCAGATCCAGGACGCCGACAACCGGCACATGCAGATCGTCCGGATGATCGCCAAGATGCCGACCCTGGGTGCCTGGTCCTTCCGTCACGCGCAGGGCAAGCCGTTCATCTACCCCGACAACGATCTGAGC
Organism: Nocardioides salsibiostraticola; assembly: GCF_054783655.1. Lineage (NCBI taxonomy): Bacteria > Bacillati > Actinomycetota > Actinomycetes > Propionibacteriales > Nocardioidaceae > Nocardioides > Nocardioides salsibiostraticola. Next base: position 358,203 of record NZ_BAAGQD010000027.1, on the reverse strand, counting down.
TACACCGCCAACTTCCTGTCGATGCTGTTCAAGATGAGCGAGCGCCGCTACGACGCCGACCCGCGTCTGGTCAAGGCCCTCGACATCCTGTTCATCCTGCACGCCGACCACGAGCAGAACTGCTCGACCAACGCGGTCCGCTCGGTGGGTTCCTCGCAGGTCGACCCCTACTCCGCGGTCTCCGCCGGAGTCGGAGCCCTTTACGGCCCGCTGCACGGTGGCGCCAACGAGGCGGTGCTGCGGATGCTGCGCCGCATCGGTTCGGTGGAGAACATCCCCGCCTTCATCAAGGGCGTCAAGGACGGCAACGAACGACTGATGGGCTTCGGTCACCGGGTCTACAAGAACCACGACCCGCGCGCCACCATCATCAAGAAGGCCTGCGACGACGTCTTCGAGGTCACCGGGGTCAACCCGCTCCTGGCCATCGCCAAGGAACTGGAGAAGATCGCGCTGGAGGATGACTACTTCATCTCCCGCAAGCTCTACCCCAACGTCGACTTCTACTCCGGCCTCATCTACGAGGCCTTCCAGTTCCCGCCCGAGATGTTCACCGTTCTGTTCGCCATCGGCCGGACGCCCGGCTGGCTGGCCCAGTGGGATGAGCTCGTGCAGGACAAGGAGCAGCGCATCGCTCGCCCCAAGCAGGTCTACACCGGTGAGCGTCAGCTGACCTTCGTGCCCGCCTCCGAGCGTTGGGCCTGACGCGCCAGTTTCACCGGCCGGCCGGTGAAACTCATGCTTGGACGATGAAACTTTCTCGTCCAAGCATGAGTTTCGTCGTCCAAGGTTGGCCCGTATTCCAAGGTTGGCCCGTATGACGCCCCCGCGCGGGATCGTGTGGGATCTGGGCAACGTCCTCATCGACTGGCAGCCGCACGCCGCGATCGCGGCGGGGGTGGGCGCCGAGGAGGCCAACCGCTTCCTGGGCGCCGAGGACTTCGACTTCATGGGCTACAACCACGGCCCCGACGGGGGTATGACGTGGGCCGAGGCGGAAGCCGCCGTGGCGGACAGCCATCCCCACTGGCTATCCCACGCGCGCGCCTACCGCGAGCACTTCCCCCGGTCGCTGGTCGGCGAGGTCCCAGGATCGGTCGACATACTCCGGGCCCTGCACGCCGCCGACGTCCCCATGTGGGGTCTGACGAACTGGTCCCACGAGCTCTACCCGAACGCCCCCGCGATGTTCGACTTCCTGGGGCTCCTCCAGGGTGTGGTCGTCTCCGGCACCGAAGGCATCGCCAAGCCGGATCCCCGGATCTTCGAACTCACCGCAGCTCGAGCCGGCCACTCCCCCGAGTACCTCATCTTCATCGACGACCGGGCCGACAACGTCGTGGCTTCCTGCGCGGTCGGGATGGACGGGATCCGCTTCACCGACGCCGCCCAGTTGCGGCGGGATCTCCGCGACCGCGGGCTCCCCGCCTGACCCCCTCCAGTCCGCCTACTCCACGACAGCGTCCCGCATCGCTCCCGCGACGACCCCGAAGTCACCGGACACCACCTCGAAGAGCCCGCGCCGGAACGGGAACCCCCAGCGCTTCTCGTCGGTGATGAAACCCAGCGCCCCCAACAACGGGCGGATCGGCGCGCGGCCAACCTCCTCGAACACCACCCGCCGTCGCCACGGGTGGAAGTCAGGTCCCATCTCCACCTGGTAGGCCTCGTCGTCATCGATCGTCCCCAACGCGGTGAAGCACTGGAGCGGGCGACCGGCCGCCAGCGACAGACGCGGGGAGTAGAAGGCGATCGCGTCACCACGGGACAGCCGGGACAGGCGGGTGCTGCGACCGTGGTCGGCCTGGGTGAACCCACCCTCCACTCCGGTCAGGACGTGATCGAGGCTGACCGTGTTGATCCAGTAGCGGGGTGCGCCGTCGTCGTTCATGCGACCAACCTCGCACCACCCACCGACACCCCAACCGAGCGCGAGTCGGCGCTACTTGTAAAAGAGGCGCCGAGTGCCCGTTCGAGCGTCAACTTGCGCCGACTCACGGAGAGATCAGTTGACCGAGCGGTCCCGACCCTCCCAGTACGGCGCCCGCAGGTCCCGCTTGAGGATCTTCCCGGTCGGGTTGCGAGGCAGCGGGCCCATGATGGCCACGGACTTGGGGCACTTGAAGGCGGCGAGGTGCTCGCGGCAGTAGGCGATGATCTCGGCCTCGGTGGCCGACTGGCCCTCGTTGAGGGAGACCACCGCCTTGACCGTCTCGCCCCAGGTGTCGTCGGGGATCCCGATGACGGCGCACTCCATGACGGCGGGGTGTTCGGCCAGGACGCGTTCGACCTCGGGTGAGTAGATGTTCTCCCCACCGGAGATGATCATGTCCTTGATCCGGTCCTCGACGAACACGAAGCCGTCGGCGTCGACCTTGCCCATGTCGCCGGTGCGGAACCACCCGTCTTCGGTGATGACCTCCGCGGTCGCCTCGGGCTTGTTGAGGAAGCCCTTCATCAACTGCTTGGTCTTCAACCAGATCTCGCCGTGCTCCCCCACCGGCATCTCCGCCAGCGTCTCAGGGTCCATGATCCGCACCTCGGTGCCCGGGATCGGGGTCCCCGCCGAGACCAGGCGTTCGGGGTGCGCGGCGTCGCGGTGCGCCTCGGGCATCAGGTGCGTCACGACACCGGCGACCTCGGTGAGCCCGTAGACCTGGATGAAGTCGGTGTCGGGCCAGGCCTCCATCGCGGCGCGCAGCAGCGGCGGCGGCATCGGGGCCGCGCCGTAGGTGTAGGTCTTCAGAGCAGCGAAGAGCTTCACCGCCTCGGGACCGGCCTGCAGCACCTGAGCGAGTACGGCGGGCACCAGGAACGTGCGGTTGGCACCGTTGAGGATCGCCCCGGCCAGGGAGGCGCCGTCGGGCTCACGCGTCATCACGCTCGGGACCCCGTCGTGGATCCCGAACAGGACGTAGGAGGACCCGCCCACATGGAACAGCGGCATCGCGACCATCGACTTGTCCCCGGGCTCGAAACTCCAGCCCTCGTGGGCATTCAGCGTGTGCTCGATCATGTTGGTGTGCGTGAGCATGACGCCCTTGGGTCGCCCGGTGGTGCCGGAGGAGTACAGCACCAGGCAGACGTCCTCGGGGTCGACGTCGTCGGGCCGGCTGATGGGCGTCTGCTCGGCCAGCCAGGACTCATAGGCGTCGTTCTCCCCGTCCGGGGTGACCTCGATGATGCGCTCGACGCTGGTCAGACGGTCCTTCAGCTTCTCGATCGTCGGCATCAGTTCGGTGCCGACGAACAGCACCCTCGCGCCAGAGTCGTTGACGGCGTAATCCACCTCGTCCCCGGCCAACCGCCAGTTGATGACCGCGTTGGCCGCACCCAGCGAGGCCGCGCCGAGGCTCGTCTCGACGCACGCCGGGTGGTTCTTGTCGAGGAAGGCCACCACGTCACCCCGACCGATGCCGTGGGCCTGGAGCCCGCCGGCGTTGCGGCGTACCCGTTCATCCCACTGCGCCCAGGTGAAGGTGCGCGGGCCGTAGGTGATCGCCTCTGCCTCGGGGGTCTGCTGGGCCCAGTGGGCGATCAGGTCATCGACGAATTGCGGTGTGGGTGCACTCATGGGGGCATCCTGCCGGACCGGGGGTGACCTGGGCCACAGGGTGGGCATTCTTTGGGGACACCAAGTGGAGTCTCAGGTTAGTCACAGACTGACCCGACACAGTGGGGCTATGAACAACGACAGCACCTTCCCCCCCGCCGAGGGCGACCCGCAGGACCGCCCGTTCGACGGACCGACAGGCGGATCGACCGGGGGGCCCTTCGACAGCACCCAGGCGCTGCCTGGTCTGCCTGCTGACGCCGTCGAGGAGACGCGGTCCTTCGACCGCGACCAGATGGCCCCGCCTCCGCCGTACGCCGGTGGATTCGGCAGCCCCCTCGGCCCTCCCCCGGCTGCCCCACCGGTCTCCCCGGCGGCTCAGGGGTACCCGGACCCCAAGCCCGCCGGCCGCGGTCGGGTCGGCTTCGCCGCCGCGGTGATCGCGGCCTCCCTGTTCGTGGGTGGTGGTGCGGGGATCGGTGGCGCCGCGGCGTACTCCGCACTGAACGACGACAACGCCTCGAGCGGCAGCAACTCCTCGGTCAGTACGTCGCAGGTCACCTCGACCTCCGCCGAACCGCTGGTCGACGGCAGCGTCGCCTCGGTGGCCTCCGCTGTGCTGCCCTCCGTGGTGAAGCTCGACGTCTCCGGTCAGGGCGAGCAGGGCTCCGGCTCGGGCATCATCCTGTCCTCGGACGGGGAGATCCTGACCAACAACCACGTCGCCGAGGTCGCCGAGAACGGCGGCACGATCACGGTCTCGTTCAACGACGGCACCAAGGCCGCCGCAGAGATCATCGGGCTCGACCCGCTCACCGACACCGCGCTGATCAAGGCCCAGGGCGTCAGTGGGCTCACGCCCATCGGACTCGGTGAGTCCAAGTCCCTCAACGTCGGGCAGAACGTGGTGGCCATCGGCTCCCCGTTCGGCCTCGACGCCACCGTCACCAGCGGCATCGTCAGCGCTTTGAACCGGCCCGTCGACGTCGGCAGCGACGGGAACGGCAACTCCACGACGTACCCCGCGATCCAGACCGACGCGGCGATCAACCCGGGCAACAGCGGCGGACCGCTGGTTGACCTGAACGGCAACCTGGTCGGCATCAACTCCTCCATCCGCAGCACCAGCAGCGGTCTGAGCGCGGAGTCGGGCTCCATCGGACTGGGCTTCGCCATCCCGATCGACGAGGTCCTTCCGATCGTCGAGCAGATGCGGTCCGGCGAGACCCCCACCCACGCCCGGTTGGGAATCTCGGTCGGCAACGTCGACAACCCGACCGGCGCCGAGGTGACCGAGGGTGCGCTGGTGCGGGAGATCACCGCCGGCTCGGCCGCCGCCGACGCCGGCCTCGAAGCCGACGACGTGGTCACCGGGATCGACGATCTTCCGATCACCAGCTCGAGCTCTCTGGTCGCCACCATCCGGGCCTACCGGCCCGGCGACGAGGTGACCGTGACCTACGAACGCAACGGCGAGTCGCAGAGCACCACGCTCACGCTGGGCAGCGACGCGGACAGCACGACTTCCTGATCCGGTCCTGCTGAACGCCCGACCGATGGCCCCGTCTCTCACGCAGAGGCGGGGCCCTGGTCGTGTATGGCGCGGTTGGTTGCCTACTGGTTGGTGGCGGAGAGTGATGCCAGGACCGACTCGAGCCCGGGGCTGTCCTGCAGCAGGGGCAGCATCGCCTCGACGTCCCGGGGAGACGCCACCTCGACGGCCACGTTGATCAGGCGCGGCGGCACCGCACCGGCCAGGCCGGCCACGGCGACGTACTCCCCGCGGGCGAACAGTTCTCGGACGGCGCCCGACACCGCCTCGTCCGAGAGGCCCTCGAGGATCGGCTGCAGGGGCTGGAGGTCCATCGCGATCGCCAGATCGGCCAGTTGTGCCGCGCTGAGACCAGCGACGAGGCCGTCGACCTTCTCGGGAGAGAGTCGCGGAAGAACCTCATCCAGGGCCGGCCCCCACTCGAGCAGGGGCAACACCTCGACGAGGTCGGCCGAGCTGGCCTGGTCCAACACCGCGAGCAGGGCGTCCGGGGTGACGGCGCGGGCGAACTCTGCCATCGCTTCGTACTCGCCCCGGTCGAACAGGACCCTGGCCACCTCCCCGATGCGCTCGGCCGGGATCTCGTGGATGACCGGGCGGGCCCCCACCGGATCCAGGGCGATAGCGAGGTCGGCCAGATAGTCCAACGAGATCCGCGAGACCAGGTCGCGCGCCTTGGCGGAAGGCAACTGCTCGGCCACTCGCGCGCCGAGGAACGGGGGCAGGAACTTCTCGGCCAGCTTGGCGGCCAAGGGCGAGGGCATGGTCCGGGTCAGGTTGGCCACGCGTGCGTAGGCCTGCTTCCCCTGCCCGTAGAGCGCGTGGTTGACCTGGTCGTAGAGCGCGCGCAGGTCGGCGTCGGGGACGTCGTCGAGCCCGACGAGCTCACTGACGTCGACCTCCAGGGCGCGGGCCAGTCGGCTCAGCGCGGGCCGGCATCGCACGGTGCTGGTCATCCGCGGATCGCCTTGCGTACGACGCCCCGCACCGGCAGCGGAACGCCCTTGAGCGCCTTGTCCACCGCGACCCCGGTCCGCTCGATCTGACGTCGACGCGCGTCCCGGATCTGCTCGGCCAAGCGGTCCTGTACGTCGACCGGTAGCGCCGCGACGCTGGGGGGCGGCGTACTTCTGAGGACCTTCTCCAGCGAGGACATGGGAGCCTTTCGTCACGGACCTGGGGCGAGGAGGATCGTGACACCTGCGACACGGTGACACAAGTACTTTCGCGAATGTCGTGGCCCGGACCCGATCGGGTCGTGTGCCTGAGAACAGGCTACTGAGCGGTCGGGAACCCACGACCCGGATCACCGACCGGACGCAGTCCCAGCTCGCTCAGCGCGCCCGCTGCACGCGCCCCTCGTCCCAGACGGCTCCGTCGGATTCGTAGACCTCACCGCTCGCGCCGTACACCAGGAACCGGTCGAAGCCGCGGGCGAACCAGCGGTCGTGGGTGACGGCCAGGACGGTGCCGTCGAAGGACTCCAACCCCTGCTCGAGCGCCTCGGCGGACTGGACGTCCAAGTTGTCGGTGGGCTCGTCGAGCAACAGCAGGGTGGCCCCGGACAGTTCCAGCAGCAGGATCTGGAACCGCGCCTGTTGACCACCGCTGAGGCTCTCGAACTTCTGCTCCGAGGCGTAGGCCAACTCATAGCGGTCCAGCACCCGGGCCGCGGCCTCGCGGCCCATTCCGCCACGGCCACCATCCCGGCCGTCGCCCCGGTGCAGGATCTCGGTGAGGGTGCGACCCATCAGCTCGGGGTGCTCGTGGGTCTGGACGAACCATCCTGGGCGCACCCGGGCACCGAGCTTCGCGCGACCGGTGTGATCGACCGGATCGACCGGGTGGTCGTCGACGGGCCGGTGTTCGACGTCGGGGTCGGATCCGCCGGCGGCGAGCAGCCGCAGGAAGTGGGACTTGCCCGAGCCGTTGGAACCCAGGACGGCCACGCGTTCGCCGTACCAGACCTCGAGGTCGAAGGGCTTCATCAGACCGCGCAGTTCGAGGTCGGTGCAGACCACGGCGCGCTTGCCGGTGCGACCGCCCGTGAGGCGCATGGTGACCTGCTGCTCGCGGGGCTGCTCGGTCGGCGGGCCGATCTCGAGGAACTTCCGCAACCGGGTCTGGGCCGCGCGGTACTGACTGGCCATCCCGTCGTTGAACTCCGACTTGATCTTGTAGTGCAGGACCAGCTTCTTGAGCTTCTCGTGCTCCTCGTCCCAGCGCTTGCGCAGCTCCTCGAAGCGGGCGAAGCGATCCGCGCGGGCCTGGTGGTAGCTGGTGAATCCCCCCACGTGGGTCCACGCGGAGTTGCCGGCGGCGCTCAGCTCCACGGTCACCACGCGCGTCGCGGTGTTGTCGAGTAGTTCGCGGTCGTGGCTGATGAACAGGATGGTCTTGTCGGAGGCGGAGATCTTCTGCTCGAGCCAGATCTTGCCCGGTACGTCGAGGAAGTTGTCCGGTTCGTCGAGCAGAAGGACCTCGTCGGGTCCGGCGAGGAGGTACTCCAGCACCAGGCGTTTCTGCTCGCCGCCGGAGAGCGTGGACAGCGCGCGGTACTTCGCCTTGTCGTAGGGCAAGGCGAGCGCGGCGGTGCAGCAGACGTCCCAGGTGACCTCGACGTCGTACCCGCCCGCGTCAGCGAACTCGCTCAGCGCGGTGGCGTAGGCCATCTGGGTCTTCTCGTCGTCGGACTCCATCAGCGCGAGCTCGAGTCGGTCGACCTCGGCCTGAGCGCTTCTGACCCGTGGGGGCGCAACGGTGAGGAGGAGATCGGCGACCGTCGGGGCCTCACCGAGTCCGGCGCCGACCATCTGGCGCATGATGCCCAGTCCCCCGGTGCGGGTGACCGCTCCGGCGTGCGGGATGAGCTCGCCGGTGATGATCCGCAGCAGCGTGGTCTTGCCCGCGCCGTTGGCCCCGACCAACGCGACCTTGGCGCCCTCCCCCACCCGGAAGGAGACCTCGTCGAGGAGCACCCGCCCGTCGGGTAGCTCGTAACGCACCGCACTGACTTCGACATGTCCCACGTGGGGTGATTGTGCGGCATCGGGTGGGGTCCGCGCATCCGGGTTTGGTTGCAGCCTGTGGATAGCCGGATGCGCTGACCTCGTCGCCGGGGCATCCTCGGCCCATGGAGGCAGCGGAGGCTCTCCGCCGACTGGGTGGACTCGGGACGACCGGTCAGGTCACGGGGCTGACGTCGAAGGCGAAGCTGCGGGCCGGCGTACGACGTGGCGCCGTACGGCGGTTGGCTCGCGGTCGCTACGGCCTGACCGACGCCGATCGACACCGCCAAGCGGCATCCGAGATCACGGGCGTGCTGTCCCACCTCAGTGCGGCGCAGCATTGGGGCTGGCCTGTGGCGTGGCCACCGGACCGGGCCTGGGTGATCGTGCCGCGCAACCGGAAGGTCGCGACAACCCTGCGCTTGCGCGTCGCCGTCAGCCACGCCGACCTCAGCGAGGACGAGATCCTCGACGGGGTGACCACTCCCCTGCGGACGGTCCTCGACTGCGCCCGGAAGTTGCCCTTCGGTGAGGCCCTGGCGGTGGCGGACTCCGCGCTGCGGTGCGGAGCGATTAGCACCGAGGGGTTAAGGGCAGCGGCAGCCGCCTCGCGGGGCCCCGGGTCCGAGCAGGTACGTCGGGTCGCCGCGGCTGCGGACGGGCGCTCCGCCAATCCGTTCGAGTCGATGCTGCGGGCGCTCGCGCTCGACGTACCCGGCTTATGCGTGGAGCCTCAGCTCCCGGTCCGCACCGGGCACGGGCTTTTCCACCCGGATCTCGTCGACGCCGACCGTCGGATCATCATCGAGGCGGACTCCTGGACCTGGCACACCGACCAACAGGCCCACGGCCGCGACTGCGTCCGCTATTCGGCGATGGCCATCGCAGGCTGGCTGGTCCTGCGATTCAACTGGGAGCAGGTCATGCTTTCGCCGGCCCACGTGCTGCGGACCTTGCGGGCCGCCGCCAAGAGCCGGGTGGCATGACCGTCAAACGTGCAATGGACGTGATCGGCAGTCGGAAACAGTGGAACCACGTCGCGGGGACCGCCCATTGCACGTTTGACGGGTCCTTCTCTACCCCTGCCTGGCGTTCGTTCCTGCTGCAGGCCCCTTCCGAGGCTTCGAGGTTCCTCACTGCGCTGGTCACACCTCCACCACCTCAGTGGCGCTGCTCACCAGCCACAGGACATGATGGTGACAGCGACACTGACACGATCCGGCCCGACCGAGAGGCTCACCAGCATGCAACTCGCCCTGTCCCCCGAAGACGAGAAGTTCCGCGAAGAGATGCGGACGTTCTTCACCACCGAGGTCCCCCAGGAGATCCGCGACGACGTGATTGCCGGACGTGAGCTCTCCAAGGAGCAGATCGTCCAGAGCATGCGCATCCTCAACGACGCCGGTCTCGCTGTCCCGCACTGGCCCGAGGAGTACGGCGGCCGCAACTGGTCTGAGCTCCAGCGTCACCTGTGGAACGAAGAGATGCAGATGGCCGGCGTGCCCCTGCCGCTCGCCTTCAACGCCTCCATGATCGGACCGGTCATCGCCGAGTTCGGAACCAAGGAGCAGAAGGACAAGTTCCTCCCCAAGACCGCGAGCCTCGAGATCTGGTGGAGCCAGGGCTTCTCCGAGCCCGACGCCGGATCCGACCTGGCCAGCCTGCGCTGCAGCGCGGTCAAGGACGGCGAGGAGTGGGTGGTCAACGGACAGAAGACCTGGACCACCCTGGGCCAGTACGGCGACTGGATCTTCAACCTGGTCCGCACCGACCCCGACGTGAAGAAGCAGGCCGGCATCTCGATGCTCCTCATCGACATGAAGAGCCCCGGTCTGGAGGTCCGCCCGATCCAGCTCGTCGACGGTTCCTACGAGGTCAACGAGGTCTGGTTCGACGACGTCCGCGTTCCCGCCGAGAACCTGGTCGGCGAGCTCAACGGTGGCTGGACGATCGCGAAGTTCCTGCTCGGCAACGAGCGCGTCGGCGTGGCGCCGGTCGGCACCATCAAGCGCAACCTGGCCCAGGCCAAGGAGCTCGCGGGCGACCAACTCGCCAACGACCCGCTTCTGCGGGCCCGCATCGTCGAGCTCGAGAACGAACTGCTCGCCCTCGAGCTCACCGCGTTGCGCGTGGTCGCCCACTCCGACGGTGGCGAGCCGCACCCGGCCTCGTCGGTGCTGAAGGTCAAGGGCACCGAAATTCAGCAGGCCGTCAGCGAGTTGATGGTCGACATCGCTGGGCCGGCCGCGGCCGCCTCCGGCGCCGGGGACGACTCGGAGCTCTCCGAGTGGGCCCGCCTGTCGACTCCCAACTACCTGAACCTGCGCAAGGCCTCCATCTACGGCGGCTCCAACGAGATCCAGCGGCAGATCATCTCCCGCGCGATCCTCGGCCTCTGACGCACCCGACCAGAACAAGAACGGACACTGAGATGGACTTCAGCTACGACGACGAGCAGGACGCACTGCGCGAGGCTGTGCGCGGCCTGGTCGGCAAGACCTACAGCGACTTCGAGACCCGTCGGCAGACCGCCAACGAGGACCCCGGCTTCGACGAGAAGATGTGGACCCGGATGGCTGAGATGGGCCTGCTCGGGCTCCCCTTCGCCGAGGAGGACGGCGGTGTCGGTGCCGGCCCCGTCGAGATCGGCATCGTGTGCCAGGAACTCGGCCGCGTCATCGCCCCCGAGCCCTTCCTGACCTCCGTGGTCCTGGCCGGCGGCCTGGTCTCCGCGGTCGGTACGCCGGAGCAGCGGGCCGACGTCCTCGGCGCGCTGTCGGAGGGGCAGAGCGTGCTCGCCTTCGCCCATGACGAGCCTGGCAGCCGGTGGAGCCCCAGCGCCACCGGGGTCACCGCCGCGCAGGACGGCGACGCCTGGACCCTGTCCGGGACCAAGGAGCCGGTCGCCCACGGCGCCCGCGCCAACCACCTGGTGGTCTCCGCGGCCCTGCCCGACGGGGGCACCGGCCTGTTCCTCGTGGCCGGGGATGCCGACGGCGTGACCCGCACCGGCTACCCCACCATCGACGGCGGCCGGGCGGCCAAGATCGTCCTGGACGGGGCCACCGCGACCCCGCTGGGCGAGTCCGCCGCCGACGTCACGACCTCCATCGCCTCGGTCATGGACATCACCCGCGTGATGGCCGGCAACCAGGCCCTCGGCGCGATGCAGACCCTGCTCGCCGCGACGGTGGACTACCTCAAGAGCCGCAAGCAGTTCGGCGTCACCCTCAACACCTTCCAGGCGTTGAACTTCCGGGCCGCCGACATGTACACCTCCCAGGAGCTCACCCAGAGCATCGTCGACTGGGCCACCATGGTGGTGGCCGGCGGTGACGCCGAGCGCCTGACCGAGGCCGCCTCACGGGTCGCCCTGCAGGTCAGCCGCGGCGGACGCCACGTGGGCCAGGAGGCCATCCAGTTGCACGGCGGGATCGCCATCACGATGGAGTACAACGTCGGCATGTTCGTCGCGCACCTGACGGTGCTCGACCACCTCCTCGGTGACGGCAACCACGCCGTGCGCCACCTCTCCGAGGGCGTCGCTGCACACGGGGCGCTGGATCCACTGAAGTAGAGCCACCCACGCTGGTTGCGAGGCCCGCTATCGGCCTGAGCCATCCGCTGGTTGAGGTGCGAAGGCCGTCAAGGCCTGAGCCTCGAAACCAAGGAACCGATCTCGGGAACCTCTCCGAGATCGGTTCCTTGGTTTCGAGGCTCGCTGCGCTCGCACCTCAACCCGCGTACAGGCCGCCCTGCGCTCGCACCTCAACCGGCGTACGGCGTCGGAGCGCAGCGCGCCTAGACTCCGGTCCATGGCGGCCGTGACGAACGAGGCGCAAACCGCCCCCGTCCGTCCCCCGTTGGCGCCGGCCAACCGTCCGTTGCGATTCGTCGCGATGGCGACGTACGCCGTGCTCCTGGTGCTGTGGAGCAAGTTCCTCGGTCTGCCCAACGACACCGTCCAGATCTTCATCTGGTTGTGGTTCGCGACCATCGCCTGGAACGTCCACGCACCGTGGCGCTACCACCTGGCCTTCCTGCGCGACTGGTGGTTGCCGGTCGCCGGGTTGGTCGTCTACTTCTTCTCACGCGGACTGACCGACGAACTCGGCGTACCCGTCTCGTTCCAGTTGCCCATCGACCTCGACCGGTGGCTCGGTGGTGGGATCATCCCGACCGAGCGACTCCAGGAACTCTGGTGCGGCGATCCGTGCCTGAAGAGCAGCGAACCGCGGTGGTACGACGTCCTGTTCACCACCGTCTACTCCACCCACTTCATGACCGGGCTGACCATCGCCGCCGTACTCTGGCTGCGCAACCGCGCCGAGTGGGTCATGTGGATGCGCCGCTACCTGGCCATCAACCTCTCCGCGCTGGTCGTCTTCCTCGTCTACCCCATGGCACCGCCGTGGTTGGCGGCCAAGGAGGGATTCCTGCCCGACGACGTCGTGCGCATCACCAGCCGCGGTTGGGCCGACATCGGTCTGGGCCGCTTCGACCTCGTCCTCCAAGGGGTCGGCAACCCGGTCGCGGCGATGCCGTCGCTGCACACCGGCACCGCGGTCCTGATCGCGATCTACGGCATCGCCCGTCTGCGCACTCCGTGGCGTTGGCTGCTGGTGATCTACCCGACCCTAATGTGCATCACGCTGGTCTACTACGGCGAGCACTACGTGGTGGACCTGGTTGCCGGAGGCCTCTTGGCGCTGGGCGTGCACCTCGCCAGCAACCGCTGGGAGCGTCGGTCGACTCCGGCTCCCACGCGCGTCTGACGCTGACGCCAAGGACGAGGCCGGGATCAGTTCCGACCCCCCGGACGCACTCCCCTACCGCCGGTTCCGGCACCGCCTGGACGCTCGCCCAGTCCCCCGGGCCCGGTGGTCGTCTCCGTGTCGGCGCCGGGCAGCGGCGCGTCCAGATCAGCGAGCACGACCTGTTGTCCGACCTCGACTCCCTCGGTGATCGAAGTCCTGCTCGGACCCACCACGCCCACCGTGACCGGCACGGTCGAGGGCACTCCCTCCTCAAGCACCGTCACCGAGGTTCGGCCGGTGTTCGCCACCGCCGAGGACGGCACCGTCAAGGCGTCCTCCACGGTGCTGGTGACGATCTCGACACTCGCTCCGACACCCTCCGGAGCGGCGATGTCGTCGGCCAGATCGACCGTCACGGGGTAGGCGACGGTGTCGGTCGTCGACGGCAGGATGCCGATCTGAGTGACCGTTCCGTCGACGGGTTCGTTGGAGCCGGCCGGGGTCACATGAACAGACTGACCCTGGGCGACCCGGCCGACCTGGGCCACCGTCACCGTCGTGGTCACGGTCGAGCCGCCGTCTCCGACGATCACCACGGTCACGTCCTCGGCCGATACGTCGTCGCCGGCTGCGAATCCGACGTCGAGCACGGTCCCGGCGAACGGGGCGGTCATCGTGGCCGCGTTGCGCGCCAACTCTGCCTCGGTCACCTCGGCCTCAGCCGTGTCGATGGCCGCTTGATCGCTGGCGATGCTCCCGGCGGGTGCTTCGTCGGAGCGTTCACTGGCCGACGGAGCGGAGTCGCTCGCGGACGGGGCCGTCGACTCTGACTTCTCGCTCTCCCGGTCCCCGTTCTCCTGGTTCTCGCTCTCCCGGTCCCCGTTCTCCTGGTTCTCGCTCTCCCGGTCCCCGCTCTCGGCGGCCCCACTGCCCTGGCCGGCGTTTCCCTGAGGCGTCACGGATGGCGGGTTCTCCCCGGTCCCCTCGTCCGGCGCTGGTGCCGACTCGGGTTCCGCTTCCGCCAAGATCGTGATGGCCTCGGTCAACGTGTCGTTCAAAGCGCCCAACGCCTCTTGCAAGGCGGCCTGTCTCTCGGCGACCTCGTCCTGTCCCCCCTGGACGACGGCCAACGCGTTGGCACAGTTCGAGTCGACCTGCGTCGACGGACCGACACCGGAGTCCTCGTCGGGAGAATCGTCGTCCTCGGGGGCATCTCCGTCCTCGGGCGCATCTCCCTCCTCGACGGGACCGTCGTCCACCACACAGGCCGCCGCCTGGGCCTCGAGGGCGGCCTTCGCGGTCGCGATCGACTCGGAGGCCGCTGACTGTGCCGAGGTGACCGAGTCCTGCTGCTCGGCCAACGTCTCTAGTGCTTGGTCCAGCTCGGTCGAGCCTTCCGACTCGCCACCCGAGCCAGCGTTCGTGGTGTCCGGTGCGACCGACGTGGCGGGCGCGGCGCTCGATGCTGCCGCTGTCACCGTCGACGCCGCTGTCACCGTCGACGCCGTCGCCAAGGTCGAGATCGCCGAGGCGACCGTCGACGTCTGAGCGATCTGGTCGGTCTCCAGTTGGGCTCTGGCCCGGGCGAGGCCGGCCCGGGCGCGGGTGACGGCCGCGTCGAGGTCCTCGGGGTCGAGGCGACCGACTACCTGACCGGCCTTCACCTGATCTCCCACGTTGACCGCGACACCCTTGATGGTTCCGCTGACGCCAAAGGACAGGTCGCGACGTGTCGAGGACACGACGGTTCCGGTCAGGGTCAAGGTCTGCTCCACGTCGGCGACGACCACGGCTGCGGTGCGGTAGTTGCCAGCGGTACTACCCGTCGCCCAGGACACACCGCCGGCGATCAGGACGGCCCCAGCGATGACCGCCACGGTGCCCGGCCGGCCCCTCATTCGGTTGCCTGCGGGCGCCGTCCGCCGAAACCGGCGACGCACGCGCCGTCGACCGGATCACTGATGGCGATGGTCTCCGCGGTGATGGAGCCCGTGTCGTCGGCGTCCCCTCCGCTGGTTACGCAACGGCCGACCGTGATGTCGGAGGCTTTGGCGTCGGCGGTGGCGGTGAAGGTCGCGTCCGAGGAGACGCTCACCACGATGTCCGTGGTGCTCCCGTCCTCCGGGTCCTGCCCGGCGACGGTGAAGCCGGTCTCGGAGACCGACACCACCTCACCGAGGACACCGGTTCCCCGACCCTCTCCGCGGCCGCCCGCGGGTGCGCCCTCGGTTGTGCCGTCAGGAAGGTCGGTCGGGCGCGGGCGTGCGGTGTCGGTCCGTTCGCCGTCGACACCGTTCGCGCCGTTCCCACCCCCGCGCGCGCATCCCTCGTCCCCCATCTCGGTGATGCGTACGTCGCCGGCGGCGATCTCCTCCCCCTCACTGTCGTCGTCACTGGTCACCGCGACACACACGCCCACGGCCACGCCGGCCAGATCGGTGTCCACCTGCTGGGTGAACGTCGTCACGTTGGTCCAGGTGACGGCGACCTGACCTGCGTCGTTCTGCACCTGGGCGGTCGACCCGTCGATCTGGACGACTTCACCCGATCCTTCGGGTACGCCGCCACCGCGGCCGCCGGCCGCTGCCACCTGTGCCGGGGCAGCGGCAGTATCGGCTGCGGTGTCGGTGGCGGTCTCGCTGCTACCGCAACCCGCGAGAACGAGCCCTAGTGCGAGGACGGTGAGGACCAGTGGCTTCTTCATGCTTCTCCTGTGGTTCTGGAGCTCGATGCTCCGGGTCGGGGGGGTCACTCGCTGCGCAGTGCGTCGATCGGGGTGAGCCGGGCCGCCCGGTCGGCCGGGTAGACACCGAAGCCGATGCCGAGAGCCAGTGCCGTGAGCAGGGCGCCGAGGGCAGCGGGCACCGATAGCGAGACGGGTTGATCGATCAGGGGCGGCAGGACCTGCCAACCGATGATGCCCAGAACGACACCGGCCACCCCGCCGGCCAGCCCGAGGATCGAGGCCTCCACGAGGAACTGGCGGCGGATCATCCGTGGGGTGGCGCCGAGTGCTTTCCGCAGCCCGATCTCTCGAATCCGTTCGGTCACGGAGACCAGCATGATGTTCATGACCCCGATCCCACCGACCAGCAAGGAGATTGCCGCGACGCCCCCGAGCAGGACGGTCATGGTGCGGTTGGTCGAGTTGGCCGTGTCGAGCAGTGCCTCCTGACTGGTGATGGTGAAGTCGGCGTCGAGGCTCGTGACGTCGTGCAGGTTACTGAGAAGTGCCGTGATCTCCGCGTGGGCGGCGCCGAGCGTCTCCTGGTCTCTGCCTTCGACGTAGATCGAGGACACCGACGTACCGGTGCTCCCGGTCACGGCCGAGGCCGTCGCCAGAGGAGTGACCGCGGTGTCGTCGAGGGAGGCGTCCGCTGAGGACCCTCCCGAGGATTCCAGCACGCCGATGACGGTCAGCGCCGCACCGTTGACCGTGACGATCTGACCGACCGGGGACCGCAGACTGAGCTCATCGACCGTGTCGGCGCCGAGCACTACCACCCGGGCGCCCGAGGCCACCTCGTCGGCGGTGAAGAACCGCCCGGACGACAGGGTGCGGGAGCGTACGTCGAGCCAGGCCACCGAGGTACCGACCAAGGTGGTGGTCCAGTTGTTGCCGTCGCTGACCAGCGCTGTCGACGAGGTGGTCGTCGGTGCGACCGCCGAGACGTCCGGGACCACTTCCGGGTCGGCGATCGCCTGGGCGTCGGCGAGCGTCAGGGTGGACGCCGAGCCGAATCCGCCGCGTACGCCGGCCTCGGACGTCGCACTTCCCGGCGACACGACGAGCAGGTTGCTACCCAGCGAGTCGATCTGTTCGCGCACCTCGTCCTGCGCACCCTGGCCCAGGCCGACGGTCAGGATGACCGAGGAAACCCCGATCACGATGCCGAGCATCGTCAGCATCGAACGCATCCGATGAGCGAGCACCGCTTCGAGACCGGTGCGAACGGTTTCGCCCCAGGTCATCGCACTCTCGGCGACGGCGGCCTTCACGCCACTCCTCCAGCTGTCATGACATGCCCGTCCCGCACCTCGATGGTGCGCCCTGCCCGGGCTGCCACATCGTGCTCGTGGGTGATGAGCACGATGGTGCGACCACGTGCGGCCAATCCGTCGAAGAGACCGAGGATGTCGGCGGTCGACTGCGAGTCGAGGTTGCCGGTCGGTTCGTCGGCGAGCAGCAGAGCCGGGTCCGTCACCAACGCTCGGGCGACCGCGACCCGCTGTTGCTGACCACCGGACAGCTCACCGGGTTTGTGATCGGCCCGCTCCCCGAGACCCACCTGGGTCAGGGCGGCATGGGCTCGGGCCCGACGCTCGGCCGGAGGAACGCCGGCGTAGATCAGGGGGAGTTCGACATTGCGCCAGGCGGACATGCTGCGGAGCAGGTTGAACTGTTGGAAGACGAAACCGATCCGCCGGTTCCGCACTTCGGCCAACTGCGCCTCGCTCATCGTCGAGACGTCTTCCCCGGCGAGCCGATAGGTGCCCGAGGTCGGCACGTCGAGGCATCCGAGGATGTGCATGAGCGTCGACTTTCCCGACCCCGACGGGCCGATGACGGCGACGTACTCCCCCTCATCGATCCGGGCGTCGATACCACGCAACGCCTCGACCTGGACGGCCCCCGTGTCATAGACCTTGCGTACGCCGGAAAGCTCGAGGATGGCGCTCACGGGTTTCCCCCGAGGTCCCCTTGACCGCCACCGGCTCCCCGACCCTGCCGGTCAATGCCGGGGGCCTGGTTCTCCGTCCCACCGTCGACTCCCGTGCGGCCGACCACCGCGGCGACCTCCATCTGGTCGCCCTCGACCAGACCGGCCGTGATCTCGGTGGCGGCGCCGAAGGTCTGGCCCACCTCCACCGTGGTGCGCTCGGTCGTCGAACCGTCGATCTTGTCGACGTACGTCGTGCCGTCCTCGCTGCTCACCGCCGATGTCGGCACGGTGAGAACGTCCGGGATCTGCTTGACGATGATCGACAGATCAGCCGATGTGCCGGCGTAGAGGCCGTCTTGTGTTCCGGTCACCGTCACGGTGACCGGGAAGGTCGCGGCTCCCGAGTCGTCGGCCTCCGCGACGCGGCCCACCTCCGCGACGGTGCCGTAGACGTCTTCTGCGGCCCCGCTGGGCGTGATGGTGACCTGCAGGCCCTCGCTGACCTGATCGATGTCGTCGGCCGCGACGTCGGCAGTGACCACGAAGGTCTTGGGAGTGATGACCGTGACGGCTGCCGTGGACACGGTGGTCGCCGTGGCACCCCCTGACCCGGCGTTCGTGGAGGTCGCCCCGCTGCCGGCCTGATCCCCGACCTCCACCGTGACAGCGGCAACGGTTCCACGGAAGGTGGCGGTCAGCGTGGCCGCGTCGAGGCTCTGTGCGGCCCCCACGACGGTCGCCTCGGCGCTGGCGACCGCCGCGTCGTGGGAGGCGCGTTGCACGCTGGACTCTTCGCCGTCTTCGTCCGCCGTGGTCTCGGCGGCCTCCAACTGGGCACGCGCCGACGCCAGTTCCGCGTCGAGCGCAGCGGTGTCGAGCTGGGCCAGCGTGTCACCGACCTTGACCGTGTCCCCCGGCTCAACGCTCACGTTCGTCACGCGCCCGGTCACGGAGAAGTCCAGGTCCGCCTGTTTGCTCGGCTCGATCGTTCCGGTCGCGGTGACCGTGGTCTGGTAGGTGCCGATCGTGGCTTCCGCGATGGTCGCCTCCACGGTCTCGGCGGCGGGTCGCGTGAGCATCCAGGCGCCTGCGCCGCCCACAGCAATGAGGGCGGCGACGGCAATCAGAACCAGCCGACGAGATGGACGGAGGGACAGTCGCGAAGCCAGATGCCTGGCACGTTGGGGGATCGACACACCGGAACCATGTCGGCGCGACCTGTGCCAGTCATCGGCTGGACATGTGCCTGACCTGTGAATCTCCTACAGGGCCTGGTCTGCGACCCGTGACTCCAGGATGCGGAAGCCCTTGTCGGACCCGATCCGTGTGGTCGGGTAGCCCTGCTCGGTGAGCCAACGCTGAAGCGAGTCGCCGCCGAGGTTCTTGCCCACCACCATGACCGCCCGACCCTGTGGGGTGAGCCGCGCGAACCAGGTCAGCAGCAGCTCGTGCAGAGCAGGCTTCCCGATCCGGATCGGCGGGTTGGCCCAGATCTCGTCGTACGTCGCCTCGATCGGCACCTGCTCGGGGGTGACCGCCTTGAAGCGACCCACCAGACCGAGGGCCTTGGCGTTCTCGTTGGCGAGGAGCACGGCCCGCTCGTTGACCTCGACCCCCGTCACCACAGCATCCCCGGCGGCAGCGATGGCCAGCCCGATGGCGCCGTACCCGCAGCCCAGGTCCAGGATCCGGCCCGCGGTGGGTGGCTCGGTCTCCCGGAACAGCGCGCTCGTGCCGACGTCCACCCGGCCCTTGGCGAAGACCCCGGACCCGGTCACCAAGGTGAGCTCACGCCCCCAGATCGTGGTCCGGATCGGCATCCGTTTGAAGGGGACCGAGGGGTCGGCGGAGAAGTAGTGCTCGGCGTCGTCAGTCTCTTGCTTCACATCGTCTTGGTTCACGTCGTCCTGGTTCACATCGACCTCCGGGCGCGAGTCTGCTCTGCACGGGACAGGAGTTCCGCATCGGGTGGGTAGGCCACCTCTTCCAAGGTCAGCCCCTGCGCGCGCGCCGTCCGCACCGCCGGGTTGCGATCACCCGCGGCGAGGACCTCCATCACCCAGTCGGCGTCACGGTGCCCCTCACCGACCGCCATCAGGCAGCCGACCAGCGACCGGACCATGCTGTGACAGAAGGCGTCCGCCCGCACCGAGGCCACCGCGACCCCGGACTCGTCGCGCGCCCAGGTCAGGTCGAGCAGGGTCCGGATCGTGGTGGCGCCCTCGCGGCGTTTGCAGAAGGCCGCGAAGTCGTGGCGACCCAGGAGTTCCTCGGCGGCGGCGTTCATCGCGTCGAGGTCCAACCGGTGCCCCCAGGTCAGTACGTGCCGTCGTGTCAACGGATCCACCACCTGAGTGGAGTCCGCGATCCGGTAGGCGTAGCGCCGCCACAGGGCGCTGAAGCGGGCGTCGAAACCCGGGGCAGCCTCGACCGCATCTCGCACCCGGATGTCGCGCGGCAGCACCCCGTTGAGGCGGCGTACGAGATTGGGCACCACACCATCGACGTCGACGTGCACCACCTGTCCGCGGGCGTGGACCCCCGCGTCGGTCCGGCCGGCGCACACGACCTCCACCCGCGTGGCCGGTACGACGCGCAGCACCATGGCCAAGGCGGCCGTGACCTCCTCCTGCACCGTCCGCAAACCGGGCTGAGTTGCCCAGCCGTGGAAGTCGGTGCCGTCGTAGGCAAGATCGATCCGCAGGCGCACCCGCGGATTCTGTCACCGCCCCGTCGGAGGCCTCTCGTGGGGCTCAGAGTGCGCTAGAGCGCACGCTGAGGGACACGCGACTAGCGACGCACCTTCGGCGAGCGTCGTGAGCGTGCCTCGACGGGAATCCGGCTCGCTTTGCGGGCGGTCACGCGAACCTGGATCCGGCGCCCGAGCATCCCGCTGGTCACGCGCATGGTCCGTCCCTGCTCACGCTTGATGACCCGCGACCCCAACCGCCACTCGTAGTCGCGCGAGACCCGGCGTGCGTCGTACAGGTCGCGGACCGCGCGCAACCGGTTCCCGACCCGGACCGATCCCCGGATCACCGGGCGGTTCCGCACCCGCAACGGACGCGGGACCACATCGACCCGCGCGTTCACTCCGGTGACGCGCTGACCGGCCCGCAGCCGAATGAGGGTGGCGTCCTGTTCCCGGTAGGCGTTGCGCCAGAACTGCGTACGGCTGCTGCTCGTGGTCCGGTGGACGAACCGGATCCGGTAGAGCCCCGCAGGCAGCCCGACCAGGCTGTAGCTTTCGTCGTAGCCGCCGGCCCGGCTCACCCAGCGTCGCCGCCACCCGTTGCCCTCACGACGCTCTGCGGAGACCTCAACGATGTCGTTGATCTCGCGTCCGAAGACCTCTCCGGAGACCCACGCCGCCTTCGGCACAGCGATGTCGATGCCCTCGACCACCTTGCTGTACCCGACCGTGATCTCGGTGGCGTCCTCCTGGTAGAGCTCGTTGGGCCAGTACATCCCCACGTGGTGGGCCTCCAACAGGTTCGAGGCTCCTTGGACGAGGTAGCGGCCCGGTTCGAGGCCGTCGATGATGTAGTTGCCGTCCACGTCGGAGTGTCCTGAGCCCGCCGCGCCGAAACCCAGTCGGCCGACGCGGTAGGCCGCCACGTCCTTGGACAAGGGTCGGCCGTCCCGGTCGGTGAGCCGACCGACGATGGCGGACTTGGCGGTCAGCCGAGCGTCGATTCCCCCCGCCGTGGATCGCCTCGCCACCACGACCTTCTGCGCCCCCTGCTTCGTCGCCGCTCCCCGCCACCACTGTTCGTAGTGGTTGCGCTCGGTGAAGTGGAGGACGTACTCACCCGGTTGGACGCGTAGTTCGTAGGTCCCGTCCTCCCGAGTGCTCTCCGACTGCTGAAGGAGGCCGAGACTGACGTTGACTCCCGCCACCGGGCCTCCGCCGCGGGACGTGGTGACCCGACCCGTGATGACGCTCAGCGGATCGAGGGTCATGTCGATCCCGTCGGTGGTCACCCCCGACCGCACCTCGACGTCGTCGCCCTGCTGCGGGGTGTCCTGGTCCGGGAAGATCTCCGAGGCGTAGTCGGACTCGCTCACCCCCACCCGGTAGGTGCCCGGGGCCAGACCCCTGATGACGTAGCCGCCTGCGTCGTCGGTCTCCGCACCGTTGACCGAGACGAAGTGTCCGTCCTTCGTTCGCGCGTACGCCCCGACCCTGGCGGACCGTTCGCCGGGACTGTCGTGGGCGTCGATCGTGCCGGAGATGGATCCGCTCACGGGAAGGGACACGTCGATGTCCGAGGTCCCGCCCTCGACCACGTCGATCCGGGTCGCGTCGCCCTCGACGGCGCTCGCGTCCCACCACATCGTGGCGTAGATCCCGTCCGGGTCCTGGACCCTGAGGGCGAAGTCTCCGAAGGTGTCGGTCTGAAGGTTGTAGAAGCCGGCCGAGTCGGTGGTCGTGCGGTTCCCGCCGCCGTAGATGCAGTCGGTCGGGCACCACCTGACGTCCATCCCGCTCAGGGGGGCTCCTGTTCGGTCGGTGACCCGGCCGGAGACAGTAGGCGTCGGCGCCAACGCCGCATCGGCGCGAAACACCGACCGGCTCTGACTCAGCACCACGGGACGAACCGCGTCGTTGCTGTAGGCGTTGTCGTAGAACTCCCGCCTCCACCGGGGGTCATCGCTGTCGAAGCCAACGAGGTAGCGCTTGCCGAAGTCGAGTCCGGTCACGTCGTAGACGCCCTGCGCATCGGTCCGGGCCCGGGTGCCGTAGTAGTCCTGGGTGGTGACGGGATCCATCCAGGTGACCGTGACCGCGACATTGGAGAGGGGGACCCCGGCGGGGTCGACCACCTGCCCGATGATCCGTCCCTCGCCCGCTGAGGCGGGGGCCCCGGCGGCACCCGCGAGAGCAGGAACCAGAAGCCCGCTCATCAGGGCGAGGACCAAGACCCAGGACCGCACATGGCGGCGCCCCGAACCACGTTGCTTCGTCATCGATCTCCCCCGCGCGCCGACTGAACCAGCGAGATCGTGTCACGGATCGGAGGAAATCGATCGCCCAATCGGACAATCGTTGTCGTTCTTGGAGCCGTTCAGTCCAGATCGGCCCGGGTCGGCGGGTCCGCACCGGGACGACCGACCGTGATGGCCGCGGCCCGCACAGCCCACCCCAGGACGTCCGACCAGACCGAGGGTCCAGCGGATGCGAGAGCCTGCCGGCGCTCGGCCCCCAACAGGTCGTGGGCCGCCAGGGCGTCGAGGGTGGCGGCCGAGAAGGTGTCGCCCGCCCCGATGGTGTCGACCGCGTCGACCTTCGCCGCGGCCACCTCGCCGCTGTGCTCGACCGTCCGGTACGACGCCCCCTCGGACCCTCTGGTCACGACCACCGCGGACGCGCCCAACGACAGGATTCGATCCACGGCCCCGTCGGTGCCGAGGTCGGGCCACAGGGTCTCGAAGTCCTCGTCCGAGGCCTTGACGAGGTCGCAGAGGGCGGCCATCTGCTCGACCCGCTGCACGATCTCCGGGCCCGCACCGGTCACGGCGGCTCGGGCGTTGATGTCGTAACTCACCGTGGCCGAATCGCGCAGGTTCTCCACGAGGGCGCGTGCGTCGGAGCAGCCCGGTTCCAGGACCGCGGCCAACGAGGTGACGTGCACCGACAGGGGTGCCGGCGCTCCCGGGGTCATCGGGTTCAGCGCCCATTCGACGTCGAAGGTGTACGTCGCAGCATGGTCGGCCCCGATCTCGGCCAGCGCCGAAGAGGTCCGAGGGATCGCCGCCGGGTCGGTGGCCAGCTCGACACCGTCCGCGCCGAGGTGGCGGGCGAGCAGGTCGCCGTACTCGTCGGGGGCGAAGCTGGTGGCGATCTGCACCGGCCGGCCCAGCCGTGCCAGCGCAATGGCCGTGTTCGCTCCGCTGCCGCCGGGGAAGTCCACTTCGGCCTCATCGCTGCGTCGTACCCGATCGATGAGGGACTCCCCGATCACGAGGATGAGCTTCTCCATGTCCTCACCTCATCACATCCGGGCACCTCCGTAGGCTGGGGCGATGGACATGCATCCGCTCGACCAGTTCGCGGAGGTGCCGCCGTTCGAACAGATCCGCGCCCAGCTGGCCCGCCGCGCAGCAGAGGGGGAGTTGGAAGCGGGTCAGAAGTTGCCGACCGTGCGTGCCCTGGCCACGGAACTGGGTGTGGCCGTCAACACGGTGGCCCGCGCCTATAAGGAACTGGAGGCCGACGGGGTCGTGGTGACGGAGGGTCGTCGCGGCACCTTCATCGCGTCCCACAGTGACACCTCGGCCGAGGTAGCCGCGTCCGCGGCGGCCTTCGCGGCGTCCGCGAGGCACGCCGGTCTGACCCGACACGACGCGACCCGGCTACTGGACGAAGCCTGGGATCAGTCGACCCGGACGTAGGTGACGATCGCCGCCTGGCTGGTCTCGTCATCGCCGGAGCGACGAAGGACGGCCACGGCGCCCGGCCCGCTGAAGAGGCCCAGCCCGATGCTCGCGACATCGCCACCCGCCCCCACTCCGTCCTGCACACCTTGGAAGGTGAACTGGGTGACTCCGGACCGCGCCCGGGCGTATCCGAAGGCCAACGCGGGTTGGTCCGCGTCGCCGAGCAGGAGCCGCGCCCGCTTCGCACCTCGCGGTGCTTCGACGATCTCGTCGCGCTGATAGGTGTGCCCGCGGTACTCCACCAGATCGGGTGCCGCCTGCTGGAACACCCCGGAGTCCGAGGGGTTCGGCACCGTGTAGAGCGCTACGCCGATCTGTACGTCGTCGCCCTCGATGACCGGTCCACTCGGGCCGTCGGTCAGGTAGATCCGCGTCGCCCAGTTCACCCCTGTCCCGGTCTGCGTCGACCGACTCGGCGTGACATCGACCGGGGTGGGACCGTCACAGTCCTGCCGGCTGGTGAGGACCGACTGCGGACTCTCGATGTGCAGCACGGTGCCCCGAGGTGCTCCCGCACAGAAGTACGCGGTGGCCGTGAGTTCCGAGTTCGTCATCGCCTGGACCTCCAGGTCACTGACCCCTGGTGCCCCGACCTCGGCGGCCAGGAGTCGCTGGCCCGCCACCTCGTCGCGGAAGGTGACTCCGCCGTCGCTCAGCCCGGGAGGTCGCGCGTCGAGATCCACCGTGTAGATGGCCACACCGACCTCGGATCCGTCGTCCGACCGCACGTCGATGGTCCCGGACTCTCCCGGACCGACCAGGATGAAGTCGGAGAAATCGCTGCTGCGATAAGTGGCCGCTTCCTCGCCACCGAGTAGGTCATCGGTCACCGCGACGGTGTCGTCGTCCCCCTCCGTCGCCCAGGACAGTAGACGCGGCGCGTTCGAGGCCGCGAGATCGACGGAGATGGAGTCGCCGTCCCCCTCAAGACCTCGGTCGAACGTGTAGGTGTATCCGAGGGAGGAGAGTTCCTCCGGCGGAGTCAGCCCCACGATCGAGGCCACCTCAGGGGTGGGTGACGGAGACTGGTTCGGAAGCAGGGCGACTCCGGCACCGACGGCCAGGATGGCGGCCGCGGAACCCGCGACGGTGACACGCCGACGACGGCGTACGACGCGAACGCGCTCGCGGATCTCCCCCGACCTGGTCGCGACCGCGTGGTCCGACACATCGGCGGCCTGGTCGTTGAGGGCCTGGCGTAGTTCGTTGATTCCGGTCATCACTTCTCCTCACCCTCGCTGGAGGCCAATGCGGGATCGATCCGCAACTTGCTCAGGGCCTTGCTCGTCTGGCTCTTGACGGTGCCGACCGAGCAGTCGAGCATCTCGGCGGTCTGGGCCTCGGTCAGATCCTCGAAGTAGCGCAACACGATGACGGCTCGCTGGCGTCTCGGCAGCGTGTCCATCGCTCGCCACAGGTCCTGGCCGATCGACGCCGTTTCGCTGTGGTCGCTGGCCGGCGCCCGCTCGGGCAGCTCGTCGGTGGCCACCTCACCGTTCCACTTGCGTCGCCACCAGGAGGCGTAGGTGTTGACCAACACCTTGCGCAGGTACGGCTCCGGACGTCCCTCGATCCGGTCCCAGGCGAACCACGCCTTGGTCAACGCCGTCTGGAGGAGGTCCTCGGCCAGGGCGTGATCGTGGGTCAGTAGGTAGGCGGTCCGGAGCAGGGAGGTGGACCTCGCCGTGACGAACTCATCGAAGTCCGACTCGCGTCCCCGCACCGGTCCACCCTTTCCGAGATCGATCTGTTCGCCGAGATGCGAACGCGTGGTGATCATGTCCTGAATGACCAGTTGAACCCGGTGGATGGTTGCCCGCCGCCCCGAACTCTTTCGCCGAGTCGGCGCTTGTTGTTCAAAACGCGCCGGGTCGAGCCCTTTCCTGCGTCAAGTTGCGCCGACTCGGCGAAAACGAAAACCCGCCCCACCTTGGACGGCGGGACGGGCTTGCGAGAGGTGCTTGTGTGGAGCGGGAGAACGATCAGGCGGTCAGACCTTCTCCTCCGAGTCGGACGCGGCCTCGTCGGCGGCGGCCTCGGGGTCGACAGCGACCTCGGACTCTTCGGCGTTCTCGGCCGACTCGGGCGCTTCGGCGTCCATGTCGGCGGCGGGCTCGGCCTCGGTGACCGAGTCACCCTCGACGGCGGGGGTCTCCTCCTCGCCAGTCACCTCGGGTGCGTCCACAGTTTCCTCCGGAGTGCTCTGAGCCGCAGCAGCCGGAGCCGCCTTGGTGCGGGGTGCGCTCGGCGAGTACGCCTCGGTCACGAGCTCGATGACGGCCATGGGGGCGTTGTCGCCCTTGCGGGGTCCGAGCTTGGTGATCCGGGTGTAGCCGCCGGGACGCTCCGCGAAGGTCGGCGCGATCTCGGTGACGAGCTCGTGCACGATCGTGGTGTCGCGGATGAGCTTGCGGATCTCGCGGTACTGGTGAACCGTGTTCTCACCCTTGTGCGCCTTGACGCCCTTGGTGATGAGCTTCTCGGCGTAGGGGCGCAGCATGCGTGCCTTGGCCTCGGTGGTCGTGATCCGACCGTGTTCGAACAGGGCGGTGGCCAGGTTCGCGAGGATCAGTCGCTGGTGTGCTGCGCTACCGCCGAGGCGGTAGCCCTTCTTGGGCTTGGGCATTGCTCTTCTCGTTTCTTCGAAGCCGTGTGAGGTACTCCGAATAGTGGTGGTGGTGAACCGGTCGGCCGGCCGGGATCAGGTGATCCCGGCTGGCTCGATCAGCGGTGGATCAGTACTGCTCGTCCTCGACGAAGGCGTCGTCATCGTCGTCGCCGTACGCCGCGAGGGCGGCGGCCGCGTCGAAGCCGGGCGCGCTGTCCTTGAGGGACAGACCCATCTCGACCAGCTTGGCCTTCACCTCGTCGATCGACTTGGCGCCGAAGTTGCGGATGTCCAGCAGGTCCTGCTCGGAGCGGCCGATGAGTTCACCCACGGTGTGGATGCCCTCGCGCTTGAGGCAGTTGTAGGACCGCACGGTCAGCTGCAGGTCCTCGACCGGGAGGGCGAGGTCAGCGGCGAGCTGCTCGTCGACCGGCGAGGGACCGATGTCGATGCCCTCGGCCTCGACGTTCAGCTCACGGGCCAGACCGAACAGCTCGACCAAGGTCTTTCCGGCCGACGCGATGGCGTCGCGGGGCAGGATGGACGGCTTGGTCTCGACGTCGATGACGAGCTTGTCGAAGTCGGTGCGCTGCTCGACACGAGTGGCCTCGACCTTGTAGGTCACCTTCAGCACGGGGCTGTAGATGGAGTCGACCGGGATGCGGCCGATCTCGTTGTCGGCGCCCTTGTTCTGGACCGCCGAGACGTAGCCGCGGCCACGCTCCACGACGAGCTCCATCTCGAGCTTGCCCTTCTCGGACAGGGTCGCGAGCTTCAGTTCGGGGTTGTGGACCTCGACGCCGGCAGGGGGCGCGATGTCGGCACCGGTGACGTCACCGGCACCGGACTTGCGCAGGTACATCGTGACGGGCTCATCGTGCTCGGAGGAGACGACCAGACCCTTGAGGTTGAGGATCAGCTCGGTCACGTCCTCCTTGACGCCCTCGATGGTGGAGAACTCGTGAAGAACCGAGTCGACCTTGATGCTCGTGACCGAGGCACCGGGGATAGAAGACAGGAGGGTACGGCGAAGGGAGTTGCCGAGCGTGTAGCCGAATCCGGGCTCCAACGGCTCGATGACGAACCGCGAACGGAACTCGTCGACGGTCTCCTCCGACAGGGTGGGGCGCTGTGCAATGAGCACTGGTGTTCTTCCTTCCCGGGCCGACCGCTATTTGAGGGCCCAGACTGCTGAGTGAGTGATGAAGGCGGCGGGGAGAGCGACCAGAGGTCGCTTCCCCCGCCGAAAAGCTGTTCTGTTGTGAAGCCTGGTTCTGCTCCGAGTCGCCCAACCCGCCACGCGTGTGAGGGTCTGGGGGCGAAGCCCCCAGCGGGGTAGTCGGGGCAGAGCCCCGACCGTCTACTTCTTGGAGTAGAACTCGACGATCAACTGTTCCTGGACCGGTAGGTCGATCTGCGCCCGCACGGGAACCTGGTGGATCAGGATCCGCATCCGCGAGGGCAGCGATTCCATCCAGGCGGGGACGATCCGCTCGCCGTGGGTCTCGCGAGCCACGATGAAGGGGGTCATCTCCAGGGACTTCTCACGCACGTCGATGACGTCGTAGGCAGAGACCTGGAAGGAGGGGATGTTGACCTTCTTGCCGTTGACCTTGAAGTGGCCGTGGACGACGAGCTGGCGGGCGTGGCGACGCGTACGGGCGAACCCGGCGCGGTAGACCACGTTGTCGAGGCGGCACTCGAGGAGCTGGATCAGGTTTTCACCCGTCTTGCCCTGACGACGCGAGGCCTCGGTGTAGTAGTTGTGGAACTGCTTCTCCAGCACGCCGTAGGTCAGGCGAGCCTTCTGCTTCTCCTGCAACTGGGAGCGGTACTCGCTCTCCTTGATGCGGGCCCGGCCGTGCTGGCCGGGGGGGTAGGGGCGACGCTCGAATGCGGCGTCTCCTCCGACGAGGTCAACACCGAGACGGCGCGACTTCTTGGTCATGGGACCGGTGTAACGGGCCATTTCTGATCAGTCTCCTTTTCTGTCTCGGTGTCAGACGCGCCGGCGCTTGGGCGGGCGGCATCCGTTGTGCGGGGTGGGGGTCACGTCTTGGATGGTGCCGACCTCGAGGCCGATGGCACCCAAGGAACGGATGGCGGTCTCGCGACCGGAACCGGGACCCTTGACGAAGACGTCGATCTTCTTCATGCCGTGCTCCATGGCGCGACGGCCAGCGGCCTCGGCAGCCATCTGAGCGGCGTACGGCGTGGACTTGCGCGAACCCTTGAAGCCGACGGTTCCGGCGGAGGCCCAGGCAATGACCGCACCGGTGGGGTCGGTCAGCGTGACGATGGTGTTGTTGAACGTGCTCTTGATGTGAGCCTCGCCCTGAACAATGTTCTTCTTCTCTTTACGGCGGACCTTCTTGGCGCCCGCGCGAGCCTTGGGAGGCATGCAGTATCTCCTGAACTAACTGGTCTGATGAGGTGAGAGGTGAAGATCGAGTCGTGAGATCCCCGCAGGGATCACTTGACCTTCTTCTTGCCGGCGACCGTGCGCTTGGGACCCTTGCGGGTGCGAGCGTTGGTCTTGGTGCGCTGACCGCGGACCGGAAGGCCCTGACGGTGGCGGCGACCCTGGTAGCTGCCGATCTCGATCTTGCGACGGATGTCGGCCTGGACCTCGCGGCGGAGGTCACCCTCCACCTTGATCTCCTGCTTCTCGATCTCGTCGCGGAGCCTGACCAGCTCGTCGTCTCCCAGGTCCTGGGTCCGCATGTTCGGATCCACACCGGTGCTCGCGAGGAGCTCCTGGGAGCGGGTACGGCCAATGCCGTAGATGTAGGTGAGTGCGATCTCAACGCGCTTGTCGCGCGGAAGGTCGACTCCCATGAGGCGTGCCATGTCGTGCCTTTCTGGGGGGCCTTACGGCCCCGGGAAGCTGCATCTGTTTCGTTCGTGTCGCGCCCGGGTCAGACGATGGTGCGTGTCCTGGCCCGGCTCCGGCAGATGCTCCGGAGGTGGTTCGGTCCGCAGATGCGGACCTAAGCGATCACGTTGAGGTGAATCCCGAGATGAGTCTCGAGATCAGTATTCAGTTAGCCCTGGCGCTGTTTGTGGCGCGGGTTGGAGCAGATCACCATGACGCGACCGTGGCGACGAATCACCTGGCACTTGTCACAGATCTTCTTGACGCTGGGGGCGACCTTCATGTCAGCCCTTTCTTGTTCGGAGTTCGGCTGGCTCCCCTAGAACAACGGGGGTGCTACTTGTAGCGGTAGACGATGCGACCTCGCGTGAGGTCGTACGGCGAGAGCTCCACGACGACCCGGTCCTCAGGGAGGATCCGAATGTAGTGCTGACGCATCTTGCCGCTGATGTGCGCAAGAACCTTGTGACCGTTGCTCAACTCGACGCGGAACATCGCGTTGGGTAGGGCCTCGGCGACGGTGCCCTCGATCTCGATCACGCCTTCTTTCTTCGGCATGCTCCTCCACCATCTTATTCGTTGCGTACGTATGTATCCCTCATCTACCGTCGACCCGCGAACCTCGAGCAGTTCCCCACTCGTGGACCTCGTGCAGCCGCAGGTGACACCTCAATCCCCCGGGCGCACTGCAGATCTACTCCGATTGGAGTGATCCCCAGCGATCCGGGCAGCCGCGAGGCGCCGCCAACAGACCCACGTTGGGCCGACACGCCAGCATAGAGCCAGGACGCCTGAATACCCAATTCACCCGGGGAACACGGCGGTCGGCTCGGCCACCGTCAGTCGCAGACCCACTCCAGGGTGTCCTCACGGGCCGGCGAGCGGGTCGGATCGGTGCCCAGGTAGGCCCCGCCGACCGGGTGGATCATCACCTCGTCGATGTCGTGGGTCACAGCGAAGTCGCTGATCCGCCGGCGGGCCTCGTCGGGGGTGTCGATGATCCAACGTTGAGTCATCGCCTCAACGAGGTCGCGGTGCGAGGCGGGCAGCGTCTCGAGGGACTTCTCAGCCTCTTCGACCGCCGGCTGCGCGGTCAGCGGTGCACCGGTACGCAGCGAGACCATCTGCAGCATCTGCGGAAGGGCCAACCGGGCCGCCTCCTCGCGGGTCTCGGCCACTGACACGTTGAGGGTCAAGAAGGTCCGCGGCGCACTCGGGGCACCGTCCTGACCCGAGGGGCGGAAGGACGAGCGGTAGAGCGCCAACGCCTCGGCGGTCCCCTGCCCGGAGAAGTGGTGAGCGAACACGTAGGGCAACCCCTTCTCCCCCGCCAGTCGTGCGGAGTAGTCGGAGGAGCCCAACAGCCAGACCGTCGGCGCAGACCGTGCGTCGGGGGTGGCCTTCAGGGTGTGGGTGCGTCCCTGCACCGAGACGCCTACCCCGTCGGGCGACATCATGGCCACCACGTTGTCGACGTACTCCGGGAAGTGGTTGACCGCGTCCTCGCTCACCCCGCCTCCACCGTGGCGAAGGGCCCAACTCGTCACCGGGTCGGTGCCCGGCGCCCGCCCGATGCCGAGGTCGATGCGATCGGGATAGGCCGCTTCCAGAAGGGCGAACTGCTCGGCCACGACCAGGGGCGCGTGATTGGGCAGCATCACCCCGCCGGAGCCGACCCTGATCCGCGAGGTCGCCGCAGCCAGGATGCCGATCAGAACCGGCGGGTTGGTCGCCGCGACCGCTGGCATGTTGTGGTGCTCGGCGACCCAGTACCGCTCGTAGCCCAGGCCGTCGGCCTGCTGGGCAAGGGAGCGAGCTGCGTTGACCGCGTCGGCGCTGCTCTGGTCGGCGCGAACGGGTGCGAGGTCGAGGACGGAGAGGGTGGGGTTGGCAGTCATCAGGGGTCTAACGGGCCCGACGCCGAAGGCATTCCCGCAAGCGCGCCGGCGCTGAGTTCGCGTGGACGGAACCAGGTTTCGAGGCTCCTCGCCTAGCGGCTCGTCACACCTCAACCATCGTCAGCGGGCTCGACCGCGCCGCAGACTGCGCAGGCTCACCGCGGCCCGGATTCGTTGCCGGCGGTTGACCGAGCGCGACATCTCCCGGCGTTCGGAGTCGACCTCCGACCAGTAGGCCGTGGCCACGACGTCGGCTGGCTCCACCGGCCCGAAAACGTGCCCGTCGGCCACCCGGGCCAGTTCGGGGCCGCGCCCCGCGGAGACCAGTTCCGCTTGTTCGCGTCGGGTCTGCCCCGCTCCGACCGGTACGGCGCGGCCCAGGTCCCGGGCGTGGTCGACCAGGTCGTTCCACCCGCCCACGACCCGGGCCGAGACCTTGGCGGCCCGGCGACGGCGTCGACGGCGCGCGACCTTGAGACCCACGATGCTGCCGATGATCAGTCCGGCCAGGAGCAGCGGGCCCCCGACGGCGATCGCCAGGTAGCGCACCCACGCCGGAAACAACGGCCCAGATGCGTCCTGCTCGCCGTCACCCTTGCGGGCCTGGAGTTCGGTGTCGTTCTGTTCGGCCAGCGTCGAGGGGGGCGGGATCGGGGCCGGCGGCGGGACCGTCGTCCCGCTCTGCTCCTGTTGGGTGACCGGCGGCTGTTCAGCGGGCTTCTCATCCCCCATGAACTCCTCGGTGGGCAGCGTCCGCCACGAACCGTCGGCGACCTGCAACTCGACCCAGGCCTTGATGTCCTGGCCCTGCACCACCCCGTCGGCGGGCACCTCGGCGCCCATGACGACCCGGGCGGGAACGCCGAGGCTGTTGGCCATCAGCGCCATGATCGCGGCGTACTGCTCGTCGTTGCCGGCCATGATCGGGGCGTTGGCGAACTCCTCGCCGAGCCGTCGCACGTTGTGCCCGGCACGGTAGGCCCGCTCGGCCTCGATCACGCCGTCGGAGTAGCGGCCCTGGGTGCGAAGGTAGTTCGCGACCGCGAACACCCGGGCCATCGGTTCGTTCTCGCCGCCGCTCCATTCCCGGCGTTGGGTCTCGAGGAAGGACGCCGCGAAGGCGGCGTCGGTGGTCAGCCCCGAGGGGGCGTCGGTGGCCTTCACCTCGTCGGGGGTCACCACCGTCTCGAAGCGGTAGACGTCGCCGGGCCGGACCCCACTGGGAACGACTGCGGTCTCCGTGGCCAGGTTGTAGCGGAAGCTCTCGCCCTTCGCCTCGGGGTCGCCCTGCTCGAAGTCCATGGATTGAAGGGCCCC
Organism: Nocardioides salsibiostraticola; assembly: GCF_054783655.1. Taxonomy (NCBI): domain Bacteria; kingdom Bacillati; phylum Actinomycetota; class Actinomycetes; order Propionibacteriales; family Nocardioidaceae; genus Nocardioides; species Nocardioides salsibiostraticola. The sequence continues at coordinate 325,530 of NZ_BAAGQD010000027.1, read as the reverse complement.
GATGGTGGGCAGCCAGACGTCGTCGTACCCCTCCCCGACGGTCACTTCGATCTGTGCGGATTCACCGTCGACGGGGTTGTCGATCACCGAGGAGACCCGTTGGAAGGAGTCGGTGCTGCTGCCGGGGATGGTGTCGTTCGCGGCCCCCCACACGATCCCGTCGTAGTAGTCGAGCGCGGCGATCCGGATCCGGGAACCGGCCGGGGCGCCCTGGACCGTCATCAGGATGCTGTCGTAGCGGTTCACCGTGGGGTCCGGGTTGGGGGTCTCCACGTAGCGGCGGAACGACGCCAGCGGCGAGGGGTACTGCCCCACGTCGAAGGGAGGCGTCACGTAGGTCCGTAGCACCACCCGTTGGTCGTCGGGACCGGTGAGCCACGAGGTGATGGGTAGCGCCACGACCCCGGCGATCAGCACCAGTGCGGTGGCCATCAGAACGCGACTGCGCGCGCCGACACCTCCGGTGACCGGAGCGGTATGACGCCGGGTGCGCACCACCAGCCACCCCAGGGCCAGGATGGCGAAGACAACTCCCTGCAGCCACAGGGACTGGGGGCGACGGACCCCGAGCAGGATCACCAGAACCAACACGGACGCCGGGCCGATCAGCGGTAGTCCCGCCGCGACGGGGCGATCCCAGCGGGCCAGACCGGCCCCCAGGAGACCGGCCGCGAGGCCGAGGGCCCAGGGCAGGACGAGTAGCGGCCCGGCGCCGTCGACCGGGGGCAGCGTGGTGAGCAGGTCCTTCCACCCGAACAGCACCTGGTCGCTCAACGCTCCCAGCGTCCCGGGCCCGGGAAGGAAGGCCGAGGGCCCGGAGTCACGCAGACACAGGGGTCCACCGAGGAGCAGGAAGGCCGCGAGACCCAGGACCACGGCGGCTACACCCGGCCAGCCCAGCACCCTGGTCAGGTGGACGATGGCGATCCCCACCACGACTCCGACGGCACCCACGATGACGACCTGTATCCCGGTGAAGGTCGTGGTCAGACCGGCCAACGCGACGATCACCAGAGCGCTCAGGAATGCGGCGTCGACGGCCTGGCTCCGGGTCAACCGCCAGGTCCGTCGCGCCCGACGGGTCGTGCTGCGCGCACCACTCGTCCGGGTGCTCATGTGGTGCTCCAGTGCAACAGCCCGGGAAGGTCGTTCCGACTGGGCAGGCGCAGGACCGTGACTCCTCCGGCCTCGGTGACCCCTGCGGTCGCGGCGGGATCGATGATCACGGCGATGCGGCGTACCTCGGGAGAGAACACCGCACCCGCCCGGAGGACGTCCTCGAAGGAGCAGTCGGCACCGGTGACCAGGAACAGCAGACTGGTGTCGGCGGCGGTCCGCGCAGCACGTTGGGCCGCCCGGACCAGACCCTCGTCCCCGGGCGTCGCGCGACACACGGCGTCCAACGCGAGGTTTCCGTCGCTGCCGGTCGAGGCGTGGGACCCGCACAGGAAGGACGCCTCGAAGTCGTCGAGCACCGCTCGAACGATGATCGAGGCGGTCACCGACATGGCGGTCTCGAAAGTCTCCGGCCCCTGCTCGACGTCTTCACCGGCGGTCCTGGTCCAGCTGGCCGGCCGGTCGTCGACCACGATCGTGGCGTGGCTGCGACGCGTGTCGAGGTACTGGCGCACCAACAACTGGTTACTCCCGGCCCCCATCACCTTCGCCGAGGAACGCCAGTGGACGTGGCGCAGATCGTCGCCCGGGGCGTACTCGCGCAGCGCGTGGAAGGCCAGGTCCGAGGAGGAGATGGCGTCGGTGCTGACCCCCTCGAGGTCGCGCAGGAGGCCCGCACCCAGAGCGTCCAGCGGCACCATGGCGGGGCGCACCAGCACCTCGTGGACCTGTGTCCACAGCGAGTCGCGTGAGAACAGCCCGAGCGGATCGCCCCGTCGGGTGGTGGCCGGCCCGACCGCGATCACCCCGCGACGATCCGTGCGGATCGTGAAGGCCTCCTGATGCGTCGCCCCAGCAGCCAGAGCGGGTACGCCGTAGCGGTGCGCCGCCGACCCGACCGGGAGTTCCAGGGTGGTCGGCAACATCCGCGACGTCGAGTCGTTGGTGACCTCGACCGCGGCCGAGACCGTGCCGCCCGCCGCGATCCGGGACGGCTCCAGCAGCAGGGCGACCCGCACCCGGGTGCGGCCGAAGAGGAAGGGTAGGGCGAAAAGGCACACCAGCACGCAGGCCACCCCCACGACGGTCAACTCGCGCCAACCGAACCACGCCGCGACACCGAGCGTGACGACACCGATCCCCAGCACCGTCCAGCCGAGCGGGCGCACCACCCGGGCACCCTCGAAGAGCCTGTCCATGTCGTCGCTCAGGCCACCCGGTCGGTGGGCGGCGCGACCGACTCGAGGAGACGGGCGATCACCGACTCGACGGTGACGCCACTGAACTGGGCCTCGGCGTCGAGCAGCAGCCGGTGACACAACACGGGGGTGGCGAGCTGCTTGACGTCGTCGGGGATCACGTGGTCGCGTCCGTCGGCGGCTGCCCAGGTCTTGGCGACCCGGACGAAAGCCAGGCAGCCCCGGGCGGAGAGTCCCAGCTTCACGTGGGGCTGGCGTCGCGATTCCTCGGCCAACTCGGCGATGTAGCCGATGACCGCGGGGTCGACGTACACCTCGTCGGCGAGGTCGCTCATCTGGGCGATGGTGGCGGAGGTGATCACCGGGGTGACCAGAGCCGCGCGGTCGCGCACCTTGGCGTTGACCAGCAGTTCGATCGTGGCCGCCTTGTCGGGATAGCCGACCGAGGTCTTCATCAGGAACCGGTCCAGTTGCGCCTCGGGCAACCGGTAGGTGCCGGCCTGTTCGATCGGGTTCTGCGTCGCGATCACCATGAACGGTTCGCCGACCTCCCGGGCCACCCCATCGACGGTGACCCGTCCCTCCTCCATGACCTCGAGCAGGGCCGACTGCGTCTTCGGCGAGGCTCGGTTGATCTCGTCGGCAAGCACGATCGTGTGGAAGATCGGACCCTGGTGGAAGTCGAAGGTGCCCTTGTGCTGGTCATAGACGGTCACCCCGGTCACGTCGGAGGGCAGCAGGTCCGGGGTGAACTGGATCCGGGCATGACTGCCCTGGACGGTGTTCGCCAGGGCGCGGGCCAACATCGTCTTGCCGGTCCCGGGGAAGTCCTCGAGCAGCAGGTGGCCCTCAGCGAGCAGGCAGGTCAGGGTCAGCCGGACCACGTGTCGCTTGCCCAGCACGGCCTTCTCCATGTTGTCGGCCAACTGGTCGAAGGTCTCCTTGAACCAGGCGGCTTGTTCGGTCGAGAGAGTCACGATGGGGTTCCTTGGTGGGGGTGGGTGGCGGATTGGTTCGGGTTGCTGGGGCTGGTCGGGTTGTCCGGGCTGTGCGGGTGGAGGTCAGGGCTTCTTCCCGGTGGATGTGCTCTTCTCACGCACGAAGGGACCCCGCTTCGGATTCGGATCACGCAAGGTCACCCGGATGGTCTGCTTGTGCTCGTAGCCGATCTTCATCGATCCGACGTTGAACGTGTTGATATCGACGCCCTGGAGGGTCCGCGTGTTGGACGTGACCTCACATTTGCCAGGACCCGAAGGACAGGTGGTCCGACGAAGGTCGACCACCGCGGGGTCTCCGTTGTTGTCGATCTTGATCGACCAGTCCACCCTCGGCCCGTTCTTGATGATCCTGACCGCGAGGATCGAGTTCTTCAGACCACCGTAGGTCTGCAGCGGCTTCGCGACCGAGGAGGAGCAGTTGCCCACTTCGTTGCAAACCTCGAGGGTGATGTCGTAGTCCGTGTCGTTGCTCGGCACAGCGAACTTCTTCTCGAAGGTGCCCTGCTTGGTGAAACGGTTCACCTCCACTCCGTCGGCCAGCACCCGTCCGATCGTCTTGGCCCCTCGCGAGGGTGGCACGGTGAAGTTCACCACCCCTCGGTTGTTCCTGCCGGTGGGCCCGACCGACCAGGCGCCCCAGCCCCCGGGTTGTCCCACCGCCCGCCACGCCCGGGTGGCGCCGACGGCGGAGCGGCCCTTGCCGTTGGCGTTCCCGACCCGGACCTTGTACTGGTAGGTGGAGCCGTCGTAGGTCATGCCGGAGTTGTCGCAGGTCGTCTTGGTGATGTTGCTGCACGCCCCGAGCGGTTTCCCGTCCCGCAGCACCGTGTAGCGCAGGGGGGTGGGCCCGTTGGGGTTGACCGAGGGCCAGCGCAGCGTGATCGCGCCCCGGTTCCCGGCCGTCTTCTTGTCGTCGATGAACGGCGCCACGGGGGTGCCGGGCGTACCGATCGACTGGAGCGGCGCCGAGGAACGCACCGGCCCCTCGAGGTCGCTGGCGTTGATCGCCCGCACCGAGATCGGGTAGGCGCGGTTGTTGTTCAGGCCCGTGATCAGGGCCTTGGTCCCGGCGACGTTGAGCCGACCGCCGGACCAGATGACCTGGTACCGCACCCGTGAGGTCTTGGTGGTCGGTGGGCTCCACCGCACGAGCAGTTGACGGTCCCCCGCCTTCACCAGCCGGATCGGACCCACCTCGCCGGGTCGCGCATCGGGCACGACCGGCCGGGACAACCCACTCCAGGGGGAGGCACCCACGGCGTTGCGTGCCCGCACCTGGAAGCGGTACGAGCGACCGTTGGTCAGCCCGCCGATCTCGCAGGTGCTCGCTCCGCAGCGACGCGTCACGCCACCACCTCGGACGTCGTACCCGGTGATCGGTGATCCGTTGCTCTGCGGGACCTTCCAGGAAAGGACGACCTCACCGTCGCGCCGGGTGATCCCCGGAACCGGGGTGGTGGGCGCCTCCGGTCGACCCTGGACCTGGCCGGTCACGGTCCCGACCGCCTGCCGCCCGCGACCCCCGGCGGGCGAGACGTCGCTGACGACAAGACGCAGTCGGAAGGGCCCGCCACCTGCATCCCCGACACGCAGGGTCATCCGGCGTCCGGAGAATCGACTGACGACCCTCGGCCCCGACAACTGGTCGAGCGAGACCACCTGGGGTTCCGCCCGCGGAACACCGGGCTGGAGGTATCGCGAGACGTCGACGACCCGTTCCTCGCCGGGCTCGAGCCCACCGATCTGGATCGGGGAGAGGCGAGGCGGCGGCGCGGCCGTGACCACGATCGGGATCCTCCCCGGCTCGCTGCCCTCGGAGGTCACCAGCAGGGTGGAGTCCTCACCGGTCACGGCGTCCGTGTCGGCAGCCACGCTGATCCGTGGGCCGCTGGGCTCGATGATGGCCAGTCCCTCGCTGCGGTTCGCCCAGTCGGCGTCGAAGCTCAGGCGCTGGGTGTCGGCGGGGTCGGGGGTGAACGGGTGACAGATCGAGGCGATGTCGAGTTCGACGCGCTGACCCTGGGCGACCTCGACCGGTTTCCCGCCGCACTGCAGGATCGGGACGGTGCGGCCCACCTGCACCGGGATGCTCACCAGGGCGGTGGAGCCCTCGACATCGTCGACCGAGGTCCCGGTGGTGACCTCGAGATTCACCGTCGCCGGGCCGTCGTACAGGTCAAAGGCCTTGAGATCGACCCGGGTGGGGCTACGGATCGTTGCGGACAGGGCCGATGCCGGCGAGCTGGAGACCCGGTCGGTCAGGGTCAACGACACCGGACCTCCCGCAGGGTCGACGACGTAGTCGGGCAGATCGAGCGTGGCGGTGCTGCCGACCTCGATCTCGATCAAGGCGTCGGGTCGCACCCGCGGCTCGGGGGTCCGCAGGGCCGGTACGAAGAGATTGGCCGTCGCCGCACCCCCGTCGACGTCCTCGACCCGGAACGGCACCACGACCGGGTCCGGACCGCGGCGTACCCGGATGGAGGAACCGACCGAAGTGGCTTCCACTCCGGGTGGTGCTAGGACGTCAGCCAGGACGAGGTCCTCGCTCGCCCCGTCCCGGTCGTAGGCCGACTCCAGCACATCGATGGTCGATACCTCCTGCGGACCGGTCTCGGCGTAGGAGTCGAAGACGACGGGGGGCAGGTTGTGGGGCCGGGCGGCCCGCAGGGTCACCGTCGCCCGCGACGTCGCCACCCCGTTGTCCACCTCGTAGACCACCTCGACGTTGCGACCTCCTACTTCGGAGGGAGCCGGGGCGAGGATCGGTCCGGTGGGGCTCGCGAGACTCACCCCTGCCGGAGGGTCGACCAGTCTCAGGGAGACCCGGTCGCCCTCGGCGACCAGGTCGTTGGCCATCGCGTCCACGCGCGCCACGCGGCCCGGCTCCAACGTCACCGCATCGTCGATCGCCACCGGTGCCGTCGAGGTCGCCGGAGTGACCACCGCGACGCGCATCGTGCCCGACGCGGTGGCACCGCGTGTGTCGGTGACGGAGTAGGCGAACTCATCGGTGCCCACACTGGTCGGGTAGGGCTGATACTTCACGCTGCTCGCTCCGAACGACACCACCCGCCCCAATTCGGGGGCGGAGGTGATCGCAGACAGGGTCACGCTGTCGCCGTCGGGATCGACCCCGACGCCGGGCAGTCGCAGGGTGAGAACGTCGCCGGCCACCACCCGGCCCTCGACGGCGGGCGGTTCGGGGTCCCGGTTGGGCCGGGTCGACGGGATGACCGTCACCACCAACCGGCCCGGCGAGGCCCGGCCCTGACTGTCCGTGGCGATATAGCGGGTGGTGAATGTGGAGGCGTCATCGATGCCGCGCGGGGCGACGTAGCGGACGAACCGGCCCGAGACGTAGGCCTGGCCCGCGGGGCCGTCGTCGTCACCGGGGCGGCGTACGGTCAGCTGACCTGCCACCTCCTCGTCGTCCACGGTGTCGAGCAGGGAGAGTTCGTCACCCAACGGACTGAAGTCGTTGTCGAGCACCGGCACGGACACGCTGGCGCCCTCACGCACCGCAACCCGATCGACCTGGGTGACCGGGGTCGCCTCGTCGGGGTCCTCGGGAACCTCTCGCGCGGTAACCAGGACCTCCCCCTGAACTCCACTGGTCGCGCCGTTGCTGATCGCGTAGCGCACCACCTGGGGGTTCGGTCGCAATCCCTCACCCGTGGCCGCGATGCGTAGCCAGCGACCCTGTACGACGGCCACGTCGAGTTGGCGTTCGTCGTCGGCCTCGCCGCCCTCCACCACCAGGATCCCTCCGGCGGGGTCCACGTCGTTGGCCAACACGTCGACCAGCACCGGGGCCTGGCCGAAGACGTTGACCGTGTCGGGCACCGCCACCGGTCCCGGTGCCGGGCTCTGGACGGCCCGGATGTCCACGCGGATCAGTCCTGTGTCGAAGGCGGCGTTGCCGTACTTCGTGTCGTAGTCGAGGAAGTAGGTGCCGGGTCTGGTGCTCCGGAAGGTCACGGTGCCCTCGACCAGATCGGTGGTCACCCTGGCGTCCGCCACGTCGTTGATCGGCCCGGCCAGCTCCACGATCGCGTCGGGGGTGACCGGATCGGATCCCGGAAGGTCGTTGGCCAGGGGTCGGATGATCAGCGGACGACCCGCCTGCCCCGATGCCACGTCTGGTTGGGCGGTGGCCGGCTTGGTGGCGGAGTCCTGCAGCGACTGGACCTCGACCTCGATGCTGCCGCGCGCGGGTTCACCGACCCCGTCGGCGACGGTGTAGTCGATCGTCGCGGTGCCCGCGGAGGTGGGCGCCGAGAGTCGGATCCGACCTCCGGCGGTGGTCCTGGCCACGGCGCCCGGGACGTCCACGGTGGCCGACTCCAGGCTGAGCAGGTCGCCGTCGATGTCGTCACGCCAGTCGGGCAGGACCGGCAGATCGATGATCCCGCCGGCGGGCACCTTCCAGCTCTCCGGTTCATACCCCTGGCGCAGGGTGGGTACGGCGTTGACCCGATCCGCTCGCGGAGTGATCGTGACCGTCGCTCGAGCCGAGGAGTCAGGGCGTCCGTCGTCGACGTCGTAGTCAAAGGTCGTCTTCCCTGCTCCCTGCGGCAGTCGGATCTGGACCGTCTGCCCGTCGGGGCTGACCTCCAGGTCGGCGTCGGACCCCTGGAGGTTCCGGACCCCGGTGATGGCGAGCAGGCGACCCGGTTGGGCGGTGTCGTTGTCCAACGGGTGCAGGACTGTTGCCCGGTTGATACGCGCGCCGAAGGCGTCGGGTTGAGCCCGCGGGGGGCTGCGGTCGCCCTGACTCTGCTCGTCGTCCCGGTCCCGCTTCTTCTCGACGATCACGGACTCGGCCTGGAAGGCCTCCCAGTCGTCGAGTCGCGTGGGGAGGTCCTGGTCCAGGCTCCACACGGCCCCACTGGTTCGGTCGTTCAACACGATCTGGTTGCGGTTGACCCGGAAGGTGAGGTCCCCGGCGTCCGGTCCGAGCTCGGAGACGACCGCCTCATCGGTCCCGCAGCGGCTGGCCACCACGGCCTGCTCCCCCGACCAGGCGGCGTACACGCACTGGCCCAACCGGACCGGAGGGATGGGGGTCCCGCTGTCGGTCTGCGCCGCGATCACCCGGGTTTCTGCCCGGTCGAGATCGACGGCCCACAACTCATCAGGGGTGGCTACGAGCACGTCCTCGCTGGTTGCGCCTGCGCGTTGGATCGTCGATCCGAGGGGCACCTGGACCTCACCGTCGAGGTCCTCGGACTGGATCGTCCCGGTGGCGGCGTCCAGGACGACCGGGGTTTCCCCCACGGTGGTCAGGATCGGGGACTGGACGGGATCGTCGAGTCTCACCGCCTCGCCCGGCGTCACAACATCCTCGCCACGGACGAACCGATCGATCTCTTGCGCCCCCGCAGCCAGGGTGAAGACGGCGCCGGTGGCCGACACCGCCATGCTGCTACGCGGTCCCAACTCTGCCATCGGATCGACCTCGACATCGAGACCCGACACCTGCACCTGCTGGTCGCGCCCACCGCCGACCACCTGCGTCCAGACGCGCCCGCGTTCGGGATCGAGAACCGCCAGAGTGCCTCCACTCAGCTGCACCTGCGCCTGAGCAGGGATCCGCGCACTGTTGCCGGGCGGGTTCGAGATCGTGGCGGGGTCGATGGGAAGGAGTCGACCACCGGCGGTGTCCACACCGACGACGACCGACCCCTCTTGGACGATGTCCAGGGCACCTTTCTTCTCGGCGAACAGGACTCCGTCGAGTTGCCCGATGGGCTTGTTCAACCGGCCGTACGAACCGTCGCTGCTGCTGGTGACCCAGATCCCGCCGTCGTTCAGGTCCGCGTCGTAGGAGGCGTAGCCGTCGGAGCGGACCGCCACCACGACGATCGCCGTCGCGACCATGAGCAACGTCGTGGTCGACACCAGGGCCCACCTGGATCGGGTCGTGATCAACTGTTCGGCCAGTCGTAGCGCACCGGAGAGCCACCCGGACCGCCGGAGCAGATCGCCCAGACCTGACGGTTCGGAAAGCCGAAGTATGCCGAGGTCTGCACCGACCGGTTCGTCTGAACCGACTTGGTGACCCATCGGCCATCCACGTTGTCGTAGATGTCGCACGTGGTGCTGTCACGGGTGAAGTTGGCGGTGGTGATCACGATGCGACCGCACGACGAGTGCAGGCACAGGGTCCCGTTGGAGGAGGATCCCCCGCAGGGATTGTCGGTGCCGTCGCGACACTTGGAACCCCGGGAGACCCGGACGGTGGGCTCGGGTGCGTTCTCGGTGCGCACGCTCACCGTCTTGCTCACCGGAGCCCGGTTCGGGGAGCTGTCGCTGAGGGTGACGGTGATGGTTTCCTCGGTGGAGTAGCCGACGTCCACGGTGCGGGTGGAGAACGAGTAGGTGTCGGGCACGTTCGCGGTGAAGGTCTCGTCCCGGTAGCTGCTGCGCACCCGGACGGTCGCCGGATCTCCGTTGGTGTCGACGGTGATGTTCCACGTCACCTTGCTGCGGTCCACGTCAGGGGTGACGCGCACGATGTAGTTCGCCGTGAACGGTCCGTAGGTCTGAACCGTCCGTTCGTCGGAGCGCGAGCACTCGTTGGCCTCGTTGCAGACTTCGAGGAACCCGGTGTGGGGGCCGTCGTTGTCGGGGACGTTGACGGTGACGCTCTGCGCACCTCTCGCCTCCTGCTGGAACTGCACGGCCCCATCGATGTAGATCTTCACCGTCGAGCGGGCTCCGCGTGAGTCGGGGACGGTGAACTGAGCTCGTGCCTGGTTGTTGGCTCCGGTGGGCGTGAGGTCCCAGGACGGCCAAGCGGCAGGCTTGCCGACCGCGGAGTACGACCCGCCGGCTCCGGTGCTGGTGCGTCCCTCGCCGTTCTTGTTCGTCGCCCGCACCTTGTAGGTGTAGGTCGTGCCGTCATAGACGATGCCTTCGTTGTCGCAGGTGGTGGCCGTCTGGTTGGTGCAACCCGGAAGCGGGTCGCCGTTGCGGAGCACCGTGTAGCGCACCGGTGCGGGCCCGTTGGGGTCCACCGCGGCCCACGTCAACGTGACCGCTCCGCTGCTGCCGGCGGTCACCTCCGGTGTGATGTCCGGTGCCGCGGGAGTGCCGGGGTCCCCGATGGACTGCCAGGTGTCGGAGGTGCGGTACTCACCGATGTCGAGGTCGTTCTCGGCCGCCACCTGGAAGTCGTAGGCCCGGTTGTTGTCGAGGTCGGTGACCCGGATCCTGGTCTGCTTCGTGGTCAATCGTCGCTCGCGGCCGGCGACGCTGACGTGGTACTGGACGATCTTCGACGACTGCGTGGTCGGCGGGGTCCACGAGAACGTGATCTCCCCGTCGCCCTCCTTGATCAGGGTGAGCGGTCCGACCAGACCTGGGACGACGTCGGGTGTCACCTGGGTCGATGGGGGGCTCCACTGCGACCAGCCGATGGCGTTGCGGGCGCGGACCTCGAACCGGTACGACTGGCCGTTGGTGAGCCCGCGGACCTCGCAGGCGGTCGTCGGGCAGGGGGTGACCGCACCCCCGCCGACCGGACGCAGTTCGTACCGGTCGATGGGGGCACCATTGGATTCGGGAGCCCGCCAGGTCACGGCGGCTTCGGCATCTCGCACGGCGGTGCCCGGGACGGGGGCGGTGGGCGCGTCGGGCACGTCCAGGATCTCCAGAGCGATGGTGCCCGTCACCTGACGTTCCGGACCCGCGTCGCCGGCGACGTCGCTGACCACCACGTCGAACTGTGCCTGGCCGTCGACCTGAGGGCCGGCGGTGATCGTCGCCTCGGAACCCGAGGTCGTGATCGTCGCATCGAGCGAGGTCGCCTGCGTGGCGGAGACGACGGTCGGTTCTGGGTTGGGAACCCCGGGGCGCAGATAGTCGGCCAGATCGATGGTCCGGGACTCTCCGGCCCGGAGGTCCTCGATCCGGATCGGGCTCAGGGAGGGGGACGGGGCTTCCACCACTTCGATCTCCAGCAGATCGGGCTCGCTGCCCTGCGAAGTCAGCTGGAGTACGGCGTTCGCCCCGGTGGCCGCGACGCCGTCGGCTGCGACCTCGATGACCTCTCCCCTGGGCTCGATGATGTTCAACCCGTCCGCAGAGGTCGACCAGTCGGCCTCGTAGACGAGGGAGAGTGCGTCGTCCGGGTTCGGGGTGAGGACATGGCACAGCGCCGTCACGTCCAGGGAGATGGTCTGTCCCTGGGCTATCTCGATCCCATCGTCGGGGCACCGCAGGATGGGTCGCTCGACCCCGACCTGCACGGGCACCGAGACGATCGCGCTGATCCCCTCCGGGTCATCGACGGTGGTTCCGGTGGTGACCTCGAAGGCGATGGCGGCGGGACCGGCGTACTGGCGGTCGGCAGTGAGGGTGAACCGGGCGGTGTCGGCGATGGAACCGTTCAGGCCCGCGACCGGGGAGGGGAAGATCCGGTTCTTCAAAGTGAACTGGACCGGACCGCCGGACGGGTCGACGACGTAGTCGCCCAGATCGAGGTCCCGGGTCTCCCCGGGGTCCAGGGTGATGGCAACCCCTGGTCGAGCGAAGGGTGCGCCCTGGTCCGTGGGAGGTACGAACACCGAGGCGCTGGCCATGCCGCCGTCGGCGTCGGTCACCCGGAACGGGACGACCTGGGGTTCCGGCCCGCGTTGGACGGTGATCCGTCCCCCGTCGATGCTCGCGGTCAGGTCGGCCGGACCGAAGACGTCGGTGACGCGCAACTGGTTGCTGGGGCCGTCGGGGTCCAGGGCTTCTTCCAACACGTCCACGGTGACGGTGTCCCCCTCGTCGGCCTCGCCGAAGGCGTCGAAGACGATCGGGGGGTTGTTGTAGGGCTCGCGCACCCGCACCGTGATGGGTGCCCGGGACTCGTCGAGCCCGTTGGTGATCGTGTAGAGGACCTCGACGTTGCGTCGCCCCTCGTCCGGAGCGTCGATCAGCACCGGTCCCTGCGGCGAGGCGAGCGTGATGCCCTGCGCCGGGTCGACCAGCTCGACCTCCACCCGGTCGCCGTCGGCCACGAAGTCGTTGCCCAGCACGTCCACCCTGGCCTGGCGACCGGGTTCGACGGTCAGGGCGTCGGCAACAGCGAGTGGGGGCTGCGGCGCCCCGGGCGAGACGACGGCGATGCGAACGCTCCCGCTGGCGGTGCCACCCTGTGGGTCAGTGACCGAGTAGCTGAACTCGTCGGTGCCGACCGATCCCGGATAGGCCTGGTAGCGCAGGCTGGTGGCGCCGAACCGGACGATCCGACCCAGAGCAGGTGCGCTGTCGATGGCGGTCAGGGTCACCGGGTCCCCGTCGGGGTCCACCCCGGAGCCCGGCACGTTCAGTTTGATGATGTCTCCCGCCACAGCCCGCCCCTCCAGGGCGGGGGGTTGCGGGGGTGAGTTGCGACGGCGCTCGGGAACGACCTTGATCTCGAGGCGGCCCGGGGACGACTGGCCGGCACGGGTCGTCGCCACGTAGCGCACGACGTAGGACTGGGCGTCCTGGATCGAGGCGGGAGGGACGTACCGGACGAACGACCCCGTCACGAAGGCGCGCCCCAGATCGCCCTGGTCGTCGCCTGCGGAGCTCACGCGCAGTTCACCAGCGGCGTCCTGGTCCGCGACATCGCGGACCAGTTCCAACTCGTCGCCGGTGGGGCTGAAGTCGTTGTCGAGCACCGGCACGGTGGCCACCCCACCGGCCCGCACCACGATCCGGTCCACCGCCGTGACCGGCGTGGTGTCCTCCGGGGCCAGCCGCTGGGTCACGATGACCTCCCCCTGGACCCCGGATCGGGCGCCGTTGGAGATCGTGTAGCGCACCACGACCGGGTTGGGCCGCAGTTGGGCGCCCCGCACGGAGATCCGCAGCCAGCGGCCGTCGACCACCGCCACGTCGAGCTGACCCGGGACGTCGGCTCGCGCCCGCTGGACGACCAAGATGCCGCCGGTGGGGTCGATGTCGTTGGCCAGCACGTCGACCAACGTCGGCGACTGACCGTAGAGGGTGACACTGTCGGGGAGCGCGACCGGCGGTTTGGGTGGTTTGTCGGAGGCGCGTACGTCGACGCGGATCCGGCCCGGATCGAAGGCGGCGTTGCCGAACTTCGCCTCGTAGTCGACGAAGAAGGTCTTCGCCTCGGAGGAACGGAAGGTGATGGTGCCCTCGACGAGGTCTGTGCTCACCTCGGCGCCGGCCACCTCGGCCACCCGACCCGCGAGTTCGACCACCGCGTCGGGGTTGACCGGATCCGACCCGGGCAGGTCGTTCGCGAGTGGTCTGATGGTGATCGCCTTGCCGGTCTCACCGGCCACCACATCGGGTTCGGCGACGGCCGACACGGACCGCTGTTCCTTGCGGCCCTGCACCTCGAACTCGAGGGTGTCCTCGACCGGTTCCCCGACTCCGTCGCTCACGGAGTAGGCGACCGTGACCGATCCGGCCTGGGCGGGGGCGGTGAGACGGATCCGACCGTTGGCGGTGGTTCGCGCGACCGCTCCACTGCGCACTCCCCCGCGTGCGGTCGCCGAAGCCAGGGACAAGGGATCCCCGTCCGCACGATCACGCCAGTCCGGGAGAACCGGGACGTCGAGGGTGCCCCCCGAAGGCACGGTCCAGATCCGTGGCTCGAGGCCCTCCATCCGGGCGGGCGGTTCGTTGACGCTCTCCCCGCGGGGAGTCACCGTGACGGTGGCTGAGTCACCGGTCTCGCGGCCGTCGTCGATGAAGTAGGTGAAGGTCGTCGTACGGGCGCCGGGCGGCAGCCGGATCTGGACGGTCTGTCCGTCGGGACTGATGGTCAAGGTGGCGTCGGAACCGACCGGATCCTTGACCCCCACGATGGCCAACAACCGCCCCACCGGTGCGGTGTCGTTGTCGAGTGGATGCAGCACCGTGGTCCGACCGGTCCGGGCACCGAACTCGTCGGGCATCGCCTGCGGCGGGCGCCGGTCCCCCAGGTCCTCCTGCTCGTTGTCCTCCTCGTCCTCGGAGTCGAGGGGGTCGAACCGGAAGGCCTCCCAGTTGTCGACCCGGGTGGGAACCTCGCTGTCCACGTTCCACACCGCACCGGTCAGCCGGTCGTTGAGCAGGATCTGGCCCCGGTTCACGCGGAACACGAGATCGCCGGCATCGGTCCCCAAGTCGGCCACGGTGGCCGGATCGGTGCCGCACCGGGTGGCGACCTGGGCCCGGTCTCCGGACCAGGCCCCGAACACGCACCCGCCCAACCTCACCGGAGCGGTGGGTCGTCCGGTCCCGGCGTCACTCACGGTCTCGGCTTCCCCTGTGGTCAGGTCGACGCCGATGAGACGATCTGCGGTGCCGATCAGCACTCGCTCGCTGGCCGCGCCTGATTGCTGGAGGACGGCCCCGGCGGCGACGTCCGTGACCGGGCCGTCGACCACCTCCAGGACACCGGTGGTCCGATCCAGGACGACCAACCGACCCCCTACCGCGGTGATCTCGAGGTCCTCACCCATGTCGGATTCCAGTTTCGCGGCGGCTTCGGCCCCCGAGGAGTCCACCCGCCAGACGGTGTCGTCCTCGGCGCTCACGACCCAGACGGCGCCCGAGTCGGAGACCGTCAGGGCGGCGGAACCGCCCACCTCGGCCGCCGGGTCGGCCGTGCTGTCGAGGGGTCGCACGCTCGGCACCCCGCTCGACGGGTCGGCCTCGGCGAGCCAGAGTCGGCCGGTGGCGCCGTCGAGGACCGCCAGGACGCCGCCGTTCGACTGGACCTGCGCACTCGAGGAGACCTGGGCGCGTTCACCCTCGGGGTGGGCCATCTCGGCCGGATCGATCGGCGCCAGCAGACCAGAAGAGACATTGACCCCCACCACGGCGGCCCCGTCCTGGACGATGTCGAGTTGGTTCTCCGCCTCCGCGAAGACCGCTCCGTCCACCTGACCGATGGGCTTGTTGACCCGCCCGTAAGCGCCGTCCCGGTTGTTGGTGACCCATACGCCCCCGTCGTTCAGTTCGGTTTCGAAGGTCCGATAGCCCTCGGCGGACACGGCGGCCACCACGACACCGGTGAGAGCCACCAGGAGCGCGAGGCTGGAGGCGAGGACGACCCGTGGGCGGGCCGGGGCCACCGAGTGTCGCGCCATCATCAACCTTCATCCGTGTCTTCATCCGAGGCGCGTGTGGCGGGCTTCCCCACCGCGACGCACGCGCACACTGTACGAGTCTTCCCCGACATTGCCGGTTCAAGCCTGATGTCACCGACAATCTTCGCGTTGGTGACAATGTCCTGTGGGAGTCCACCGAGCCCCCACCGAGTACCCAGCCCCACCCCACGCCGTCACCGTCACCGTCACCGTCACCAAGGAGGTCCGATGCCGATCGAGGTCAGCTACCACCTCGGAGACCATGCTCTCCTCGGTGCGGGACATCGCTGGTTGCTGCTCGATGTGCCCCTCAGCGAGGCCGCACTGCTCGGAGAACTCTGGGATCTCATCACCTCCCCCGGTCCGGTCCAGGATCAGATCCTCGGGACGGTCGCGAAGAACCTCGGGACCGACACCTCCTTGGTCTGGGTCGACACCACGCCCGGGGCGCAGAGCCTCGTCTGCTGGGGTGCAGGTCGCTGTTCGGGCGAGCCGCCCCGCCGGACCCTCTGGCTCGGTGGATCCGCGCCGCCGTCGATCGGGGCACCGGGCCTGCGCGTCGCTTCCGGCATCGTCCCCGCGACGGTGGCCGTCATCGGGACCACTTCACCTGCGGACCCGGGTCTGACCGGTCGCCCTGTGCCTATCCCCCTGTCTGTCCCCGCTCCTACCCCCCATATCCCGGGCCTGATCGACGGTATCCCTCCCGAGGTGCTGGCCAGCGTCAATCCGAATCCGACCCCCACCCGGGAGCCGGCGTACGACGCCCCCGAACCAGATACCGGGCCGCCCGATCGCGACCCCGATCACGACGGCAACACCACTCTGCGTGCCGACCCGCCAGCCGACCCACCCTCTGCACTGGACTCCGACCACGACGGTCACACCAGCCTCCGGGACGCGACACCACCTCCTCCTCCCAGCGGCCCGCCCAACACCCCTCCTCCCAGCACCCCTCCTCCCAGCGGTCCCCCTCCCAGTAGCCCACCCCCACCGTCGGCGCACCTGAGTAACCCCACCCACGAAACGGTGCTCGCCGTGCACTGCCCGGCCGGCCACTCCACTCCGGCCGCGGCCTCGCTGTGCCGGGTCTGTCAGGCAGCAGTTCCGGACCAGGAGCCGCACCTGGTCCCCCGCCCACGGTTGGGACACCTGCGCCTCCCAGACGGACAGCTGATCCCTCTGGACCGAGCGGTCCTGTTCGGACGCAGCCCGAGTGCCCCGGACGTTCCCGGGTTGGGAGAGGCCTGGCCGCACCTGGTGCGCCTCCCCTCGGAGACGTCGTTCGTGTCTCGCACCCACCTACTGGTCGAGCTGAAGGGCTGGCTCGTGCTCGTCACCGACCTGGGGTCACGCGGAGGCACCACCCTGCGTGCTGCGGGTCGCGCACCGGAGCGGATCCGGGCCCGCGAGCACTACGTCTGGGAACCCGGGCAGGTCTTCGACCTCGCCGACAGCTACGAGATCGTCTACGAGGTGACCCGATGAGCTGTGCCGAATTGCCCCCTCGACGCACCCCCCTCCGGGCCTCGCTGCGCTCGTGTCCTCAGGGGGTGGCCTCGTGAGCGGACCACCCATCCCCGGCTACACCTACCTCCAGCATCTGGGGAGCGGAGGCTTCGCCGACGTCTACCTCTACGAGCAGCAGTGGCCCCAGCAACGGGTGGCGGTGAAGGTCGTCCGCCCCGATGTGCCCCTGACGGAGCGGGAGAAGGGCCTGTTCACCGCGGAGGCCAACGCCATGGCCAAACTCTCCGACCACCCCAACATCGTCTCGGTGATCACCGCCGGGGTCACCGAGGACCGGCCCTTCCTCGTCATGCGGTACTGCCCTCCCCCCGACCTGGGGGTTCGGGTCCGGTCGGCCCCGATGTCGACCGCCGACGCGATCGCCACCGGGATCAAGATCGCCAGTGCCGTCGAGACCGCCCACCGGGCCGGGATCGTTCACCGCGACATCAAGCCGAGCAACGTCCTGGTCACCTCCTACTCCGAGCCCGCGCTGACCGACTTCGGTATCGCCGGGCATCTGCACGAGGTGGACCGTGACACCGACGTACGGATCTCCTACCCCTGGTCACCCCCCGAGCTTCTCGACGGACGCTCCAACGGGTCGGTCCAGTCCGACGTGTACTCGCTGGGCGCCACCATCTGGAACCTGCTGACCGGGAGGTCACCCTTCGCCGTGCCCCACGGCGACAACTCCCCGCAGGCGCTGACGACCCGGATCCTGCACTCCGCACCCACCCCCACCCACCGGCGCGACGTACCCCCAGGGCTGGAGCGCCTGCTGGCCCAGTGCCTGGCCAAGGCACCGGAGCACCGACCGACCAGCGCCCTGGAGCTGGCTCGCGAGCTCCAGCGGATCGAGGCCGAGGCCGGCTTCGCCCGCACCCAGATCGCGGTGGAGGGCGACGCGGTCCGCACCGCGTACGCGCCGACCGGTGAGGACCCCGACGAGACCCAGGTCAAACCCATCACGGTCATCCCGGCCTCCGGCCCGCGAGCCGCCCGGATCGAGACGGATCGATCAGGTCCGAACCCCAGACCCACACCAGCGCGCGCGACCCGCGGCTCCCTGGTGTGGTCCGCCGTCGGCATCGTCGTGGCACTCGTCGTGGCCGCGGTGGTCGTCCTCCAGGTCTCCGGTGGCGACCCCGCCGATCCGACCCCCGTCCAGACCGACCCCTCCTTCACCCCGGGACCCATCGAACCGGGGGCACCCAACACCCCTCCCGAGCTGACCGGGACCAGGGACGGCAGGCTCGTCCGGTTCCGGTGGGCCGCCCCCGACGGGGGTGAGCCGCAGGATTCCTGGGAGGTACGCCGCACCGACAGCGGCACCGGTGAGACCCAGCGCGGGTCCAAGACGACCACGACCTTCCGGGACGCAGCGCAAGTCTGCGTTCAGGTGCGGTTGATCCGGAACGGGACGACCTCCCCGGTGGCCGATCTCTGCAAGTAGGTCCACGTCTCACGGTGAGTCGGCGCGTGTTGACGCTGGAAAGGGCCCGAGTCGGCGCTTGTTGAACAAGTTGCGCCGACTCACCGCTAGCCGGGGTCGACCAGACGGCGGACGGCCGCCCGCAACTCCTGCTCGGGGTCGAGACCGGCGTGGTGTCCCTCGACGACCAACGCGAGCAGCCGGTCGCCCAGATCACTGTCGGCGGCGGGGTCGGACCTCGGCACCGCCGAGCCCGCACGCGTCAGTCGCTCGACCACCTTGTCGGCGTACAACAACGCGGGCAGGGTGGGTGCGATGCCCTCGGTGACCGAGGACCGCTGTTTCTCGGTCGCCTTGACCGATTCCCACACATCGTTGACATCCTCGGCGCTCAGCGGGGCTGCGGTGTCCGAGCCCGCACCGAACACGTGCGGGTTGCGGCGAAGCAGTTTCTCCCTCAGCCCGGCCGCGACATCGTCGATCGTGAACTCGCCGGACTCTTCGGCGATCGCAGCGTGGAAGTAGACCTGCAACAAGAGATCCCCGATTTCCTCACGCAGATCTGTGGCGTCGCCGGACTCGATGGCGTCGACGACCTCGTGGGTCTCCTCCAGCAGGTAGCGCACCAACGAACGATGGGTCTGCTCCTGCTTCCAGGCGCAGTCGGCCCGCAACCGGCGCATGACCGCGATCAGTTCGATCAGCGGGTCCCCACCGGCCTGCTCCACAGGGAGGCTGCGTCAGCCGCAGCGCTGCGACTCGGGCAGGCTCGCGACGTACGCCGGGTCGGGCTGCTCGAGTCCACCGCTCAGGGCACGATCCCCGACAGGCACGGAGACATCCGCGCCCCCGGGCTCGGGCTGTCCCAGGTCGGTGATGGTGATGTCGTAGACGGGGTTGATCTCGCCCTGGGTGCGCAGCACCTCGAAGAGCGCCTCCTGGCCACGCAGGAAAGCCGCCTCTGGATCGTCGGTGGGCTGACCCTCGTCGGCCAGGAGTCGGGCGCCGACCCCGGCCTGGATGCTGGTGACGTAGACGTCGCCGCCCTGGAACTCCAGGACCGCCGCCTGCTGGTCCTCGGTCAGGTCGCTGGTCGCGTCCGTGAGCTCGGACAACGCCTGTTGGTACTCCGGACCTGCCTCGATGCCGAAGTCCTCCGCCAACTGCTCGGCAGCGGCCTTCAGGACCAGTTGAGTGGCGATCGAGCGGCGGACGAGCCCGAGCGGGAACTGCTGCCCCTCGGTCTGGCCCGAGGCGACGAAGGCCGCACAGAAGTCGGTCGTCACGGTGTTGACGTTCTCGGTGGTGACGGTGCGGTCGCCCACCTCACCGGCCACGCCGGGCTGGAAGTTCGTCCCGGTGACCGCGCAGCCCGAGAGGCCGAGGGTCACGGTCAGGGCGGCCACGACTACGGACGTACGTCGGATGCTGGTCACTCGGACTCCTGCTCATCGGTGCTCATCGGGTGGGGCTCATCGGGTCTACTGGTTGGATCTAATTGCTGGGCGGATCGATGATGCTGTCGATCACACCGCGGGCCCATTCAAGCAGGGCGATCCCCTGCAGTGGGGTACCGGTCTTGCCGGGGGTGCCGGGGCGGGGCACCAGGATGGTCTCCGCCTGGGCCTTGACGATCGACTTCGGGTAGAGCCGCTGCAGCCGGATGGTGCGCGACTCGGGCAACGAGACCGGAGCGAAGCGGACGTTCCTCCCAGCGATCGTCACCTCCCCGATCCCGGCGGCCCGAGCGCGGGCGCGGAATCGGGCCACGAGCATCAGGGAGAACACCTCGACCGGTGGTTCGCCGTACCGGTCGGCGAGTTCCTCGGCGATCGCGTCGACGTCGGCATCGGCACGGACCTCCGCGAAGCGTTTGTACATCTCCAGACGCAGGCGCTCGCTGCCGATGTAGTCGTGCGGCAGGTGGGCGTCGATGGGCAACTCGATGCGGACCTCGTTGAGTTCCACCTCGTCGGGGCCGCCCTTGAACTCCGCCACAGCCTCCCCGACCAGTCGGACGTAGAGGTCGAAGCCGACGTCGGCGATGTGACCCGATTGTTCGCCGCCCAGCAGGTTTCCGGCCCCGCGGATCTCCAAGTCCTTCATCGCGATGGCCATGCCGCCACCGAGGTCGGAGTGCTGGGCCAGGGTGGCGAGCCGCTCGTGAGCGGTCTCGGTCAGCGGCTTCTCCGCGGGGTAGAGGAAGTAGGCGTAGGCCCGTTCTCGGCTACGCCCCACCCGTCCTCTTAACTGGTGCAGCTGGGACAGACCCATGGAGTCGGCCCGCTCGATGAGCATGGTGTTGGCGTTGGACACGTCGAGTCCGGACTCGACGATCGTGGTGCACACCAGGACGTCGAAACGGCGCTCCCAGAAGTCGAGCATCACCTGCTCGAGCCGCTGCTCCCCCATCTGACCGTGGGCGGTGGCGACCCGCGCCTCGGGCACGAGCTCACGGATCCGGGCGGCCGCCTTCTCGATCGACTGCACGCGGTTGTGGATGTAGAAGACCTGTCCCTCACGAAGCAGCTCGCGGCGTACGGCGGCGGTGACCTGACGGTCTTCGTAGGCCCCGACGTAGGTCAGGACCGGGTGCCGCTCCTCGGGTGGGGTGGTGATGGTCGACATCTCCCGGATGCCGGTGATGGCCATCTCCAGGGTCCGCGGGATCGGGGTCGCACTCATCGACAGGACGTCGACCGAGGTCCGCATCCGCTTCATCTGTTCCTTGTGCTCGACCCCGAAGCGTTGTTCCTCATCGACGATGATCAGCCCGAGGTCCTTCATCTTGATGTCGGGGTTGAGCAGTCGGTGGGTGCCCACGACGATGTCGATGGTGCCCTCGGCGAGCTGGGCGAGGACCTCGCGCGCCTCGGCGGCGGTCTGGAAGCGGCTCAGCCCCTTCACCACCACGGGGAACCCGGACATCCGCTCGCTGAACGTGCTCAGGTGCTGGGTCACCAACAGCGTCGTCGGGACGAGTACGGCGACCTGCTTGCCGTCCTGGACGGCCTTGAAGGCGGCGCGTACGGCGATCTCGGTCTTGCCGTAACCCACGTCTCCGCAGACCAGGCGGTCCATCGGCACGACCTGGCGCATGTCGGCCTTGACCTCGTCGACGGTGCTCAGTTGGTCGGGGGTCTCGGTGAACGGGAAGGCGTCCTCGAGCTCGCGCTGCCAGGGGGTGTCCGGACCAAAGGCATGACCCTTGGTGGCTTGACGGGCGGCGTACAGCTTGATGAGCTCGGCTGCGATCTCGCGGACCGCCTTCTTCGCGCGGCTCTTGCGCTTGGTCCAGTCGCCGCCGCCCAGCTTGTCGAGGCTCGGCTGCTCACCGCCGACGTACCGGCTGACCTGGTCCAGGGCGTCGGCGGGCACGTAGAGCCGGTCCGGTGGAGCGCCGCGCTTCGTGGAGCCGTACTCCAGCACCAGGTATTCACGCGTCGCGCCCTGGACGGCCCGCTGCTTCATCTCCACGAAGCGGCCCACCCCGTGCTGTTCGTGGACCACGAAGTCGCCCGCGGCGAGTTCCAGTGGGTCGATCTGCCGTTTGCGTCGTGCGGGCATGGAGCGCATGTCGCGAGTCGAGGACTTCTGCCCGGAGATGTCCTCGCCGGTGAGCAGGGCCACCCGGAGGGTCTCGTCGACGAAACCGTGGGCCAACGGTCCACAGGTGACGCTGACCACCGCCGCGTCGAGATCGTCGAGGGTCTCGACCATCCGCGCCGGCACGTCGCGCTCGCCGAGAGCCTCGACGGTGCGCTGGGCGGGGCCGTGACCGGGGTGCATGACCACGACCCGGTAGCCCTCGTCGCGCCACCGGGCCACATCGCCCAACGCGTGCTCGACGTCGCCGCGATAGGTCTCGGCGGGCTTCATCAGCACCGATCGGGTCGGCACGCCTGCGTCGGAGCCGTAGATGTCGGCGGAGGCACCGTCCTGCCCCGGCCCCTGCTCGGCGATTCCGAACGGGCTGACCGACCACCAGGCCTTGCCCTGACCCAGCGTGCGCTCACGGACGTCACCCAGGGAGTGGTAGGACGCGGAGGTGATGTCGAGCGGCGCGGTCCCGCCGCTGGCGGCCGCTGCCCAGCTCGCGCCGAGGAACTCCTCGCTGGTGGCGACCAGGTCGTGGGCGCGTCGACGGGCCCGTTCGGGATCGAGGACCAGCACGTGGGTGTCGGTCGGCAGCAGGTCGACCAGCATCTCCATCTCGTCGACCAGCACCGGCGCCAGCGACTCCATGCCCTCGGTAGCGATTCCGGCCGCGATCTTGTCAGTGAGTTCGAGCAGCTGAGGGTGCTGTTGCCCCAGAAGGCGAGCCCGTTCCCGGACCTCCTCGGTGAGGAGCAGCTCCCGGCACGGCGGTGCCCAGAGGTGGTCGACCTCCTCGTGGGTGCGCTGGTCGGCGACGGAGAAGTTACGGATCTCCTCGACCTCGTCGCCGAAGAATTCGACCCTCAGGGGGTGCTCCTCGGTGGGTGGGAAGACATCGACGATGCCGCCGCGGACGGCGAACTCACCGCGCTTCTCGACCAGATCCACTCGGGTGTAGGCGGCGTCGGCCAGGCGGCGTACGACGGCATCGAGTTCTGCGCTGTCGCCCTTGGCCAGCTCGACCGGGGCCAGGTCGCCGAGACCCTTGACCTGTGGTTGCAACATCGAGCGGACCGGGGCGACGACCACGCGCAGGGGCCCGTTGTCGGTTCCGGTTCCCGGGTGGGCCAGGCGCCGCAGCACCGCGAGACGGCGACCGACGGTGTCGCTGCGGGGGCTGAGTCGCTCGTGGGGCAGGGTCTCCCAGCTGGGGTAGTAGGCGATGGTGGACGGGTCGACCAGCGCACCGAGTCCCTCGACGAGGTCCTCGGCCTCCCTGGACGTCGCGGTGACGGCCAGGACCGTGCGGCCGGCGCGCAGCAGACCCTCGACGACGAAGGGGCGCACCGCTTCGGGTCCGGTCAGGTCGAGGCTGGCCAGAGTGCCCGCCCGGGCGTCGTCGATCGCCGCAGCCAGCGTGGGGTCGGCGAGAACGGCATCGGCAAGACCGGCGAGGGTCACGGGATCTCCAGGGGTAGGAGCAACACAACGAGCCCCCATCCGAGACGCAAAGGGGGCGGAACCGCAGTCTACGGAACCCTCACCGGGCGCCACCTACCGTGGGGGCCATGCGACGCGTCCGACCGACCCGGCTTCTCGCGGGCCCCTGCCTGTTGCTTCTGGTGGCCACCGGGTGTTCCAGCGAGGATGAGCGGCCCGACATCGATCCCGCTCCCCAGGTGTCCGTCTCCCCGCCGCTCGACGACGGTCGGGCCTCCGCCGGACAGCTCCTTCAGGCGGCCCCGGTGCGAGCGACCTCGGCCCGCGAGGTGATCAAGCAGATCAAGGCCGCGGAGAGCGCCATCGACGACCCGGCGACCTCTGCCGAGGTGCTGGCTCGGGCCGGGCATCTCCAGCAGCTCGCCTACCGGGTGCTGGGCAACCGCCCCGAGTGGGACGCGAAGGTGCTGAAGGCCATGCCCGCCAGGTGGAAGCCGGTGGTGCGCGGGAATGTCGCTTCCCGTCGCGAGTTCCGGTCGATGTTCACCTCGTTCAGCGACACCCTGCCGGCCTGGCGGATCGTCGAGCCCGAACCGGCGGCCGCTCTCGAGCGCTACTACCGCGCGGCCGAACGACGCTTCGACGTCGATTGGGAGTACCTCGCCGCCATCAACCTCGTCGAGACCGGGATGGGTCGCATCCAGGGACTCTCCGTGGCCGGCGCGCAGGGTCCGATGCAGTTCATCCCCACCACCTGGGCGGCGTACGGCAAAGGTGACATCAACGACCCGCGCGACGCCATCATGGGAGCCGGTCGCTACCTGGCGGCCAACGACTTCGCCGAGCCCGGAGGGAAACCCGGGGCGCTGTTCCGCTACAACAACTCCTCGGCCTACGTGCGCGGGGTCACCGCCATCGCCGAGCAGATCAAGCTCCGACCTCGGGCCTACCTCGGCTACCACGCGTGGCGGATCTACTACCTCTCCTCACGCGGCGACGTGTTGCTCCCCGAGGGGTTCGAGTCACGCGAGCGCATCAGCGTCAAGCGCTACCTCGCCCAGAATCCGCAGCAGTAGGCGCCAGCGCTTCGAAACGCACCGGAAGAGCGCTCAGGATCGGCATCCGACTGACTCGGTCGACGCTGGTCTCGGTGCTCACGAGGCGGGACACGGTGGCGAAGTCGCTGCCTGACTCCCCCGAGACCTGACTCCCGAAGCCGTGCGAGACCGAGACGACGCCGGGTCGCAGGGTCACGTCCTTCGCCACCTGCACCTCGATGGCGCCGTGAGCGGAGACCAGCCGCACCACGTCTCCGTCCTGCACCCCCAACGCGGCGAGGTCGTCGGGATGGAGGTGGGCCGGGTTGGCCGTCGCCGTCCGGGGGAGCTCGTGGCACATGCTGTTGTAGACGAGCCCGTTGCGGCGGCTGGTCAGGAGATGGGTGAACTCCCCCTCTGCCCCGAGTCGCCCGTCGATGGTCGTGTCGTAGTCCAAGAACACCTGGATCTCTTCGGCCACGCCCTCGGCGTGGAGCTGGAAGCGATCGTCCATACCCTCGAACTTGGCGACGACCTCCGCATTCGCGAACTCCTCGAACACCCGCCCACCGTCGTGGCTGAGGATCTCCTCGATAGGCACCCTGGTGCTGCCCTCGGGGTAGAGGAGCGTGAAGAAGTCCCGCGGCGTGGGCAACTGCTCGAGGTCAAGCTCTCCACCCGGCAGGCTGATGCTCGTTCCCAACCGTCGGGCCAGTTCAGCCAGGTAGATCCACTCCTCGCGGGCGTCCCCGGGGGGTGCCACGACGGCATCAGCGAACTGGACGAACGGCGCGTTGTAGAGGAAGTCGTTGTACGCCGTGAGTTCCGCCCGCTCGAGGCCGTAACTGGCCGGCAGGAAGTAGTCGGCGAGCGCGACGGTGTCGGTCTCCCGCACGTCGATGCAGACCAGCAGGTCCAGCGACTCCAGCGCCCGGCGCGTCTTGGCCTGATCGGGCCACGACGTCATCGGGTTGCCTCCGATGACCACCAGGGCGCGGATCTGGCCCTCGCCCGGGGTCAGGATCTCGTCGGCCAGGGTGCTGGTCGGCATCTCCTGGAAGGCCTGTCGAGCGCCGTGCAGTCGTGAGCGGTGGGTGTTGGCGTCCGGATTCAGGGTATCCGGCAGGAAGTCCCGCGGGACGACGGCGGCTACCGAAGGCAGATCGGGCAGCAACATCGGCGCACTCTCGTGCACCTCACCGGCACGGTTGAACCGACCACAGATGATGTTGAGACACGCGATGAGGTGCTCGACCAGATTGCCGTGCGGGCCCATGTCGGGTCCGGTCCCACTGCTGGCGGTCCCCCGCGTTCCGGCAGCGAAGATCGATGCAGCCTCCTCGATGTCGGCAGCCGCCAGCCCGGTGCGCTCGGCCACGAAGTCGAGGGTGAACGGCTTCAACGCCGCCCTCAACTCAACCAGACCGTCCACGAACTCCTCGCAGAACGACGCATCGAACTGTTCCCGTTCGATGATCAGGTTGATCATCCCCGCCAGCAACGCCGCGTCCTCGCCCGGACGGATCTGCAGATGCAGATCGGCCAGGTTCGCCGTCTGGGTGCGCCGCGGATCGACCACGATCAACTTCAACCCCCGATCCTTCGCCTCCCGAATGGCACGGGGACGCCACCCCGGCGCAGCGCCTGGGACGTTGAGACCCGAGACAACGACGTTGTTGCCGATCATCATCGCCACGTCCGAGGACTCGAAGTCATGGGTGCCTCCGGCCCACACCCCGATCCGTCCGGTGGCGATGACCTTCGAAATCTGGTCCAAGGTCAGAGATGAGTAGAACTGGTGGGAGTCGAGGCCCTTCAACCAAGCGTGCGCGGCGGGCAGCAGCGTGGTCTTGAAGGTCGCCCCGTTGCCGGCGTACACCGCGATCGACTCCGATCCGTGCTCGGCCCGGATCGCTTCGATCCGGGCAGCGATCTCGTCGAGTGCCGTGTCCGGTGTCGTGGCCGACAGGTTCCCTTCAACCCGCTTCTGGGCCGTGAACCGTCGGCTCTCCGCGGTGAGCAGCTGATGGAACTGGCGGCCCTTGGTGCAACTGAAACCCTGGCTCATCGGATGATCGGGATCAGGCAGGAACTCCACGATCCGGTCCCCCTCCACCCGGCCCTCGAAGCCGCAGAAGGCGGTGCAGATCGAGCAGAAGGTCTTCGTGGTGCGGGTCATCGCCGGCTCCTTGGTCACGCGGAGGAACCCGCGCATCGGGTCACCGGACGCTAACAGGAGCTCCCCCGGAAGCGGGGCGACTCAGAAGAAGTAACCCAACTCGGCCACGAGGGGCGCGAAGGCCTCACCGACGATGGCCGCGGTCTCGGCGTCGTACATCTCACGGGCGGTGGACCCGGCGGGTCGGCTGTGGGCCTTGGTCACCGGCAGATCTGGCTGCCCAGGAAGCCCCAGGCTCCCCCACACGGCGGTCAGGTCCTCGGCCAGAGACTCGTATCGCATCAGGTGCTCGACGATCACCTCGCCGCGCAATCGGTAGATCTTGGCGTTGGCCTCGGCGAGGGAGCGCACCCGCGGGGAACGGACGAACGCATCGAAGGTCGGCGGCTCGGGCTCGTCGCGGGTGGCCCAGAAATAGAGCGACACGATGGCGTCCCAGGGGCTGCGCTCGATGGAGATCTTGGTGTAGTCCCGCCACACCTGCTGCCCCACGATGGTCCGCACCTGGGCCGCCGGCGCGTGGGCGAAGGCCTTCTTCGCCAGCGGCGGGGACTCGAAGTTCATCGGACCCCGGCCGCCGCGTTCCCTGCGGATGACCTCGTCGGTCTCGCTCAACGGGGAAACGATGTCCTGCGGACCGCACACGGTCGACAGGGCGATCTCCACGCTCGTGCCGGCCGTCTTCCGGGTCTTGAGGAAGATGAACCTATGTTCATGAGAGACGATCACGACGCAGGATCAGGAGATGTCGTGAGCGCGCACGTAGGACAGGATCTGGTCGGCCAGTTCGGGTCGGCACACGATCAGGTCGGGCAGGTAGACGTCGTCCTGGTTGTAGACCAAGGGGCTGCCGTCGATCCGGCTGGTGAATAGGCCCGCGGCACGGGCGACCGCGACGGGTGCGGCCGAGTCCCATTCGTACTGGCCCCCGGCGTGGACGTAGGCGTCGGTCACATCGCGAGCCACCGAGATCACCTTCACCCCCGCCGAACCCATGGCGACCAGCTCGGCGTCTAGCTCCTCGGCCAGACCGTGGACGAACTCCGGTGGACGGCTGCGCGACACCGCGATGCGGGGACGCGTGGAGGACCGAGGGGGTACGACGGGAGGCTGGCCGGTCCAGAACGTCTCACCCAGAGCGGGCTGGGCCACCGCGCCGGCGGTCAGTTCGCCGCGCTCCCACAGGGCCACGTGCACGGCCCAGTCCTCACGGGGTGGCTCGGAGAACTCGCGGGTCCCGTCGACGGGGTCGATGATCCAGACCCGATCGTTGGTCAACCGGGCCTTGTCGTCCTTGCCCTCCTCGCTGAGGACGGCGTCGTCGGGACGGTGCTGCGCGAGCAGTTCCATCAGCAGGACGTGGGCGGCGCGATCTCCGGCATCCTTGAGTTCGCGTCCCTCCAGCCCCTCGCCGCGGACCTCGAGCAGCCGGTCGCCGGCCCGGTCGGCCAGCCAGGCGGCCATGGCGTGGTCATCGGTGGTCGGCGGCACCGGCACCGACCCCTGCTCAGCGCTCACGACGACGCGCCAATGAGGCCAGGAGGATGAATCCGGCGGCGATCAGGGCGGCGGCCAGGCCGGCGGCCAGACCCCGGCGCAGCGGCAGGGCGTTGGTCAGCCCCGCCTGCGTGTCGCCTTCGAAGTTCAGCTCGAGGGCGGAGGGCCCACCCCAGATGTTGTTCTTCGAGGAGGCGCTGATCGCGTTCAGGTCGGAGTTGGCCTGGTCGACCTTGCGCGAGACCTTGTCGAAGTTCCGCGCCTTCTTGATGGCCCGGGGCAGTTGCTTGAGCAGCGCCGCGCGCAGGACCTTGTTCTTGTCGTTCTCCGCGACCAGCAGACGGTCCTGGAGGCGCTTCAACGTGTCCCGGGGGGTGAGCCCACCGTTCTTCTCGATGGCGTCGTAGTAGGCGTCGATCGCCTTGGACTGTCCGTCCAGGGCCAGCGAGAGAGCCGGGGGCGGGCTCGGTGGGGTCAGGTAGCCCTTGCCGCTGGTCAGCAGTTGCTGGATCAGGGACTCCCGGAAGTCGGCGCCCTTGTCGCTGGTCACGGTGATCCGTGCCAGGGAACTGGACTGGACCTGCTCGACGCTGGCGCTCTCGCGCAGTTCCTGCACCGTCATGTCGTTGGCGTCCGCCACGGGCTCGAGCACCGGGGACAGGTTCATCACCGCAGCCAGGTCCTTGACCAGATCGATCCGCTCGTTGGGCAACTGGGAGGCCGCGCGGGTGTTCACGATGGCCGTGCTGGTGCTGCTGGTCACCGCGCGGGTCGAGGCGCCGACACCGACCGCCACCAAGGCTCCGATCAACAACGGCACCCACCACAGGCGTACCAACGACGACGCGGCTCCAGCCGTGCGCTGTCGTACATCAACCGGATCGAGTCCAGTCGTCGGATCACTCATGTGCGGTTTGTCCCGTCCGTCGATGCCGAGAGACTCATGCTTCGCTCGGGCCAATGCCGTAGAATAGCAACCCTGTATGGCCAATTGTGGGGAAGGCAGGACGGTTGTGACGCAGCACCGGCGTAACAACGCGTCCGGAACCACCCGCCCCACCCGTGTCATCTACATCTCCGGCACCGGCCGCAGCGGCTCCACACTGGTCGGGAACGCCGTCGGCTCACTGCCCGGCGCCCTGTCGGTCGGCGAGGTCAAACTCGGTTTCCGGCGTGGTCTGGTCGACGGTGGCTTCTGCGGATGCCGTGAACTGGTCCGGGAGTGCCCGGTCTGGGTTCCCGCACTCGAGGCGACCTTCGGCTCGGTTCCCGATCCGGCCCGGGCGGCCCTGCTCGATGAGCGTTTGGCGGCCGCCGTACGCACGCGCACCACGCCTTGGTGGCTCGCCCGGCGCACCTCCTCCGAGGTCGAGGAACTGACCGACACCCTGGGAAGCCTCCTGGTGAACCTCGCCGTCCACAGCGGGTCGGAGACGGTGGTCGACTCCTCGAAGTTGCCGGCCTACGGCGCCCTGATCGACCGCAGTCCCGATCTGGATGTCTACGTCGTCCACGTCGTCCGCGACCCCCGGGCCGTCGCCTGGTCCTGGCAGCGTCACGCCGCGTCCAGCCAGGTCAGCGGTTATGAGGAGGAGCTCGAGCGGTTCGGTCCGAGCAAGTCCAGCCTGATGTGGCTGGAGTCCTCCTCCAGCACCGCCGCCCTGACCCGCAGGTCCGGTCGTCCGGCCCACGTCGTGCGCTACGAGGACTTCGTCCAGCGCCCCCGCGACGTCCTGTCCGGGATCGCGGCCTTCGCCGGTCTCCCAGGTCACATCGATCTGTCCAAGCTCGTCGACGACGAGGGCCTGCACCTTCGGCCCTCCCACGCGGTGGCCGGCAATCCCAACCGGGTGCGTTCGGGTCCGGTCACCCTGCGCCTGGACGACGAGTGGGAACACGCACTTCCCCGCAACCAACGGCGCCTGGTCTCGGCGATCACCGCCCCCAGGAGACGCAGCCATGGCTACTGACATCCCCACCTCCCCCTCCACCCGGAAGCCCTCCGAGCCGCTGTCGGTCACCACCGTGCTCCTCGGCTCGGCCATCCTCGGGTTGATCGTCGGAGTCGCCAGCGTCACCGACCAGCTGAGCCTGGTGCTGGCTGTGTTGGTGGTCGGTGGTTGTGCCACCGCTGCCCTGATGCGCGGCATCGAGCCGATCCTCGTGTTCTTCTGCACCGCCGTGGTGGTGCGCCCTCTGGTCGACATCACCGCCACCCAGCGCGGGTCGGCGATCTCGATCACCGAGGCGTTCGGTGGCGCTGTGCTGGTGGCGATGGTCTTCTGGCTCCTGGTGCACCGGCATGAACTCGCTCCCCGCCTGGTGCGACCGATTCCTCTCGCGCTGATCTCGATGGTGGCGGTCAGCCTGCTGGCCACCCTGGGCAGCACCGACCTGAACCAGGGCTTTGCCGCCACCAGTCGCGTGGCCGCCGGTCTGGCGCTCTTCTTGGTGACCGATCTCCTGCTGCACCTCAAACGGATCACGTTGCGCCAGTTGATGCTGTTGATCCTGGCCACGAGCGTCATCCCGTTGGTCTACCCGATCCTCGGTGTTGCCGGCGTCGAGGTCTTCCACCAGAAGGACGGCGTCACCGCCCTGAAGTCGGTGTTCTTCCTGTCCAACAACTTCGCCTACTTCCTGATGCCGATGTTGGTGCTGGGCGTCGCCTGGGTTCTGCGCAGCACCGGCTGGCAGCGCATCGTGGGCCTGGGGTACGTCGGGGTCGTAGGCATGGAGTTGCTGCTCGCCGAGACGCGTGGTGCCTGGTTGGGCACAGCCGTGGCGGTCCTCATCGTCACCTGGATCCTGGACCGGCGCGTGGCGATCCTGTCCATGGTGGGGGTCGTCCTCATGGTCGTCTTCGTGCCATCGGTCAACGCCCGCCTGACCTCCCTGGCCGACAACCCCTACGAACCCCGATCCGAGAGTTCACTGGACTGGCGGTTCGGCCAGTGGGACCGGTTGCTGCCCGAGGTGTTGCACTCACCCGTCCTGGGTGGGGGCCCGGGCGAGGCCGTGCGGCTGACCACCAAGGAGGCCCACAACGACTATCTCCGTGCCGCGGTGGAGACCGGTCTGATCGGCTTCGCGGCCTACCTGTTCTTCCTCGGCGCCGCCATCTACACGGCGTGGCGCGCGGTGCAACGGGTCAGATCGCTCCCGCCCCGAGCCGGTCAGAGCCAACGCTCCTACCACCTGTTGATCGCCGTGTTCACCGCTCTGGCCGCCCACATGATCGCGGTGGCCATCGGGTCGGCGGGTGAGAATCTGATCGACAACGTGACCTTCCTGTGGAGCACTCTGCCGTTGTTGGCCATCGTCCAGTGGTCGTTGACCGCGGACCCCGAAGAGATCCAGTTCTCGTGAGGGCGGCGACCAGCCGCTCCCCCCGCGCGACCTCACTGCTCCCCCCGGTCTCCCGACGCGCCGGCCATGCGCTGCGTCGCCGCGTCAACGCCCTGCGGCCCGGCGAACGCGAGCAGCCGACGTACTTCATCGTCGGTGCCAAGCGAGCCGGGACGACGTCGCTGGACGAGTACGTCGTGGACCACCCCTTCGTCCTGCGCGGCATGGTCGAGAAGGGGTGCCGCTACTACGACGTCAACTACGAGCGCGGACCCCGGTGGTATCGCGGCCATCTTCCCTTGCGCAGCGATATCGACCGCCTCGAGCGTCGGCTCGGCGGCCGCCCCATCTTCGGGGAGTCCAGCCCCTACTACTGCTACCACCCGCAGGCCCCGGCCCGGATCGCGGCCGACGTCCCGAACGCGAGGCTGCTGTTCGCGCTGCGAGACCCGGTCGAACGCGCCTGGTCGCACGTGCGGTACGAGATCGCCCGCGGTTTCGAGACCCTGTCGCCGGTGGCGGCTCTGGACGCCGAGGTGGGCCGGTTGGCCCAGGTCGACGACGAGGCCCGGTGGTATGCCCACCGCCACTACAGCTACGTCGGGCGCAGCCGCTACCACGATCAGGTGACGCGTCTGCTCGAGCACTTCCCGGTCGAGCAGCTCCTGGTCGTCCAGAGCGAACGCATCTTCAGTGAGCCGCAGTCCGTGATGGCCGACGTCTTCGACCACCTCGGCCTGCCCGCCCACGTGCAGGCCGAGTACCACGCGCACAAGGTCCTGGCCGCCGAGGAGATCCCCGCAGAGTTCCGCGAGCGGATCCTTGGCGGGGTCGCTGACGACCTCGCCCAGTTGAGGGATCGAACCGATGTGCTCCGCGCTCCCCTGGAGTGGCCCGACCTCTAGTCGCGCCGAACGAATCGGTCAGCGGCTCGATTCGGTGGTCGGAGAGCTGAGCTCGGACCACTGGGACATCGACTGCCGATCCGCGGGGTCCACGAAGGACAGCAGGTCCTCCCACGTCTCCACCTTGTCCCGGTCCGCGGGATGAACCAGCCCCAGGGCGAGGAACGACACCGCGTCCTGCGGGGCGAGCCGACCGGACTCGATCATCCGCGCAGTGTTGTTGGGCGGCAACACCCCCTCCAGCACGACGTACGCCTTGGACGGCAGAACCTCACGTCCGCCCAGCATCGACAATGACACCCGGTGCCCCCCGTCGAGGAGGACGTACCGATCCCGGCCCAGACTCCAGCCGTCCATGTCGGTCCCCGCTCGGACCCGGGTCACGGTGACAGGCCCGAAACTGTCGGGGCCCAGGGCGTCGTACCGGTCCAGGAGCTGCAGGCTGGCACTGACGATGGCCCGGAAGATGCTCCGCTGGCTACTGGCGCTGGCCCCACCGACGCCGTTGCGGTGCACGAGGATCTCCTCGAACCAATCCCCGTAGGCACCGGCGTAGGCCAGATCGAGGAAACTCTCGAAGTCCTCGATCCTCTGGTCAGGGAATTCACGGGCGAGTCGGAAGAGTTCCATGCGCGCCAGGATGTCGCTGCGGAAGGGACTGACCAGGGTGGCGATGTCCAGGTCGTCGTCGCCGGTCTGGGAGCCCCGAAGCCGCCACCTGGTCAACGCCCAGCGCAGACCCGGGACCCGCAACGTCAGGGCACGCACAGCCTGGTCGCGTTCCACCCGGGTCAGCCCGAACTTCCACACCACCGCGAGATAGACCAGGACGATCAGGAAGCCGGCCACGAACAGCTCGGCCACGGCGTTGAGCGGCAACACTTCGACCGCCGCCCTGGCCACTGCCAAAGCCGCGAGCGCGGCGGCGCAGGCGGCGAAGAACTCACGGCTGAAGGGCCAGTGAGCGGTGGCCACCTGGTGGACGGCGATGATCCGCACCGCTCCACCCAGAAGGAGGGTGACGCCCCAGGCCACGGCCGCTCCCTCGATCCCCATGATCGGCACGAGGAGGATGTTCAGACCGATGTTCAACACCAACGCCGCCACGTTGAAGGTCATGTTCAGTCGGTTGCGCCCGATCTGGTTGAGCAGCACCGACGACGGGGCCCCGATGGCCTCGGCGACGGCTCCCACGGCCAGGATCAACACCACGGTCCGCCCGTCGACGAACTCGCCGCCGAACACTCCGAGAACCGCGTCGGGGACCGCGATCACCCCGGCGAGGATGGGGAACGAGAGCCGGGAGCACCACAGCACGACCGAGAGGTAGCGGTCGCTGACCCCCTCGCGGTCGCCGAGCTCCCAGTGCGAGGCCACCCGCGCGGCCATCGATGCCGTCAGCGGTGTGATGCAGAACGTCGCGATCAGAACCACCCGTGCCGCGACCTGATAGACACCCACGTCCACCGACGACACCAACACCCCCAGGACGAGGATGTCGGCCCAGAGAAGGCCCTGGGTCGCCATCGAGGCCACCCAGCTCAGCGACGCGAACGAGGCGAGCTCACGCCACGGCAGTGTCATCGACTTGGAGGGCTGATGGGCGGTGAGGCCTTTCAGCGCTACCACTGCGAGAACGGCGGCCACGCCGCTTGCCACGGGCAGCGCGATCGACGCCGCGACAACTCCCCCGCCGGTGATCAGGAAGCCGGCGGTCAGCACGATCCGCAGGCCGGGGTCGAGGATCTGACCGATCAAGGTGTACGGACGCATGGTCAAGAAGCCCTGGGTGGCCGCGAGGGCGTTGTCCAGCAGGACGGCGAACGGCAGGCTCAGCGCGAACAGTTGCATCGGGACGGCCAGTTCGGGGTCCTTGAAGACGGACTCGGCCAGGGTTCCCGCAGCCAGGAACCAGACCGTCGCCACCAGCGTGGACAGCGCCAACGGGGTCGCCAGTCCCAGCACGATGGACCCACGAACCACTGCGGCGTCGCCTCGCGCGATGTACGCCGCCACGAAGCGCGTCATGGCCGCGCGCATACCGAGACCGCACACCAGGACCAGGATGGCCCGGAACGCGAAGGCGACGGTGTACTGGCCGACCGCCTCGCCACCCAGGAACCGTGCCAGGAGGATGACGATCAGGACATTGCTGATGTTGCTGACGACCGAACCGGCCAACGCCCAACTGCTGTCCTGGGCGAGGCTCGGCCTGATGGGCGCGCTGACGGATCGGGCCACGCGGTCGGTCTCCTAGGTCCTTGACTGCTTGGTGGCCTCGAAGGCTACCTCGCGGAGAACCGCACCTTGGCCGGGCTGCGGTCCTTGTTCCCATTGGCGTCCACGGCGCGAGCCCGCACGATGTATTGGGTCTTGCTCGATTTCTTGGGCAGGCTCATCTTGAGCACCCACCCGGTCCGGGTCGCCAGATCGTTGAACACATTGACGTCGACGAAGCGAGCCTTGCTCCCCCACTTGCCGTTGGCCCGCAGGAAGCGCTTGACGAACTTCTTCTTCACCTTGCCCTGGCGAATCACCCGCTTGACGACCTTCTGAACCACCTTGACCTCGACCCGGCGTACCGCTTGGTCGTCGGTCGCGAAGCCCTTGATCTTCACCCGTCGAGCGCGCGTGGTGCCCGAGGGTGCGGACTTCACCGCGGTCTGCGGGGCCACGTTGTCGGCGACCCGCACGGTGAAGGACACGTTCTCGGCGGCGCTTTCCTTCCCGGCGGAGTCCTTCGCGCGAACATCGAGGCCGTAGGAACCACTCGGAAGATCGATAGGAAGCGACCAGGTCGTGGCGGCCGCTCCGGGAGTCCCCAGCGTCGCGCTCAGCCCCCGGCGGGTCCTGCCCCAGGCTCCGTTGGGTTGGAGCCAGCGCCGCTTCGATTGGATCTGGTTGTAGACCGCCACCTGCACGGTGCTGACGGCCTGATCGTCGGTGGCCGTCCCGGACACCGTGACCGGCCTGCTGGTCTGCCTACTCTTCTGCGCCGGGGAGGCGACCTCCACACCGGGCTTCTCGGTGTCGGCGTTGGACACCTTGACGGTGAACGGTCGGTACGCCGAGGACGGGTCGGCGTTCCCGGTCCCGTCCACCGCGACCGCGTCGACGGCGTAGGAGCCGTCCGGCAGGGTGAGGTCGAGCGACCAGGTGGTCGACGAGGCCTCCGCGGACGCCAGCACCGCGCGACGGGTGGCGTAGTCGGGCCCGAAGGTTCCGTCAGCCTGTAGCCATCGGTTGGTCGTGTCCGCGCGGTTGAAGATTCCCACTCGGACCTTCGAAACATTGCGATCATCGGTCGCTCCCCCGAGGATCCGGACGTCGGATGAGGCAAGAGTCTGGTTCTGGCTGGGCGCGCTGACGGTGGTCTCGGCCGGGGTGGTGTCCGGACCGGTGTAGACCGGCAGCGGATCCACCAGGCGATAGTCCGTCTCGACGTAGGCGCCGTCGAGTTCTTCGTAGAACTCCACCCGGAGCGTGTGCGTTCCCGCCGCGAGTGCCTTCGAAGTGCCGGTCCGAGGACTGTCCCGCACCGCGTCGACCCAGTTGTCGATGATCCGCTCTCCGTCGACGAAGACCCGCACACCGTCGTCCGCGGTCGCGGTGAACTCGACGGACTTCGACTCGGCCAACGTGATCTGACGGGTCCACCGGACCGAGAAGTTGTCCGGTCCCACAGTTGTGCCCGACGGGCTGTTCAGCTGGTAGGCCGCACCTGCGTCGGCTTCACACCGTCGGTTGTCCGGGGCTCCTTGGAGGTCGGTGTTGGACCAGAACTCCGCGGTCCACGGGGTGCCCCCGCTGCACGACAGGACCGGAGTGGTCGGGGGAACCGCTGCGCCGGTGCCGGGCGTGGAGAACATGCCACCGACCTGAGCCCAGTTGATGCCGTTCTGGCCGCTGTCGACCAGTTGCTGGTTGTCGTACTGCACCCGACCGTTCGGGGCTGGGAAGCGGTAGAGCCGCCCGTCCGACCAGGCGGCGTAGAGGAACCCGCCGATGAAGTCCAGGGCTCGGGCGTTGCCGAAGTCGCGACCGGAGGCGACCTCCTCGCGGGAGTCGATGATTCCGCTCTCGAGGGAGTAGCCACGCGAGTAGAGCTTTCCGTCGCCGGTCTTCACCGCGTAGATGCGCCCGTTGTCGTACGTCGCCACGTCGGTCTCGGCCACGCCGTAGGGCTGACCGTAGGGAGTGAGGCCGGAGTTGAGGTCGATGTACCCGACGCTGGTCGACAGGTTGGTCTCTGCACCGATGGCGGTGTTGGAGAAGGGTCGTGAGTAGAAGGCGTTGGCGCCTCCGAAGTAGTGGACCTTGCCGTTCTGGACGAAGCCGTCCCTCAGACTGCTCCAGTTGATTCCATCGGCACCTGGACCGCTGACGGTCTGGACGGCACCGAGGTTCTGCCCGTCGAAGGGCACCCGACGCAGGTTGCCGTTGGCCAGGGTGATGTTGAGGTTCACCGGCAGTCTGACTTCGACCGGTTGCGGATTAGGCTTGCCGCCGGCCACCCCGAGCACCGCCAGGCGCTGGCGGATCTCGTTGTTGAAGAAGTCGGTGTCGCTGCCGATGAACAGGTTCGTGTCGGTGGCGTGCAGCGCTTCGGCGCCGCGTCCCCGGTCCCGGCTCGGGTTCCACGACAGCGGCACACCGCTCGCCGGGTCGAGGGCCACGATGCCGAAACGCTCCACCGCGCCCGGACCGTCGAAGTCACCGCGAGGGGCCGGGTAGGCGTTGTTGACCCAGCGCTGGTGTCCACCCACGTAGACCGCGGAGTCGGTGATCTCGCTGGCCCAGAAGGTGTCTCCACCGGTCAGGGTCCGCCACGTGGGTCGTTGACCGTCGCCGGTCGAGGTCGGCGGGAGTTCCCAGCGGGCGGCGGAGTCGCACAACGAATCGGCGTTCTGGTGCGCCCCGGTGGTGCTGACCACCAGGTAGGAGCTGTCGTCAGAGATGTCGACTCCGCGAATCCACGAGTCGTCGTAGACCGGGTTGCAGTCGGCGGCGTAGGCATCGGTGGACCAGTTCGCCACCGATGGGGTGCCCTGCAGGTTGATCAGGGCCAGTTGGTTGCGGTTGACGGCGCCGACCCTCTCGAAGTTTCCAGCGACCACGAGCCACTTGCCGTCCTCGGAGGCGTCGATCTCCTGGACGTAGGTCGCGAACTCATAGCGCGACTCGGTGATGGGGAGGTTGAAGTCCGCCTGGTTGGCACCGGTGACCGGGTCCAGGGAGGCCAGGCGGGTCTCGGATCGGTCATTTACCTGGCCGAACCGACCGGCCACGATCAACCGGTTGCCCACCAGCGCCAGGTCGTTGACGACCCCGTTGGCGGAGGCGTTGAAAGAGCTGATGATCGACCCGTCCAACGCGAGCCGCACGATGCGCTTGCGCGAGGCCCCGTTGACCTCGGTGAAGTCACCGGCAACGTAGACCGACTGACCGTCGGCGGCGAACTGCACCGACTGGACTCCGGGGCGGTCCCCCACCAATCCGGAGGTGTCGGGGTCGGGTCCCCGCAGTTGGGGGGCGAAGCTCGAGACGATCTGTCCGGTGGTGGAGTTGAACATGAACAACCACTGCTGGGTCTGGTCCGGAGCACCGGCCGCGCCGTTGCGGATGGAGGTGAACGAACCACCGACCACGACCAGCGGGCCGGAGGAGTCGATGCCATAGACCCGACCGTTGAGGATGCGGGGTTGCTTCTGGTCCGGCTTCGGGTTGACGACAACGTCCTGCCCCGCCTGCACCGGGGCCGGGGTGACAGCGAGCCCTGCCAACGCCATGAAGGCGGCGGTCAGGAGAGCCACCGGCAATCGGCGGTTGCGTGCGCGTGAACCAGTTTCGGCCCCGCAAGTGGTCCTCGTCATCGTGGAAGCATCCCCATCTGTTCCTTCAGGACAGCCACCCATGACCACCTGTCTAGACCAGCCTCAGGTCGGACCGGTCACACGTCAAGTCCTATGGGAACACGAGATGTTGACGGTGACTACTTCCCTCGGGTGACGAACTTGGCCTTGGCCGGCGTCCGGTCGTTGTTCGCGTTGGCGTCGATGGCACGCACCTTGACGATGTAGCGGGTCTTCGCGGCCTTCTTCGGCAGCTTCATCTTCACCGCCCACTCCGTCTTCGTCGACAGGTCCTGCGCGATCACGGTGTCGATGAAGGCGGCCTTGCGACCCCAGCGGCCGTTGGCCTTGAGGTAGCGCTTGACGACCTTCTTCTTGACGGCACCGTTGCGCTTGGTGGTTTTCTTGACGACCTTCTGCAGCACCTGCACCTGCACCTTGCGCACGGCCTGGTTGTCGGTGGCCACACCCTGCACCTTCACCGTCCGGGCGGCGGTGGTGCCGCTCGGAGCCGACTTGACCGCGGTGCGCGGCGCGGCGGTGTCAGCAATCTGCACCGTGAAGGGCCGGTAGTCGCTGGGGCTCAGGTTGCCCTTGGCGTCCTGCGCCTTCACGTCCACGGCGTAACTGCCGGTGGGCAGGGTGAGCGGGATGCTCCACTCGGTCGTGGTGGCGCCCGGAGTGGCCAGGGTGGCTTCGTAGAAGTTGTACGACGGCCCCCAGGTCCCGTTGGGCTGGAGCCAGCGGTTCGCGGCGTCGATGCGGTTGTAGACCGCGACCCGGACGGCGGTGACGCCCTGGTCATCGCTGGCGGTGCCGGTGGCGGTGATGGGGCTGCTGGTCTGTTGGCTGTTCCGTTCCGGAGTGGTGACCTGGACGGTCGGGGCGACCGTGTCGGAAGGAACGGTGTTGACCGTGAACGGCGCGAAGAAACTCGGCGTCGTCTCGTTGCCGGCCGCGTCACGAGCACGGACGTCGAAGGCGTACTTGCCGTCGGGCAGGGCGATCGGCACGGTCCACGTGGTGGTCGCCGCACCGGGGTTGGCCAGCGAGGCCAGGCGCGAGTCGTAGTTCGGGCCCCAGGTCCCGTCCGACTGCAGCCAACGCGTCGAGGCGTCGCCGTCTCGGTTGTAGACCGCGACCCGCACCAGGTTGACGCCGACGTTGTCGGTGGCGGTGCCCGCAGCGGTGACCGTCGAGGTCGTGACGGTCTGGCGGTTGGTCGGGGAGGTCACCGTGACGGTGGGCCGCTCGCTGTCGACCGGGGTGGTGCTGACCTTGAAGGGTCGGTAGGCCGACGAGCGGTCGATGTTGCCCTTCAGGTCGACGGCGACCGCGTCCACGGCGAAGGATCCCTCGGGCAGCGTCAGATTGAGCGACCAGGTGGTCGAGGTGCCACCGGGGGTGGCCAGGGTCGCGTCGCGGGTCTTGTAGTTGGGTCCGAAGGTGCCGTCGGCCTGCAACCAGCGGTTGACGGACTCGTTGCGGTTGAGGATCGCGACTCGGACCTCGTTGACGTTGCGGTCGTCGGTCGCTCCGCCGGTGATCGTCACCGCGGTGGAACTGAGGACCTCGTTGACGCCGGGGGTGGTGACGGTCGTGTCGGCAGGGATGTTGTCCGGGCCCGGGTCGACCGGAACGGGGTCGACGAGGGTGTAGCCGGCGGTGATGACGGCGTCGCCGCCGTTCTCGTAGTACTCGACCCGGATGGTGTGGGCGCCGGGAGCGATCTCCGAGGAGGTGCCGGAGTAGGAGGTGGCGGCCTGGTCGCGCCACTCGTCGATGACGCGTTCGCCGTCGACGTAGACGCGTACCCCGTCGTCGGAGGTGACGTCGACCTTGACCGACTTCGCCGTGGTGGTGGTGAATGTGCTGGCCCACCGGGCCGAGAAGTCGTTGGAGCCGACTCCGGTGCCCGCGGGGCCGCCGGAACCGTAGTCGCCACCGACGGTGGCTTCGCAACGGCTGACGTCGGGCGCACCGGTCAGGGTCTTGTTGGACCAGTAGTCGGCCGTCCAGGGAGCCGCGGTGTCACAGGTCAGCGGGGTCGAGGTCGGCGGGACCGCTGCGCCGGTGCCGGCGGTGGAGAACAGGCCACCGACCTGGCTCCAGTCGATACCGCTGGGGCCGCTGGTTCCGTTGTCGACGAGCTGGCGGTTGTCGTACTGCACCTTCCCGTCGGGGGCGGGGAAGCGGTAGAGCGATCCGTCGGCCCAGGCTGCGTAGAGCCATCCGCCGATGTAGTCGAGGGCACGGGCGTCGGCGAAGTTGCGACCCGACGCGACCTCCTCGCGGGCGTCGA
Organism: Nocardioides salsibiostraticola; assembly: GCF_054783655.1. Taxonomy (NCBI): domain Bacteria; kingdom Bacillati; phylum Actinomycetota; class Actinomycetes; order Propionibacteriales; family Nocardioidaceae; genus Nocardioides; species Nocardioides salsibiostraticola. The sequence continues at coordinate 285,018 of NZ_BAAGQD010000027.1, read as the reverse complement.
GGATGCCGCTTTCGAGGGAGTAGCCGCGGGAGAAGAGCTTGGAGTTGCCGGCCTTCACGTAGTAGATGCGGCCGTTGCTATAGGTCGCGACGTCGGTCTCGGCCACCCCGTAGGGCTGGCCGTACTGGGTCAAGCCGGAGTTGGAGTCGGCGTAGTCGGCGGCGACCGAGAGGTTGGTCTCGGCCCCGATCGCGGTGTTGGAGAAGGGCCGGGAGTAGAAGGCGTTGGCCCCACCGAAGTAGTGGACCTCGTCGTTCTGGACGAACCCGTCGCGCAGGCTGCTCCAGTTGACCCCGTCCACGGCCGGGCTGCTGACGGTCGAAGGGGTCCCGAGGGTCGCACCATCGAAGGCGACGCGACGCAGTTCGCCGGTTGCGAGGGTGAAGTTGAGGCTCACCGGGAGTTCGACGCTCACCGGTTGCGGGTTCACCGCGCCGCCGGCCACGCCCAACACCGCGAGGCGTTGGCGGATCTCGCCGGCGAAGTAGTCGGTGTCGTTGCCGATGAAGAGTTGGGTGTCGGTGGCGTGGATAGCCTCGGCGCCACGACCGCGGTCACGCTCGGGGTTCCAGGACAGGGGAACACCGGTGAGGGGGTCGAGAGCGACGATGCCGAACCGCTCGACCGCTCCGGGGCCGTCGTTGTCGCCTCGCGGGTGAGGCAGCGGGTTGTTCATCCACCGCTGGTGTCCGCCGACGTAGACGGCAGCGTCGGTGATCTCGCTGGCCCACAGGGTGTCGCCACCAGTCAGGTTGCGCCACGTCGGCTGCAGTCCGTCACCGGACTGGGTGGGCGGAAGCTCCCAGCGAGCAGCGGAGTCGCACAGCGAGTCGGCGTTCTTGTGGGCGCCGGTGCCGCTGACCACCATGTAGGAACTGTCCGGGGAGATGTCGATCCCGCGGATCCACGAGTCGTCGTAGACGGCCGCGCAGTCCTCGGCGTAGGAGTCGGTCGACCAGTTGGCCACCGACGGGGTGCCGCTCAGGCTGACCAGGGCCAACTGCTTGCGGGTGACCGTCCCGATCTTCTCGAAGTTTCCGGCGACGGCCAGCCACTTGCCGTCGTCGGAGGCGTCGATCTCCTGGATGTAGGAGGCGTACTGATAGCGCGACTCGGTGGCCGGGAGGTTGAAGTCGGTCTGGATGGCACCCGTGGTCGGGTCGAGCGAGCCGAGCCGAGTCACAGGGAGGTTGTTGAGTTGGCCGAAGCGCCCCGAGACGATCAACCGGTCCCCCACCAGAGCCATGTCGTTGACGACGTTGTTGGCCGAGGCGTTGAACGAACTGATGATCGAGCCGTCGAGGGCCAGTTGAACGATGCGCTTGCGGGACTCGCCGTTGACCTCGGTGAAGTCGCCTCCGACGTAGACGGACTGACCGTCGGCGGCGAACTGGACACTCTGTACACCGGGACGGTCACCCACGACTCCGGAGGTGTTCGGCGCCGGGCCGCGAAGCTCAGGCGCAAAGCCGGGGACGATCTGGCCGGTGGTGGAGTTGAACATGAACAACCACTGCCGGGTCTGGTCCGGAGAGTTGAAGGCACCGTTGCGGATCTTGTCGAAAGAACCGCCCACGACGACCAGCGGGCCAGAGGAGTCGATGCCGTAGACGCGACCGTTGAGGATCCGCGGCTGCTTCTGGTCCAGCGCGGGGCTGACGACCACGTCCTGCCCGGCCTGCGCCGGAGCCGGGGCGATGGCAAGACCACCTAGAGCGGTCAGGGCCGAGGCCAGGACCGCAACAGCGGGACGACCAAGCCTGGTCCGTAGAGAGGTCCTCGAACCGTGCTTGGTCTTCGTCATGCCTTCTGCATCCTGTCCTGTAACGGGGCTAGGGTGCGCCCGTGCTCAGAGATCGTACGATCGGGGTGGGCCGTGTGTCGACCACCTGAGCGGCCGGATCGGATCGGGGTGGCGCCCAGGGCGCGGGTGTAGACCCCTTCGAGCGAGGCCACGCATGCGTCCCAGTCGTAAGCCTCTAGCACCGCTGCGTGGGCCTCGTCGCCGCGGCGACGCTCCGCCTCGGGGTCGGCGAGGAGTTGGTTGAGAGCGACCACGAGGCCGTCCTCGTCGCCGTCCGCGAAGACTCGCGCGCCGGGCCGGTCCTGGCCCACGACCTCGAGGTGCGGTCCGATGTCGCTGACGACGACCGGCAGGCTGCTGCCCATGGCCTCGAGCAGGGTGAGCGGCAGACCCTCGAGTTCGGAGGGCTGGACGAAGCCGACGGCGTTGGTGAAGAGCTCGTCGAGCTCCTCGCCGTAGACGTACCCGGTCATGGTGACCCGCGGGTCCGCGGCCACTAGGCGTTCCAGCTCGGCGACGTAGTCGTCGGTGTAGCTCGAGCCGCCGGCGATGACCAGACGCATGTCGGTCTTGACCCGAGCGAAGGCCTTGAGCAGGAGGTCGGGACGCTTCTCGGGGACCAGGCGGCCGACGAAGAGCAGGTAGTCCCGGCCACGCAGGCCGTACTTGTCGAAGATGGCCGAGGCCTCGCGACGCGGCTTGAGGCTGGTCCCGTTCGGGACGTAGTCGCACTCGCGGTCGTAGACGGTGGCGTAGTGGTCGGCCAGGCTCTGGGAGACCGTCACGGTGCGGTCGGGCACGTGGGCGCTCATCCAGGTGCCGAGGTCGAGCATGCGGCTCGCACCGCCACCCCACTTGGCGCGGTCTGCGTCGAGACCGTGGACGGTCTGGACCACGGCGCCGCGGGCGGCGTAGCGGGCCATCGGGGCCATCAGGCCCGGTCCGACAGCGTGGTAGTGGAAGACGTCGTGGCGGGCGAAGAGGCCGTGCACGGTGGCCATGGCGGCGTGGCTGATGGCTTCGAGGCTGCGGACCGGCACCGTGGGCAGCGTGACGACGCGCATTCCCAGGTGCTCCTTGACGCGGCGGCCCTCGGAGTAGCGGCTCTGGGAGTAGACGGTCACTTCGTGACCACGCTCGGCCAGTCGTGCACCGATCTGCTCGACGTGGTGCTCGACGCCACCGAACGTCGCCGGAACCCCACGGGTTCCCAGCATCGCGATCTTGTAGCTCATTCGAACCCCTCTGTGTCTGAACTCTTGGTGAAGACCTGGACTTCCGCGCTCCGTGGCGCGGGCGGTCGTGCTTCAGTGAGACCCATGCAACCGGTCCGACCTCTATGCGGCTCCCGGCTTTTCCTCAAGGTTTCCTCAAGACGGCCCCTCATCATGTGACCGCCGTCATAGTCGAGGCTTTCGCTCCGCTGCTGACGCGGCGGTAGACAGCGTCCAGGGCTTCGAGGTGCGAGGCGATGGAGTACGACGCCACGGCACGCTCGCGGGCGGCCGCTCCCATCTCGTGGGCGCGCTGCGGGTCACCGGCCACGGCGGCCAATGCCTGGGCCAGCGCGGCAGGGTCGGCGTGGGGAACGAGTCGGCCGGTGACGCCGTCCTCGACCTGCTCGGGGAGCCCGCCGATGTCGGAGGCCACGACCGGACGGCCGCAGCCGTAGGCCTCGAGGATCGTCATCGGTTGATTCTCATACCACCGCGACGGAACGGCCAGCGCTGCGCTGGCGCGCATCAGGTCGTGCAGTTCGACCATCGGGATCCGCCCGAGGAACCGGATGCGATCGGCGACCCCACGGTCGCGGGCCAGCCGCTCCAGATCGGCGCGGGCGGGGCCGTCACCGGCGATGGTGACCGACAATCCCTCGGGCAGCAGCGCGACGGCCTCGACGAGCACGTCGACGCCCTTCTCGTGGGACAACCGACCGGCGTAGAGGATCCCCTGGCCGGGCGAGGTGGCGGCGGCGACGCCGGTGATGTCGCAGAAGTTCGGCAGGTGCACCAGCCGGTCGGGGAAGGCGTTGCCCTCCTCCATCTTCCCCAGCAGGAAACGGCTGGGGCAGAGGAACGCATCGATCGGGTCGTAGGCCTTGGTGGAGGTGTGCACCCGCAGTTCGAGGGCCGACAGGGCACTGCCGAAGGTCGAGCCGTTGTTGCATCGGCGCTTGGCGGCCTCACGGAACTTGCCGGGCAGGCAGGCCTCGCAGATCTTGCCGTGGTCGAGGAACTGGTAGGTCGGGCAGACGAGTTTGTAGTCGTGCAGCGTCATCACGGCCGGGATGCCGCGCTTGGCGAGCGGACGCAGGATCGAGGGAGAGAGTTGGTGATAGATGTTGTGCAGGTGGACGACATCAGGACGCTCACGGTCCAGGATCCGGCCCATCCCCTCCTTCGCGTCGGCGCGGTAGAGGATCTGCCCGGCCGTTCGGACCCGGGCCATCGCACCCTCGGGCGGAGGGTTCAGCTCCATCCGTTCGGGGAAGGTGTCGTCGTTGGGGTCGGCGTCGTTCTCGGGATGTTGCATGGCGAAGAACGCGACGTGGTCGCCTCGCTGCCGTTGACTTTCCGCCAGATCCAGCATGTAGGACTCTGCTCCGCCGCGGCGGTGCAGGAACTTGTTGACGTGGAGGATCCTCACGGTGTCGCCGCCTCGGCCACGTCGTCCTCGACGTCGATCAGGGGCGGGGCCAGGGGGGCCAACCGGTCCCCTGCTCCCCCGACGTTGGTCTCGCTGTTGTCGTCGACGATCATGAAGGAGGCGTAGATCTTCTCCATGTCCTGGAGGTAGTCGCCCTGGTCATCGACGGCGTACTGCGCGCGTCCGACCATCTCGAAGCCGAAGTCGTCCTCGAAGTCGTCCTTGACCCGACCGTTGGGACCCCATTCGACGGCGATCCCGACGGTCGATTGGGCGGCGTCATCGACGATGTAGGCGCCGTAGGAGATCAGGGCCCGCGCGATGATCTTCGCGGGTTCGGACTCCAGGCCGTCCACGTCGAAGTCGGGCGGCAGCGTGACCAGCGACCCCATCCGGCCGGCTTCCAGGGAACCGACATAGGCGTAGGCGTAGTCCTCGTCGGCGGTTCTGGCCGGCCAGCGGTAGCCACCGGACAGGACCGAGAGCATGGTGTCGGCGACGGTGATCTTCAGCGCGTGCCGGATGGTGCCCCCCGGCACCCATTCGCCGACGCGGATCGTTCCGCCGAAGGCGGTCATTCCCGAACCCCCGTGCGAGCCGTAGCCCGGTTCCTCCGGGAGACCACCGGTGAGGATCGAACTGCCTCGCCAGACCTCCGAGGCGTACTGCGAGACGATGCGACCGTCCTCGCAGACGTGGAGGGGTTGGGTCTCGAGGAGGGTGTAGTCGGGCAGCACGACCGCGGCAGCGTGGTTCGGTGTCCGGCCGGTGTAGTCGGGGTCGGTCAGCCATCCCTCGGGAATCGGCAGATCCTCGACCAGCACCTCGTCGGTGGCCTCGCCGCAGCGAGTGCGGTCGCGCACCCACCCCGCGGTGGTACGCAGGACGTCCTGGGTCTCCGCCCCGGGCGCGGCGATGATGAGGTCCTCCTCGGCCATCACGGTCAGGTCATCGGCCGAGACGGGGAACGGGACCAGATCGGCATCGTCGCCGCGGGGGTAGTTCCAGATGGATTCGGCGGGGTACGGCCACAGGAGGGGGTCGCGCTCTCCGGGGACCTCATCGCCGGTGAGTTGCGCGCAGGCGCTCAGGACCAGGCTCAACGAAATGACGCCTACCCACCTCGCGGGCCGACGCAGCGGGCGGGTGGGGGGACGGGTGGCGGGGGTGCGACGCATGCTCAGTACGCACCCCGGCGGGTGACCACAGCGGTGACGGTAGACATCAGGACCATCAGGTCGTCCTGGGCGGTCCAGCCACGGTCGTAGGACAGGTCGAGGTCGATGGCGGTCTCCTGGTCGAGGTCCGAGCGTCCGCTGACCTGCCACAGACCAGTGACCCCGGGCAGCACGTTGAGTCGATGTGACTCTCGCTCAGAGTAGACGGCCACCTCACAGGGCAGGGCGGGTCGTGGGCCCACGAGGGCCATGTCGCCTCGTACGACGTTGAGGAGCTGCGGAAGCTCGTCCAGCGACGTCTTGCGCAGCAGGGCTCCCAGTCGGGTCACCCGTGGGTCGGCGTGCAGCTTGAACAGGGGCCCCGCTGCCTCGTTGGCGTCGGCCAGTGCCGGCTGCAGGAACTCGGCGCCTTGGCACATGGTGCGAATCTTGAAGATGGTGAAGGTCCGGCCGTTGTGGCCCACCCGCGTCTGGCGGAAGACGGCGCCACCGCGGCTGTCCAGGCGCACCGCGAGGACGAGCACGAGGAGGATCGGCAGGGCGAATAGGAGGAGCACCGCGGCGAGGATGCGGTTCATCGCGTCGCGACGGGTGCTGTGCACCCAGCCCCGCGACGCGGGACGCGTCGGGAGGTGGACTCTCTCCATATGTGACGTGGTCACGACGATCCCCCCAGGATCTGGCATTTCCCCCATACATGAAGAACCCCGATGTCCTCACGACCTGCTTTGGAGGCAACTTTAGCGCTCCGCAGACGGCTCGGCCATGGCCTCAGGCAGGGCCTGGCGGCCTCGAACCTGGTCCGTTACCCGCCTGTTGCCGGGGGTTCGGCTCAGCCGGGGGATCTGGGCTCCGCCGGCCCGCCGAAACCTGTTACCTAACTGTTGAACTGTTGCTGTGTGGTGTCCAGACCATGGTTGATCAGGCTTTCAACGGCGTCTGCAGCACGGTCGACCTGGAAGGGCAGCACCTTGCGCTCGGTCGCGGAGTAGTTCGACAGCAAGAAGTCGGCGGGGTCCTGGCGGCCCGGTGGCCGTCCCACACCGACGCGAACCCGGTAGTAGTCACCGGTCCCCAGCGAGGCCCGCAGGGAGCGCAGACCGTTGTGGCCGTTGTCCCCGCCGCCCAACTTGACCCGCATGGTGTCGAAGGCGATGTCGAGTTCGTCGTGGACGGCGATCACCCGGTTGGCCGGCACCTTGTAGAAGGTGGCCAGGGCCTTGGCGGGCCCGCCGAGCTCGTTCATGAACGATCGCGGTCGGGCCAGCACGATGCGGGGACCATCGGATCCCGGCGCGCCGAGCCGGCCTTCGACCACGTCTGCTCGTCCGGTCTTGTGGGATCGGAAGGATCCGGAGAGTCGTTGGGCGAGTTCGTCGATGACGAGGTAGCCGACGTTGTGTCGGTGTCCGGCGTAGGTCTTCCCAGGGTTCCCCAGGCCGACCACCAGCCACACGTCGCCACTCATCGGGCTCTCCTCATCGTCGTCACCCTCGACACCCTGTTCGTGCCGTTCGGGCGCGACGGGAGACACCCACCGCCCCACGAACCACCGCACGCGACTCAAGATCACGCGGAGATCACTCCGAGTCGGCGGAGTCTCCGGAGTCGCCCTGGGTCTTGGCCTCGTCGTCGTCGTCGGAGTCTTCACGCTCGATGCCGGCTTCGGCTTCGAGCTCCTCGAGCTCGGCCTCGAGGGCCTCTTCGCTCTGCTGCTCGGTGATGTTGACGATCAGCGTCTCGGGGTCCAGGAGCAGTTCGGAGCCCTCGGGCAGGATCAGGTCGGACGCCAGGATCTGGGTGCCGGCCGAGAGGCCCTCGATGGAGACCTCGATGTACTCGGGGATGTTCGCGGCCTCGGCCTCGATCTCGACGGTGGAGTTCTCGGTGACGACCAGCGAGTCGCGGGCGGCTTCACCGACGAGGTGGATCACGACGTCCACGGTGTACTTCTCGCCCTTGCGGACCGCGACGAAGTCGATGTGCTCGAGCGTACGGCGGATCGGGTCGACCTGGATCTGCTTGGTCAGCGCGAGCTGCGAGGTGCCCTCGATGTCGAGGTCCAGCAGCGTGTTCGAGCCACCGTTCTTGAGCGCCAGCATGGTGGCGTGGCCGGGGAGGGTGACGTGCTGGGCCTCGTTGCCCTGGCCGTAGACGACCGCGGGGACCTTGTCCTCACGACGGATACGACGCGCTGCGCCCTTGCCGAACTCGGTGCGCGACTCGGCCTTGATCTTCACGGCTGCCATGTGGATCTCCTCTAGCTCAGAACGACGTCGGCGACGTCTTGGGGTCAAAGTGCAGTGGTCGCCGCGGAATGAGGGATCCGGCCCAGTCGATCACGGAGATCCTTGAGACAGGCTCAGGCTCCCTCGCCGAGGCAACTTCACGATCCTACGGAAACTCGCTGCGCGAGGCCAATCCACTCGCCTGCGGCGGACCACAGGCCCCCCGACCATGCCAGCGCTTTGCCTGCGCACCCTCCCGATGGACGCCCCTTCCGGACCAAGCGAGCGCAGCGAGCGAGGTGCGGACCGACCAACCGCGAGCGCAGCGAGCCTGGTTGGTCGGAACAGAAAAAACGGGGAGCGCAGCGACCACAAAGCCGCTGGCGGCCGCAGGCCGAGCGGCGAAGCCGCCGAGGCGAAGCCGCTATGCGTGCCCGTCGAACATCGAGGTGATGGAGCCGTCCTCGAAGACCTCGCGGATGGCGCGCGCCACCAGGGGGGCGATGGAAAGAACGGTGAGTTTCTCGAAGTGACGGTCCTCGGCCAGGGGCAGGGTGTTGGTCACGACGATCTCGGTGGCCGAGCAGTTCTTGAGTCGCTCCACGGCGGGGTCGGAGAGGATGGCGTGGGTGGCGGCGATCACCACGCCGGCGGCCCCGTCGGCCATGATCGCCTCGGCGGCCTTCACGATGGTCCCGCCGGTGTCGATCATGTCGTCGACCAGCACGCACATCCGGCCGGTGACGTCGCCGACGACGCGGTTGGCGACAGTTTCGTTGGGGCGGTCGGTGCGGCGGGACTTGTGGATGAAGGCCAGCGGTGCGCCGCCGAGGCGGGCCGACCAGCGCTCGGCGACCTTGATCCGACCGGCGTCCGGGGAGACGACGGCGAGCGACTGGCCGCCGTACTTCTCCTTGACGTAGTCGGCGAGGATCGGCAGGGCCATCAGGTGGTCGACGGGACCGTCGAAGAAGCCCTGGATCTGGTCGGCGTGCAGGTCGACGGTGATGAGACGGTCGGCGCCGGCGGTCTTGAACAGGTCGGCCATCAGGCGGGCAGAGATCGGCTCACGTCCGCGGTGCTTCTTGTCCTGGCGGGCGTAGCCGTAGAAGGGCATGACCACGGTGATGCGCTTGGCGCTGGCGCGCTTGAGCGCGTCGACCATGATCAGGTGTTCCATGATCCATTCGTTGACCGGAGCGGTGTGGCTCTGGATCACGAAGGCGTCGCAACCGCGGACGGATTCTTCGTACCGGACGTAGATCTCGGAGTTGGCGAATTCGTAGGCCGACTGCGGGACCAGATCGATCCCGAGGATGGAGACCACCTCGGCAGCGAGGTCGGGGTGGGCCCGACCGCTGAAGATCATCAGGTTCTTCTCGAAGGTCTTGGACATGCCGCTCACGTAAGACTCCTGATCATCGCCGGGGGATGGGCCGAATTCTGCCGGTTGGGAGAGGTCATCCCAATTCCGGGGCGTTGCCCTGAGACGAGGTTGTAGACGACGCTGCCTCTGCTGCGGCCGCCTGGTTGGTGCCGGGGCGCTTGTCCTGCGCCCAGTTCTCGATCAGACGTTGGGGTCCGGCGCTCAACGCGAGGGCGCCGGGGGGCACATCGGAGCGTACGACGGCCCCTGCACCGGTGGCGGCACCGTCGCCGATGACGACGGGTGCCACGAAGGTGTTGTTCGAGGCGGTGCGGGCGTGGCGGCCGACCACGGTCCGGTGCTTGGCCACCCCGTCGTAGTTCGCGAAGATCGTGCCAGCGCCGATGTTGGTGCCCTCCCCGATCTCGGCGTCGCCGACGTAGGAGAGGTGCGGCACCTTGGCCTGGTCACCGATCTGGGCGTTCTTGGTCTCGACGAAGGCGCCGATCTTGCCCTGGACACCCAGATTGGTTCCGGGGCGCAGGTAGGAGAACGGGCCGACGGTGGCACCCTCGCCGATGACGGCGAGTTCCGCGTGGGTGCGCACGACTCGTGCGCCGGTGCCGATCTCGCAGTCCTTCAGGGTGCTGTCCGGACCGATGACCGCGTCCTCTCCCACCACGGTGGCGCCGAGGAGTTGGACGCCGGGCAGGATGGTGACGTCCTGGGCGAGGACGACGTCGGAGTCGATCCAGGTGGTGGCGGGGTCCATCACGGACACGCCGGCCTTCATCCAGTCCTCGACGATGCGGCGGTTCAGCTCCCGACCCAGCAGGGCCAGCTCACAGCGATCGTTGGCCCCTTCGGTCTGCCAGGGGTCGTCGAGCGGGAAGGCCCCGACGGTGAGCCCGGCGTCACGGGCGATCTGGACGGTGTCGGTGAGGTAGTACTCGCCCTTCTGGTTGTCGTTGCCGATCTTGGTGAGGGCCTGGATGAGGAAGCCGACGTCGAAGGCGATGATCCCGGAGTTGATCTCGGCTATCGCTCGTTGTTCGCGGCTGGCGTCCTTCTCCTCCACGATGGCTTCGACATCGCCTTCGGCGTTGCGCAGGATCCGGCCGTAGCCGAAGGGGTCGTCGACGGCGGCGCTGAGCACGCTGACTGCGTGCTGGGCTGCCTCGTGCTCGGCGGCGAAGGCGATGAGGGACTCCCCCCGCAGAAGGGGGGTGTCACCGGTGGCCACGATGACGGTGCCGTCGCCGGGTCCGTCGGGGGCTGCGGCGAGTGCGTCCATCGCGATCCGAACGGCGTGGCCGGTGCCGAGTTGGTCCTCCTGGACCGCGAGAAGTGCGGCGGGCATCCGCTCTTGGATGTGGGCGCCCACCTGTTCACGCTGGTGACCCACCACCGCGACGACGCGCCGCGGCTCGAGCGCTTCCACGGCACGCAGGACGTGGCCGATCATCGACACACCGCCCACTTCGTGCAGGACCTTCATGGTCTTCGACTTCATCCGGGTTCCGCCACCGGCGGCAAGGACCACGACTGTCACGTTCTGCTGCACCATTACCTCCAATAGGCGCCCTCGCGCCGTAGGGAACCTACCCCGAGCAGGGGATGGGTGCGAGGGTCGGGGAGGACACTGAGTCGGGGAGCGAACTCCACCCGCACCGTGCGTTTCTCCTGTCCCAGCGGTCTCCTGTGGGTTCCTCGGGCGAACCACCGATCCGTGACGCAACAAGCGCCACGTTTGCTTGCTCGGAGGCGCTTTTCGCCTCACGACCGTTCGGCAAGCCTCCTAGCGTCGACCTCAGCCGGCGAGGTGCCCCTGATCGACCACCTGGATAGCCCCGTGAATGGCGGAGGCGTCCTCCGAGGCCAGGAAACAGATCGTGGCTGCGACGGACTCGGCGCTCATGAAGCCCCGAGCCGCGGACACCCGCATGATGAGCTCGAAGTCGGCGCCGTCGGGAATGTCGATGGTGTGGACCTGTGGAGTGTCCATGCCACCGGGACACACGCAGTTGATCCGGACCGGTGTGCGGAGGTACTCCACCGCCAACGCCTTGGTCAGCCCGACCAGACCGTGCTTCGCCGCGGTGTACGCCGCGGAGTAGGCCTCCCCCACCATCCCCGCCACCGAGGAGACATTCACGATGTTGCCGGCTGATTCGAGGAGGTGCGGCAACGCCGCCTGGCTGCAGAAGAAGGCACCGCTGAGATTCACCGCGATGTCCTGTGCCCATTGGTCCTCGGTCACCTCCGAGGTGATCCGGAAGTCGTGCCGTCCCGCGTTGTTCACCAGAACGTCCAGCTGCCCGAACTCCCCCACCGCTGCGGCGACCGCAGCACGACACGACTCGGGTGAGGACACGTCGAGGTGGCCGAAGCGCACCTCACCCGGTAGATCGGCGCAGGAGGCTGCGACCTCGGCGAGACGCTCCTGGTCGCGGGCGGCCGCGAAGACCGACACCCCCTGCGCGGCGAAGCGGCGTACCGTGGCGGCGCCCAAGCCGGAGGACGCACCGGTGACCAGAGCAACTCTCTCGACCTTGGTTGTCATGGCCGCACGGTAGTGCCCGGGCGACCCTCCTTCCTCCCGCCGGCTCACCGGACGTCGTAGGTGATCCGCATCTCCTTGATGCCGTTGATGAGGTTCGAGTGCAGGCGCCGCGGCGGGGCCTCCAACGCGATGTTCTCGATCGTCCCGAGGAGTTCGGTGAACAGGAGCCGCAACGACACGCGGGCCAGGTTGGCTCCCAGACAGAAGTGCTGGCCGATGCCGAACGACTGCTGGGGGTTGGGAGACCGATCGATCAGGAACTCGTGGGGGTCGGCGAACACGGCTGGGTCACGGTTCGACGCGGCGTACCACATCAGGACCTTGTCGCCCTTGGCGATCGGCTGGCCACCGAGCACCACGTCTGCGGTGGCGGTTCGTCGGAAGTGCTGGATCGGTGGCTCCCACCGCAACATCTCCTCGACGGCCGACGGGATCAGACTCGGATCGCTCACCAGTCGCGCGAGTGACTCCGGGTGCTCCAGCAGAGCGAGCAGCCCGTGTGAGGAGGCGGTGCGGGTCGTCTCGTTCCCCGCGACGATGAGGAACAGGAAGAAGAGGGTGAACTCCATGTCGTCCAACCGACGGCCATCGACCTCGGCCTCGAGGAGAGCGCTGGTCAGACTGCCCGAAGGATTGGCCCGCTCGCGCGCCGCCATCTCGAAGGCGTACCCGAAGATCTCCGCCGAAGCCTCCATCGCCGTTTCGGGCGTCGGTGCGATCTCGGGGTCCTGATCATCGATCAGGGCGTGGCTGAGTTCGTAGAGCCGTTGGCGATCCTCCGGCGGGACACCCATGAGTTCGCTGATCGACCACATCGGGATCCGAGCAGCCACGTCTGCGACGAACTCACAGCGGTCGCTGTTGCGCAGTTCGCCCACCACGCGGGCAGTCTCGGTCCGCAGGGACTCCTCGAGCTTGGCGATCATCCTCGGCGTGAAGGCCTTGGACACGATCGTGCGGAAGTCCCGGTGATCGGGCGGGTCCATGCCGATGATCACCATCCGCAACTGGTCGAGAGAGTCGCCCTCCATGTCGAGGCGCAACGGCCCACCGACCCAACTGGAGAACTCGCCCGGGGACGTCGACACCCGTTGTACGTCGGCGTGCCGGGTCAGCGCCCAGAATCCCGGACCGTCCGACTCTTCGTGCCAGTGCACGGGGCTTTCCCGACGGAGTCGGTCCAGCCAAACGTGTGGGGCGCTCTGCTCCCAGACCGAGGCATCGGTCAGGTCGATCTCAGCATCGGGGTTCGTCATGGTTTGCTCCTCGGTTGATCGGTTGGGGGAAAGCAGCGGCACCACGAAGGCTTCGATCATGGCCCGCTCCGTGGTGTCACTTTCGGCGGGCATCGCCAAGAACGAGACGATGCAACGAAGCAGCCACGCGCCGCGCAGTTGGTTCTCTGCGGGCTCCAGAGAGGAGTCGAACTGCTCGGCCATGCCGGCGGTCATCGCTTGCAGGAGTTCGGAGTTCTGACTCACGGCGAGGGGGACCGCCATGTTCTCGGGCTCGAACCACACGGCCAGCAGAGGATCGGCCCGGACCGCGGCGATACCGCCCACGATCAGGTCGACCATCTCCGCGACGTTCTCCCCCGACCGCTGGGCCGTGGAGGTGGGTGCCATGTTCGAGGCGATCCGCAACGTGGCCCGATGGACGAACCCGAGATGCAGGGCCGCCCGGTTGGGGAAGTAGCGATACAGCGTCGCCCGCGAACACCCGGCTAGCCGCGCGACATCCATCATCGAGGCCTTCGCGACCCCGTACCGAACGAAGGCCGCGCCCGCGGCATCGAGCAGACCGTCGATGGCTGCGCTCGAGTCGTCGTGGCGCTGCCACTCGCTATGAGACACATCGAGCATGATGTCTCATAGGCTTGGTTCTGGCAATGACCGTCCAGAACGATCCACCTCACGTCCCTCTCACGGACGGGCAGCGCTAGCGTCCTGGCCATGAGCGCCGACAGTTACCTCGGACCCTTCACCGCCCACTTGGGCTTCAGGCTCCTCCGAGCCGATGCCGACGGAGCGGCGATGGAGGCGGCCCCGGGCGAGGAGCACCTCAACGGCGGCGGGATCCTGCACGGCGGCTACCTCGGCGCCCTCCTCGACAGCGCCACCGGGTGGGCCGTTCACGCAGCGAGCGATCCCAACGTGGCCTGGCCGCACATCCAACTCAACACCCAGTTCCTCCGCGCGGCACGAGCCGGCGAGATGCTGACCTGCACGGCTCGGTGCGTTTCCCGCGGACGCCGCCTGGCCACCGCCGAGGCGGAGATCCACCAGAAAGGGCGGCTCATCGCCCGGGCCACCTCGACCCACGCGGCTCTCCGGCCGGAGTGACTCGGTCGCGGACAGCTCTCGTCACGCTCATCACGGGCACAGCGATCGCATAGGCACGGGCACAGTGATCGCATAGGGTTTTGCCACCACAGTTGTTTCTTCTCTCGGAGGCCCTATGCGCGTCAGCAGTTTCCTCGGCAACGCGTCGTCCCGCGTTGTCGTCCCGGTCGCCACAGTCGCGGTACTCGCCTCGCTCCTCGCTGCCGCACAAGCACCGGTTGCGGCGGCTGGAGAGACCTGCTCCGGGCTTCCCGCCACGCTGGTCGGTGCCCCCGGGCAGGACCTCGTCGGCACAGAGGGAGACGACGTGATCGTCACCAACGGGGCGGCAACCGTCTCAGCTCTCGGTGGCTCCGACACGATCTGTGTGACCGGGTCTACCCCGCGAGTCGATGCGGGCACGGGTGACGACAAGGTCGACTCCGCGACAACAAGCCGGCAGTTGCGAACCTCGCTGGGAGCAGGGTCCGACTCCTTCACCGGGAACGGCTCGGACGACTACGTGTACGTCGGCGACGACGATGATGATGCCGACGGGCCACTCGGGACCGACATCGTGAGCACCGGCACAGGCGACGACCTCGTCTTTGTGGGCGCCGCGCGGGGCGACGACCGCCCGAACAACGACGCTGTGTCGCTGGGCCGCGGGCGGGATGGCGTCACGGTGAGGGGTTCGATGCCTCACGTCGATGGCGGTGGGGGGTACGACAGCATCGTGCCCGTTTGGTCTCGTTCCAGCGCCCTAGACATCAACGTGTCCACCGGCACCATCACCCGTGACAGCGTGAGCACGGGATCCATCTCCAACCTCGAGGCCTACCACGTCAATCGCATCGACTGGGACGGGTTCCGGTTCACCGGAGGGCCTGCCGCGGAGGCGCTGTGGCTCGGCGGCGGCGAAGGCCTGACCAGAGGTGACGGCGGAGTGTCGGCGCGGATGGGTGGCGGAGACGACCTGCTGAACGTGCGGAGCCGTGATGTCGGGACGTTTCTCGGCGGCGGGGGTCAGGACACGCTCGCTGTCTTCGGCAAGAAGACATCAACGAAGTCCACGAGCTTCTTCGCCAACATGGCCCGCAGCCGCTTCGGCTTCAACGGCCAGAGGACCGCGACCTTCCGCGCATTCGAGGACCTGACGGTTCGCGATGTCAAGCATGCGGTGGTCAAGGGGAACGGTCGGCGAAACCAGATCTTCGTCACGGGGTGCAACAACACCGTTTTCGCCAAGGGTGGCCGAGACTTCGTCTCCGGCGCCCTCTTCCGCGCCTGCGAGAATGCTCGCGCACGGGCGTACACCGTCTACGGCATGGGCGGGAACGACACGCTGGTCGGCACCTTCGGACGGGATGTCTTGATCGGAGGACCGGGCAGGGACAAGGCCCTTGGACGGGACAACGTGGACCAATGCCGTGCCGAGGTGCGCCGCAGTTGCGAGCGCCGATGAAGGCGCCTTGCTCCCCGGGATGGAGTCGAACCATCGTCGCTAGTCCTGATTCAAAGTCAGGCGGGCCCTGCCGGCAGACCAACCGGGGATAGACCAGACACCTTAGTGGCTCACTGGTCGGTTGGCTCAGACGGGCATGCCGTAGGCGTTGCCCATCGCGCCGATGTGTTCCTCGGACTCGATCAGGCCCTCGTCGCTCGCGGGGACCTGTTGCTCGAAGACGCGCTGGTGCTGACGGTCCCGGAGGTCCTGGTGGGCCTGGGCGGGCACGTCGTACCCGTAGCGGGCCTGGGCCTCCCGGGGGGTCATCACCGTCGGCGAGATGGGGGCGATGCCCAACAGGACCGGAGCGACCACCGGGACCGCGGCGGGCGCGATGATGTTCAAGAAGTAGAAGTTCAGTGGGGTGATGCGGGCCAGGCCGCGGTGAAGCACTCGATTGGCGGGGACGATGAACGCATCCATCACCGGCCCCTGCTTGAGGTCGAACATCTTGCGCACGTAGCGGGGGTACGTCGCGACGACGCCCTTGCGCAGCACCCAGATCGCGGGCGCAGCGGCGACCCGCTGCCACTTGGGGAGGTCCGACGGCAGCGCGACGTGGAGGCCGAGGATGAAGTCGACCAGGTCCTGCGCGGCCTCGGAGGAGGCCAGGCGCGGGCGCCACTCCTCGAAGTACGCCGCCACCTCGGCCCGGGAGCGGGGCACGGAGTCCGGGTCGATCGTCTGCAACTCCGCGGCGCGGGCACACTCGAGCCAGTACTGCGCCTCGTCCTGCGCGCTCAGCCGGCCGGGCCCGAACTTCTCGTAGCAGTAGAGGATGGAGTGCCAGGCCGTCATGTGGATCCAGAGCTGGCTGTCGGGGCGGTTCGCGTCGTAGGTGCCGCCGGTGACGGGGTCGTGCCCGATCGCCTTCGTATGCACCTTCACCAACACGTCGGCCGCCTTGGCGGTCGGTTCGGTCGCCCCGAAGGCCACCAGGCTGAAGTAGCGCACGGTGCGGCCGTACCGCGTGTGTGGGCGGTACTTCACCCCGCCCGACTGCGCGACCGCCGCGGTCAGGTTCGGATCCAGGTGCTCGATGGTCACCGACCGGGCGAACCCGAGAACCAGCGAGGTCGGATAGCTCCACACCCGCCAGGTCACCGAATCGGGGCCGAAGAAACCGTAGTCGGCGTGCGGCTCGTAGCGCTTGGCCAGACGAGAACGGGTGGGAAGACCTGGCAGTGAACGACCGGGCATGACACGAACCTTTCGCAGGTGCAACGGAGACGTACAGGGGGAGCGAGATCCGAACCTACACTTCCGTCATATATAAATCTACACTCCCGTCATATAGATTGCTCCCATGGTCGAGGAGAACGAGCGCAAACGTCGGTACGCCCGACGCCTGCCGCCCGCCGAGCGACGTGAGCAACTCCTCGACGCCGCGCTCACGGTGCTGATCCGCGAGGGCTACCGGCACGTGAGCGTCGAGGCGATCGCCCGCGAGGCCGGCGTCACCCGCCCGGTCGTCTACGCCACCTTCGACGGGCTCGAACCGCTGCTCCACGCGCTCCTGGACCGCACCCAGCGCCGCGCCCTCGAGTCCGCGGTGGGCCTGTTGGCCCGCGAACCGGACACCTCCGAACGCGACACCTCACCAGCTGGGGACTTCGAGGCGTGGCTGATCCAGCGACTTGCCGACTTTCTCGACCTCGTGCGCCGCGAACCCGAGGTCTGGCAACCCGTGCTCGGCCTCGTCGGGGGCACCCCTCCCCTGGTCACCGACCGCATCGAACGCACCCGCGCCTTCCTGCGCGGCGAGATGGCCCAACGACTGACCGAGGGTCTCGGCGCCGACTCCACGCAGGTGGACACCGAGGTGTTGGCCGAGTTGCTGCTCGTCAACGTCGAGCACCTCGGCCGTCTCACGCTCGATCAACCGGATCACTTCACGCGTGAGCGACTGGTCGCCGCCGTCAGCCCGCTCCTCCTACGCCGCACGGGCTCCCCCAACATCTAGCTAGCACCCAGGCTCCAGCACCCAAGATCCAGCACCCAGGATCTAGGCTCGGACCCGTGGACCTGCCCGTGATGCCGCCCATCCGTCCGATGTTGGCCAAGGCCGTCAGCGGCGTACCGGACCCCGCGAAGTTCGGTGGGCTGAGTTTTGAGCCCAAGTGGGACGGCTTCCGCTGCCTGATCTTTCGGGACGGTGACGAGGTCGAGCTGACCTCCCGCAACACCAAACCGCTGACCCGCTACTTCCCCGAGGTCGTCGAGGCCGTTCTCGAACAACTGCCCGAGCGCTGCGTCCTGGACGGCGAACTGTTCGTCGCGACCGGCCCCCGCCTGCAGTTCGAAACCCTGCAGGAACGCATCCACCCCGCCGCCTCCCGGGTGACCAAGCTGTCCCAGGAGACCCCCGCGGGCTTCGTCGCCTTCGACCTCCTCGCCCTCGGTGACGAGTCGTACGTCGACCGCCCCTTCTCCGAGCGTCGCGCCGCCATGGTCGAGGCACTCGACCACCTCCGCGGCGGTCAGGGACCCTGCTTCCTGACCCGCACCACCGAGGACCCGGCCCAGGCCGCACGCTGGTTCGCCGAGTTCGAGGGCGCCGGTCTCGACGGGGTGATCGCCAAGCCCCTGGGGGCGGCGTACGTCGAGAACGGCCGGACCATGATGAAGATCAAGCACGAGCGCACCGCCGACGTCGTGGTCTGCGGCTACCGCGAACACAAGACGAGCACCCCCGAACGACCCCTGCTCGGCAGCCTGCTGCTGGGACTGTGGTCCGAGGGGAAGCTCCAACACATCGGGGTCAGCGCCAGCTTCACCGCGGCCCGCCGCGCCGAGCTGATCGAGGAACTGCAACCCCTCGTCTGTCCGATCACCGAGCACCCCTGGGGCGAGTGGAGCGAGTGGGCGATCGCCAACCCCGACCGGGCTCCCGGCACGCAGAGCCGATGGAGCGCCGGCAAGGACCTGAGCTTCACGCCGCTGCGCCCCGAGCGGGTGATCGAGGTGAAGTACGACGCCATGGAGGGTCGCCGGTTCCGCCACACCGCGCACTTCAAACGGTGGCGTCCCGACCGCGATCCGGAGTCCTGTGGCTACGACCAACTCGAGCAACCGGTGAGTTACGACCTCGCGGCCGTTCTCGGCGGCTAGGAATCCTCTAGGCTGCCGTTCATGGCTGACTACGATGTCGTTCTCCTGATCGAGCAGGCCCTCTCCGCCGCCGACGCCGCCCAGGTCCGTTCGCTCCACGAGGCGATCGAGGACCCGGTGACCTATCACGTGCTGCTGCCCGTGGACGACGCCGCCGGCCAGGTCGAAGCGGGCATGGGCCCGCTGATGGCCGGTGACCCCTTCGCCTCCCCAGGGCTCGCCAGTATCGGCGTCGATCTCGAGGCCCTGCAGGAGGAGCACGACAAGGAAGCCGCCGTCGAACTGCGCAAGACCCGTGACGCCCTGGTCGCCGCGGGCGCCCGGGTGGGGTCGGCTCTGCTGACCACCGGCTCCCCGATCGAGGCCCTGACCTCCAAGATCGCCGACGTCGACGGTCGCGAGGCGATCATCCTGACCCGCCCCCACATCATCGCCGAGTTCTTCCACGTCGACTGGAGCTCCCAGGCCCGGCGGGCGATCGGCGTACCGGTGCTGCACCTCGTCGAGCACGAGAACTTCGACGAGCAGGCCGGCGGCGGCGAGGGCGTCTCCGGACTGTGAAACTCGCCCGACGCCGCGCCTCCCGCTCCACCGACGACACCGCCGGCCCGAACACCGCCGAGCAACCCGACCCGTCCACCGCGCCACGCGGAGCTCCCGTCGCGTCGTTCGTCGGGATCCTGGACGGCCAGAGCCTCTGGGTCGCCGTCGAACTGACCCCCGGATCCATCGCACTGCGCCACACCGGGACCGGTGACGTGGTCGCGTTGACCAACGACGCACCCGACGACCAGCCGGCCTACACCTCGGCTCGGATGGACCTGGGTGGGTTGACTGCGACCGAGGCGTCGGAACCAGCGACGTACGACGTGGTGATCGTCCCGACCAGCGGCCGCTCCCCGCGCCCCATCTGGTCCGCACCCCTGCCCGGTGCCCGGGTGGCTCCGACGCGGGACGAACGCACCCAGTGGGGTCTCGATCAGACCCCCGACGGGTACCTCCAGATCACCTGCACCGACCTCGAACCCACCGCCTGGCTGGCCGGCGTCGTCGAGGAGTCCGACGGGGTCCGACTCACGATCGCCAATGATGAAGAGATCACCGCCGACGCCGAGGTCGCCCTCCTCTCCGATGGTGAGGTCGTCGCCCGGTTCCCGACCTCGGCCACGGAGTCGGGCCTGAGCGCACTCCTCACCGGCGCTCCCACCGACGGCCCGACCGGCAGCCCAACCGACAGCTGGGCACTGGATGAGTCCATCGACGTCCAGACCCGGGTGGTCATCGGCGTCCCCGGCCATTGGGTGCCGATCCGCCGCCGTCATGACGACCTGCCCGATCCGGGGCGCGGAGCCCCACTCCCCCCGGTCAACCTGCCCGGCAGCGAGACCGCTCGGATCCGCCTGCGGTTCGGCGGCGAGGCGTTCTTGGTCGCCCGGATCCTGCCCGTCAGCGCCACGGACCCCACGATCGAGCCCTCCGTCAACGGGGAGACCTCGTGAAGATCACCTTCCTCGTCTTCAACCTCGACGGCATGGGCGGCACCTCGCGATCCGCGGTCACCCAGGCTAATGCCCTGGCGCCCCACCACGAGGTCCGTTTCGTCAGCGTCACCCGCTCCGACCAGGCGCCGCACTACTCCCTCGACCCTCGCATCGGAGTCGACTACCTCGTCGACGTACGCAACGAGTCGGCCCCCACGGCCGTGGCCGAAGGGCTCGTGGAGCCCCCGCTGGCCAAACGTCTGCATGCGCGCGAATCCGCCCTGGTCCCCGCCCGATGGGACCGGCAGTTCACCGCGCTGTGCGACGTCGCACTCGAAGCGGCGCTGCCCTCGCTGAGGGTCGACATCGTCGTCAGCGTCACGCCCGGGCTGTTGGCCTGCGCCACCCAACTCCTGCCCGACGACGTCGTGGTCGTCCACCAGGAACACCGCTCCTCCTCGAGCCGCACCACCGGCCTCGAGCCGCTGCTCACCTTCGCGCCCCAGGCCGACGTGGTCGCCCTGCTCACCCCCACGGTCGAGGAGTGGCTGCTCGCCGAGCTCGGTCCGATCGCTCCGCAGACCGTGGTGATGCCCAACCCGCTCCCGATCGGCTTCGCACCGAGGTCCCGGTTGGACAACCCGCTGATCGTCGCGGCGGGACGTCTGGTCCAGGAGAAGCAGTTCCCCAAACTGGTCGCCGCTTTCGCGCTGATCGCCGACCAGATCCCGGACTGGCGCCTGCGCATCTACGGCGAGGGCCCGGGCCGCCTCGACCTCATGCGCCAGATCCGCAAGAACGGTCTGTGGGACCGCGTCGAACTGCCCGGCAAGGTCACCGACATGACCGGCGAGTGGGCCAAGGCCGGCGTCTCGGCGCTCACCTCGCGCTCCGAGGGCTTCCCGTTGGTGATGCAGGAGGCCATGTCCTCCGGTGTCCCCGTGGCCAGTTTCGATTGCGCCTCGGGACCCCGCGAGATCATCGAACACGAGGTCAACGGCCTCCTGGTCAGCCCCGAGTCGGTCGCCGGGATGGCCCAGGCGCTCCTCCGCCTGTGCGGCGACGACGCCCTTCGCCAACGCCTCGGCGAAGGGGCGGCCCGCTCCGCACGACAGTACGACGCCGACGCGCTCGCCGAGCGATGGGTCCAGATCTTCGCCGACGCCCGAGCCCGCCGCGCCGGAAGAGGACGGGCCACCGCGCGTGCCCTGGCCAAGCCGCGGCGTACCCCTGCCTCGAGCGCGCTCGTCGACGTCACCACCACCACCCCCCGGCAAGCCCGCCACGAGGCGCTCGCCTGGGCCGCCCAGGCGGCCCGTCGATCCGGGGACCGCTGGTTCGTCATCCCGGCCCACGGGGACCCCGCACCGGTCCTGGTGATCCCGATGGAGGACCGCGACGAGTTCCTCGCGCACCTCGGTGGCGACGACGGGGCCGCTCCCGGCTACCTGTCCGCCCGCGAACCCGCGGCCCACGGCTGGCACGAACGCCGTACGTCCCTCCCGGAGGCGTCCGCCGCCCTCCGCCGGGGCCGCTCCCCCGTCGTCCACCTCGAACCCTGGCCGATGACCGGCGACCGGGTCAGTCCCCTGGCCCACGGTTGCACCCTCGACGTGGAGTTCTGGGAGACCTCGATCACCGGCGACCTCCTGCCCGCCCGCCGCAACCGGTACGCCGACCGTATCCCCGCCACGGCCCTGGCCGAGATGGTCGACTTCGAGGTCGACGGCGTCGCGGTCCGCACCCTGCCGTTGATGGCCCAACCGACCGCGACCGAGTGCCGTTTCCCGATCGACGTGGTCTACACCTGGGTGGACGGCAACGACCCCGTCTGGGACGCCTCCCGCCGCGATCGCTTGGCCGGCCTGTCCGGAGACAGCGCCACCGCCCAGAGCCGGGAGTCCAGCGGCCGCGCACGCTTCGTGGCCCGCGACGAGTTGCGCTACTCCTTCCGCAGCCTGCACCTCTTCGCCCCCTGGGTGCGGCGTATCCACCTGGTCACCGCCGGCCAGACGCCGTCCTGGCTCGACGTCGACCACCCCATGATCAACGTGGTCGACCACCGCGACATCCTGCCCGCCGATGCGTTGCCGACCTTCAACTCCCACGCTATCGAGACCGCCCTGCACCGGATCGAGGGGTTGGCCGAGCACTTCCTCTACTTCAACGACGACTTCTTCCTGGGCCGCCCGGTCCGCCCGGACGCGTTCTTCAGCCCGTCGGGGTCGTTCGCCACGTTCTTCTCCCACACCACGGTCGGCCTCAGCGACCTGCCCGACGCGCCGCCGTACCTCAAGGCCGCCTGGAACAACCGCCGCCTTCTGGCCGATGCGTTCGGGGCCGTGGTGACCAACAACTTGGCGCACGCCCCCTACCCGCACCGGGTATCGGTCCTGCAGGACCTCGGCGACCGGTTCCCCGACGTACTGGCCGAGACCGCGCGGTCACCGTTCCGCAACGACACCGACGTCTCGAGCCTCAGCTCCCTGGCCCAGCACTACGGCCTGCTGACCGGCCGCGCCCACGTCGCCGACGCCAACCTGATGTACGTCAACCTGACCAGCAGCGACGTCGACCGCCAACTGGCGATGACATTGAAGCGCCGGGAGTGGGACTTCATCTGCCTGGGCGACCAGCACGACCATGCGGTCGACAACGACCGATTGGACGGCTTCCTCGCCGACTTCTACCGCGACTACTTCCCGGTCGCGGCCCCCTGGGAGCACCCCTAGCCGGTGGGCTGACCCTTGAGCTCGGCCACTTCGGCACGCAGTTTCTCGATGCGTCGCTGCTTCGTCTCGAGCTTGCGCTTGAGGTTCTTGCGGACCGCGGCGACCTGGCTGACGGTCTCGTCCAGGGCGATCGCGGCGGAGGATTCGTAGAGTTCGACGTACGCCGCCCGCAACCGGTCCAGGCCCGCCATCGCTTCGGCGTTGCTCGGGTCGGCGACCAGGACCCCTGCGTGGGTCCAGGTCTCCTCGGCCATCTCGACCAGGTTGCCGGCCACCATCAGACCGTCCCAGTCCGCGCCCGAACGGTTCAGGGAGGCGGTCAGGAAGTCATCGACCTCGTGAGCGTCGGCACCGACGGCGAGGTCCACCCCCATCTGTTCTCCGGCCCGACCCATCGTCGTACGCCAGTCGCCGATGAGGTCGTAGTAGGGCACGAAGGCGCGGGGGTTGCCCCGGGTGGCGCGCTCGGTCTCGAATACCGAGTTCATCCATGCGGCCACGTTGGTGGTCTCGCGCTGGCGTCGGAAGGTGTCCGACTCCTCGCTGAGGTACGCCGCATCCCGCGAACGCACGACCTGCGTGGGGTGCCGCAACATGGTCAGGCTGCTGACCTCGATGCCGAGCTCGGCGGCGATTCGCAGCCACAACGGATAGACCCAGTAGGCCCGCGTCTCCTTGATGGCCAAGATCGCCTCGGGCTGTGCGGCCACCTCGGCGGCCAGCCACTCGCGCAACTCGGCCTCGCGCTCCGGGGTGACCGCGTCCATCGCGATCTGGCCGGCGTGGGGGCGAGAGTCGATGGTGCGCACCGGGATGGCGTTGAGGAAGTACTTGTGGAAGTCCGCGACCCACAGCGGTTCGTAGTAACCCCGGGGGTTGCGCTCGTCGGCCTCGACCTCCGGTTGGGGGATCTGCAGGCCCAACCGTTTGAGAGTTCCGGCAGCGCTGCTGGTCCCACTGCGTCCCGATCCGGTGACGATCACGATCTTGCTCACGCGGGAGAGGTTACTCGACCCATTCACTGTGCCTATTTGTTACCACTCCACGTGGATTTGTTACTCGCCTGTGGATGAATCGTGCGTTAGCCCCGTCTACGTTTAGTACATCGAAGGGCACCCACACCCGTCGATGATGGGGGTTAGGCCAGACTCCGGGGGGAGCGATGGTCAACCTGAACTGAACAGTCTGCCCACCGTGCATCCGGGGGGATCGCACAAGGTGCTCCGGGGGGAGCGCCGGGCAGACGTGAAGTTGTAGCCCCGCCGGTGATTCCTTCGAGGATTCCGGTGGGGCTCTCCACATTTCTGAGCCCATCACTCAGCCCGCTTTTCGGGCACTCGATAAACTTCGGGTGACCTGAAGGAGACAGCATGGTGGGCATCAGGGAACAACTCGGGCAAGCACTGTTCGCCAGGGTCGCGGGACCCGACGGGGCCGAACACCGCGACCGGATCCACTTTCGGGAGGGTCCTCGGTGGTTCGAGCCGGACAGCGCGATCGTCCGTGTCCACGGCGACGCCTCGATGTTCATCGGAGGGATGCGGGCCCTTCTCCTGCAGACCCTGCATCCCCAGGCCATGCGCGCGGTCGCGGAACACTCCGGCTACCGCGGAGACATGTGGGGCCGCCTGCACCGGACCAGTCGCTTCCTGGCGGTGACGACCTTCGGGGTGCAGGACGACGCCGAGCAGATGATCGCGGTGATCCGCTCCATCCACGAGCGTGTCACCGGCGTCATGGACGACGGCAGCCCCTACGCGGCCTCCGATCCCCATCTGCTGCAGTGGGTGCACATCGCCGAGATCGACAGCTTCCTCACCGCCCATCAGACCTACGGCAAGAACCCACTGGACCAGACCGGCCGAGACGAGTACGTCGCCCAGACCGCCGAGATCGCCCGCCGCCTCGGGGTCCTCGATCCGCCCGTGACCGAGGCGGAGCTGCAGGAGCGGATGACGGCGTACCGCCCCGAGCTGATCGGGACCAAGGACGCCCGCGAGGCGGTCGGCTACCTCCTGTTCCGCCCGCCGCTCCCCCTGGCCGCACGTGCGCCGTACGGCGTCCTGGTAGCCGCCGCGGTGGGCCTGATGCCCGCCTGGACCCGCTGGCCGCTGAGGCTGCCCTGGCTGCCGATCTCCGAACGCACCGTGGTGCGGGCCCTGGGGACCGTGGCCACCGGCACCATCCGCTGGGCGATGACTCCGCCCCCGTCGACCGCCGCAGCGCCCACGCCCGCCTGAGCGCATCGCCCAGGGGGTAGCAATAAATGTTTGAATGACGATATGAGTGAGCCCACGACCGCCACCGTCGAGCTGCAGGACACTTGGCCGCTGGCCGAAGCGGAGCGACTTCGCGACGAACTGTTGACGGCCTACGCCGACCCCGTTCGCGGCTACCACGATCTTCAGCACCTCGGAGAGGTCGTCGAGCGGCTGGCGGAACTCTCGGATCAGGGCGCTGCCTTCGACTGGGAGCCGGTCCTGCTCGCCGCGTGGTTCCACGACGGCGTGTACGACGGTGAGCGCGACGCGGAGGAGCGCTCAGCCACCTGGGCCGAGGATGCGCTGGCGCCACTGATGGACTCCGCCACCGTCACCGAGGTCGCCCGACTGGTCCGGATGACCGAGACCCACCGGCCCGAGACCGGGGACGCCAACGGCTCGGCCCTCTCCGACGCCGACCTCGCCATCCTGGCTGCCCCCACCGAGCGCTATGAGGAGTACGTCCAGCAGGTGCGTCAGGAGTTCGCCCACATCGACGATGCCCTCTTCACAGCCGGTCGAGCCGCGGTCCTGCGTGAGTTGTTGTCGAAGGAGAATCTCTTCTCCACCGACTACGGCCAGCGCACCTGGGAGGCCGACGCCCGCCACAACGTCGAGGCCGAGCTGGCTGAGTTGGCCGGGTTGGCTGGGCCGACCGGGTCGACCGGCTCGTTGGAGCAGGTCACCGTTCCGGACGCGGCTTCCGCCTCCGTAGGCCAGCCGTCACGAGCCGGCTGACCAACTCCCGCGAGCTGACCTCCTGCGCTCCCGCCAGCACGACACTCGAGCGCCACTCCTGGGGCACGTCGTAGTGGTCCCGGTCGAAACCTCGCTCGGGGATCCCCAGCGACCGGGCGAAGGCGTGCAGTTCCTCGAACGACTCATCGCTCGCCACGTGACACCAGAACCGACCGTGGCCGGGTGTGTTCGGGGGATCAATGAGGATCGTCATGACCCGAGCGAGGTTACCCGGACCGGGGTCCTTGCCACCGCACGCACAATGGAGAGGTGGACAACGCAGTGCTCTTCGACGCCCGGGCCAGGGTCCTTGCCGACCTCACGGCCAGGAACCAAGCCACGGCCGAGGCCGTCTCCGCCCTGGAGGACGCCTGCTCGGCGCGCCAGTGGTGGGCCGAGCAGTGGCCCGAGGGAGTCGTGTACATCGCCGGGCTGGTCGCCCAGGACGTGCAGGACGCCCTGTTCGAGACCGTCGGTCGGTGGCCGATCTGTGTGAACTGTCGCGACCGCCCGCCCCATGCGCTCTACATCGCCCCGGATCTCGGCGGTCCCGACCCGGTCTGGATGTGCGAGGAGTCCGGCGAGTTCGCGGCACCCCTCGGGGCGCTGGCTGCGGCTTAGCCGCCCCTGCCCCTCTTCAGAGCCCCTAGTCGGTGCCCCCAGTCAGTGCCCTGGTCGGGTCAGTCGAGGTCGGGCTCGGTGCCCAACTGGACCCACATGGTGAAGCGGTCCGCACGGTAGACGGTGCGCGAGACCTCCACGCACTTGTCGCCGCTGACTGCTCGCCGGGAGTGCCGCAGTACCGGTGACTGGCTGCGCAGCTCCAGCAGGGCCGCCTCGTCGTCGGAGGCCAGGTCGGCGGTGATCGAGTCCTCGGCCCACGTCGGTCGCAGACCCCGACCCGCGAGGTCGGCGTACAGGCTGGTGGGCATGCCGGATTGCAGGAAGCCGGGCAGCAGCACCTCGTTGAGGTAGGCGTCCTCGATGCAGACCGGAGTGCCGTCTCCGCGACGTAGACGCCGCCAGTGGATGACTGCGTCCCCTTCGGAGAGGTTCAGGGCACGAGCGACGCCGGGGCCGGCCTGCTCACGGCGAGCCAGCAGGGTCTGCGACTCGCCGAGGAGCCCGCGACGCTGCATCTCTTCGCTGTAGCCGGTGATCCGACTGGCCACCACCCGAGGTCGGGCGACGAACGTTCCCCGCCCGGGGAGTCGTTCGAGCAGGCCTTCGGAGACCAGGGCGTCGAGCGCTTGGCGCACGGTCATCCTGGCCACTCCGAAGCGTTGGACCAGTTCTCGCTCTGAAGGGGCAGGTGCGCCGGGGGCCTCTCCGGCGACCAGATCGCGCACGTATTCACGAACCTGCACGTGCTTCAAAGCGCGGCCCTCGGAAACTAGGGTTTCGGTCATGGGACGAACCTAAAGGCAATCCATCGGGATATGCGGACACTTCACAACATGTATATATGCCGCCCTGCTCTTCCGCTAGTGCTATAGATCATGCCCGTAGTCTCGGCGCATGTATGTCGAACGCACTTTTACCGTGACGCGTCCCGTCGGCGAGGTCTTCACCTACCTCGCTGACTTCACCAGCACCCACGAGTGGGACCCCGGCACGATCGAGACGAAGCAGCTCACCGGCGACGGTGGCCTGGGTACGACGTACTCGAATATCTCGAAGTTCATGGGTCGCCGCGTCGAACTCGTCTACGAGACCGTGGCCTTCGACCGTCCGCACGAGGTGAAGTTCCGCGGGGTCAACGGCGGCACCACGGCCACCGACTGGTTCCGGTTCAGTCCGGAGGGCGACAACACCCAGATCCACTACCGCGCCGACTTCGACTTCTCCCCCCTGCTGAAGCTGGTGGCCCCCCTGTTCATCAAGGGCAAGCTCGACCGGTTGGCCGACGAGACCATTGCGCAGATGCAGCGCGCCATCAACGCCTGACCGCCTGCCCGGCGTGTTGCTCGAACGTCTGTTCGACACATGTTCTACGCTGAATCTCATGGACGTCCAGAGCACCCTGTTCGAGACCCCGTCCGACGAAGCCGCCTCGGTGTCCTTCGGGACACTGACCCGTCGGGACCTGGGGTCCGGGGCCTGGGTCGATGTGGTCCCGTCCTGGCTGCCGGGAGCCGACGAGGTCTTCACCGCAGTGCGAGCCGACGTCCCCTGGCGCACCGAGCGCCGGAAGATGTACGACAGCCTGGTCGACATCCCGCGGCTGATCTACACCTACATGATCGGTGAGGAACTCCCCCACCCGCGCTTGGCCGAGGCCCGGGAGGCGCTGACCGAGCACTACCTGCCCGAACTCGGCGAGCCCTTCCGCACCGCTGGCTGCTGTTACTACCGCGACGGCCGCGACTCGGTGGCCTGGCACGGCGACACGATCGGTCGGGGCAGCACCCACGACACGATGGTGGCCATCGTCTCCCTGGGCGACACCCGCAAGTTGGCGCTGCGACCCCGCGGCGGTGGCGAGTCGCTGTCGATCACCATGGGCCACGGCGACCTGATCGTGATGGGTGGCACCTGTCAGCGCACCTGGGAGCACGCCGTACCGAAGGTGGCCCACGCCGGACCACGCATCTCCGTGCAGTTCCGACCCTTCAACGTCTTCTGACTCTGCTTCCACCCAACGGGACGGGTCCCCACGTGCGTGTCCTGGGCGTGTGACCGTGGTTTCGTGACTGCTCTCGTGACGCACCCGACCATTGCCGAACTGCTCCTCACCCGCGCCGCGGACGACTCGACCGGCCTGTTGTTCGAGGACAGCGTGTGGACCTGGCGGGAAGTGATCGGCGAGGCCGCGACCCGTTGCGAGGCGCTGCGCGAACTCCATACCGACGGTCGGCCCTGGCACGTCGGCGTACTGCTGGACAACGTCCCGGAGTACCTCTTCCTGATCGCCGGAGCGGCCCTGTGCGGGGCGACCGTGGTCGGGATCAACCCCACGCGCCGAGGCGAGGAACTGGCCGCCGATATCCGTGGGACCGACTGCGCGGTCATCATCACCGACTCCGAGCACGCAGACCTCCTGACCGGCCTCGACCACGGCGCCACCTCGGTCTGGGAGTGCGACAGCGCGGCGTACGCCGATCTCCTGGCTCGCCACGCCGATGCGCAGCCCACCCCGACTCAGCAGGCCCTGGACCCCTCCAACCAGTTGCTGCTGCTGTTCACCTCGGGCTCCACCGGCGCACCCAAGGCCGTCGTCTGCAGCACCGGCCGATGGGCGATGATCTGTCAGCTGAACCCGATCGCGTTCTCCACCGACGACGTCGCCTACAACGCGATGCCCCTCTTCCACGGCAACGCGCTGATGGGGGCCTGGGGACCGTGTCTGGTCAGCGGCGCCACCTTCGCGATGCGCCGTCGCTTCTCCGCGTCCGGCTTCGGACCGGACATCCGACGGTTCGGGGCCACGTTCTTCAACTACGTCGGCCGGTCCCTGGCCTACGTGCTGGCCCAACCGGAGGTCGAGGGCGAAGCCGACAACCGACTGCGGTTCGGTTTCGGGACCGAGGCCTCGGCCCACGATCGAGCCGAGTTCCTGCGGCGCTACCGCTGCGAGGTCTTCGAGTCCTACGGGTCCTCGGAGGGCACGTGCTACATCATTCGCAGCCCTGAGACGCCGGAGGGCGCCCTGGGAGTGCCCCAGGGCGGTTTCACCGTGGACATCGTCGCCGAGGACGGCTCGGTAGCGCCTGTTGCGCGTCTGGACGCCGACGGGGTCCTGACCAATCCTGCGGAGGCCATCGGGGAGATCGTCTCCCGCGGAGCCGCCGCCCGCTTCGAGGGGTACTACAAGAACCCGGAGGCGTCCGCGGACAAGATCCGAGGTGAGGACTTCTTCACCGGGGACCTCGGCTACCGCGACGAGGCGGGCTTCTTCTGGTTCGCCGGGCGCACCGCGGACTGGATCCGCGTCGACTCCGAGAACTTCGCCACGGCCCCGGTCGAGCGGATCCTCGCCCGGTTCCCCGGAGTGAATGTCGTCGCGGTCTACCCCGTGCCGGACGCCCAGACCGGCGATCAGGTGATGGCGGCCCTCGAGGCCTCCGACCACGCGTTCGACCCCGAACGGTTCGCCACCTTCCTCGCCGAGCAACCCGACCTCGGCACCAAGTGGGCGCCCCGCTTCGTCCGCGTCACCCACGCCCTCCCGGTCACCGCCACCCGCAAGGTCGACAAGCCCGCCCTACGGCGCCGACTCTGGGTCGAGGGCGAGGATTCGGTGTGGGAGCGACGCGAGGGTCGGTATGCCCCGGTCGATGCCGAGCGTCAGCAGGCGTTGCGTGAGGAGTTCGCCCGGCACCAGCGCACGGTGCTGCTGGGTTGACGCGCAAAAAGCGCCTCCCGGCGGGCCCGGGAGGCGCTTTTCGCGTCACATCTTGCTGGATCGATCGATCAGCTTCGGCGCTTGAGCCACCCGAGGATCGCCAACACCGCGAGGACGGCGGCCACCTGCTTGCCGTAGGACTTCAGCAACACCGGAATCACTGCGGCACCCAGGTTCAGTGAGTCGTCGGTGGGAGGTGGGTTCTTGGTCGGCCTTGAACCCGGCTGGGAAACCGGGCGGGGGGCGGCTTGCATCGCCTCGATCTGGGGTTCGGTCGAGGTCTGCACCTCGGTCACGAGTGCTCCCTGTCCCGGCCGATCCACTTCAGCGGTGTCCCCACCGCCACTGAGCCGTTCCTCGAGGCACGCCACGAACTGCCCGAGGAGCTTGTCGGACACGTCCTGCATCACGCCGCGTCCGAACTGAGCCGGTTTGCCGGTGATGGCGAGGTCGGTGACGACCCGTACGTCGGTGCCACCGTCGGCGCCCGCCGTCATCGACAGGTCGACCTTGGCGCCCGCCGTACCGTTGCCGCGCTTGTCCTTCCCCTTGGCGTCCACCCTGAAGGTGTGGGCCGCCTCGTCCTTGTCGATGAAGGTGCCCGAGCCGTTGTAGACCAGGGCGATCGGGCCGAGTTTCACCTTCACCGAGCCGGCGAAGGAGTCTGCGTCCGCCGAGGTCACCGTGGCACCGGGGAAGCACTCCCCGACCGCCTTGATGTCGCCGAAGTGGTCCCAGGTCTCCTGCACCGACGTCGGGACGGTGAATGTGTGCGTCAGATCCATACAGGCCTCACGCTCCTGCGGCCGCGAGGACCGCCCGACGGGTCAGCACGGTGGCCAGGTGGTTGCGGTAGCCCGTGTCGCCGTTGAGGTCCGCGGGCGCGTTGGTGCCCTCGGTGGCGTGGGCCGCTGCTGCCCCGACCGCGTCGGCCGTGGCGGGTTGCCCGACCAGGGCCTGCTCGACGGCGCGTGCACGCAACGGGGTCGAGCCCATGTTGGTCAGCCCGATCTTCGCCTCGGCGATGGTGTCGCCCTCCATGCGGATCGCGGCGGCGACCGCCACGATCGGCCACTGGTGGGCGACGCGGACGAACTTCTCGTACCGCACTCCCCAGCCGGTGTGCTTGGGGATCCGGATCTCGGTGAGGATCTCGTCCTCACCGATCGCGGTCTCGAAGAGGTCGACGAAGAAGTCATCGGCCGCCACGGTGCGGGTGCCGCCCGACCCGGCGATCACGAACTCCGCGCCCAGCGCCAACGCTGGGGCGCCGAGGTCCCCGGCGGGGTCGGCGTGGGCCAGGGCCCCACCGAAGGTCCCCCGGTGCCGGATCTGTACGTCGGCCAGGTGCTCCACCGCTGCGTGGATCAGGGCCGCGTGCTCGGCGACCAGCGGGTCCGAGCCGACCACTGAGTGCGGGGTCATCGCGCCGATGACGATGGCGTCGCCGTCGTCGCGTACGCCGCGCAGGGAGTCGATCTTGCCGAGGTCGATGACCATCTCGGGGGCGTTGAGCCGCAACCGCAGGACCGGGAGCAGGCTCTGCCCACCGGCCAGGATCTTGGCCTCGTCACCGTGCTCGGCCAGGGCCGAGAGCGCCTCCTCGACCGAGGTCGGGGCCAGGTAGTCGAACTTTACGGGGATCATGCGCCTGCTCCGTCGGTGTCGAAGTGGGGCATAGCGGCACCTTCGGTGGGTTCGGTCCCACCACCGCCAGCTCCCTGAATCGCCTTCCACACCCGTTCGGGCGTGCAGGGCATCTGGATGTCGTTGATCCCGAGGTGCCGGATCGCGTCCACGACCGAGTTGACGACCGCGGGGGTCGAGGCGATCGTGCCGGCTTCACCCACACCCTTGGTGCCCAGCGTGTTGGTCGTCGCCGGGGTGGTGGTGTGGTCGAGGTCGAAGGAGATCGTGTCGGCCGACGTCGGCAGCAGGTAGTCCACGAACGACCCGGAGACCAGGGTCCCGGCGTCGTCGTACACCGCCTCCTCCCAGAGGGCCTGGGCGATCCCCTGCACGAGTCCGCCGTGCAACTGACCGGCGACGATCAGCGGGTTGATGATGTTGCCGATGTCGTCGCAGGCGGCGTACTTGCGCATCTTGATCTGCCCGGTCTCGGTGTCGACCTCCACCGCACACAGGTGCGTGCCGTGGGGGTAGTTGAAGTTCACCGGGTCGAACGTGGCGTCGGAGTCCAAGGACGGCTCCACCCCGTCGGGCAGGTTGTGGGCCGCGAAGGTCGCCAGCGCGATCTCGGCCATGGCCAGACCCTGGTCGGTGCCCTTGACCGTGAACTTCCCGGCGCTGAACTCCACGTCGTCCTCAGAGGCCTCCAGCAGGTGGGCGGCGATGACCTTGGCCTTCTCGATGACCTTGTCGGCCGCCTTGACCAGTGCCTCACCTCCGACGACCAACGACCGTGAGCCGTAGGTGTCCATCCCCTTGTGGGAGATTGCGGTGTCACCGGCGAGGACCTCGACATCCTCGAAAGCCACGCCGAGGCGGTCGGCCACGATCTGACTGAAGGCGGTGCTGTGTCCCTGTCCGTGGGCGGTGGCCCCGGTGAGGACCTCGACCTTGCCCGTGGGCAGCATCCGAACGCTGGCGTGCTCCCAGCCTCCGGCGCCGTAGTCCAGGGAGCCCAGGACCCGTGAGGGCGCCAGTCCGCACATCTCGGTGAAGGTGGAGACACCGATGCCGAGTTGGATCGGGTCCCCGGCGTCGCGGCGCTGCTTCTGCTCGGCCCGCAACTCGTCGTACCCGAACATCTCCTTGGCGCGCGCGGTGGCGGCCTCGTAGTTGCCGGAGTCGTACTCCAGTCCGGCGACGCTGGTGAACGGGAACTCCTCGGCGGTGATCCAGTTCTTCTCCCGGATCACCAAGGGGTCCACGCCCACCTCGGCGGCGAGCTCGTCCATGATCCGCTCGATGCCGAAGGTCGCCTCCGGTCGGCCGGCGCCGCGGTAGGCGTCGGTCCAGGTCTTGTTGGTCAGCACGGTCTGGCAGTTGAACTGGTAGGCCGGGAACTTGTAGATCGCGTTGAACATGAACGCGCCCAGGACCGGTACGCCGCCGCCGATCAGCGAGACGTGCGAGCCGAGGTCGGCAAGCAGTTCGACCTTGAACCCGGTGACGCTGCCGTCCTTCTCCGCCGACAGGGTCAGCTTCTGCCACTGGTCGCGGCCGTGGTGGCCGGCGACGAGGGACTCCGAGCGGGTCTCGGTGTACTTGATCGGCTTGCCGAGCTTGCGGGCCACCAGGAAGGTGATGAACTCCTCCGGCGTGGTCTGCAGCTTGCCGCCGAACCCGCCGCCCACGTCGGGGGCGATGACGCGGATCTTGGACTCCGACACCCCGGTCACCGCGGCGAGCAGGAACTTCAGGATGTGCGGGATCTGGGTGGCCGACCACATGGTGATCTGCTCACCGGTCGGGTCGACCACGGTGGAGCGGGGCTCCATGAAGGCGGGGATCAGGCGCTGTTGGCGGTACTCCCGCTCGATGACGATCCCGTCCTCGCGGGCCTTGGCGATCGCCTCGTCGACGTTGCCGCCGGTGCCGGCCTGTTCGGAGTCGAAGATCCACAGGGCCGACTTGTTGGTGCCGAGCTCGGGGTGCGCGAGGGCGCCACCGTTCTCGGGGGTGGCCTCCGCTGCGGCCTTGAGCTCGATCGCGGCGGGCAGTTCCTCGTAGTCGACGTCGACCAGTTCGGCGGCGTCGCGGGCCTCCGCGGCGCTGCGGGCCACGACGACGGCGACGATCTCACCGGCGAAGGTGGCTCGGTCGACCGCGATCGGGGGGTGCACCGGGGTGACCTGATCGGGGGTGATCGGCCACGCGTTCGGAAGACCGCCCTGTTCGTCGGCGACCTCGGCGCCGGTGATCACCGTGATGACGTTGGTGGCCGCCTTGGCCTCGTCGGTGTTGATCGCAGTGATCTTGGCGTGCGCGAACGGGCTGCGCACCATGGCGAGGTGCAACATCCCGGGAAGGGTCAGGTTGTCGGTCCACCGGGTGCGACCGGTGATCAGACGCTGGTCCTCCTTACGGCGGCGGTCCTTGCCGATCTCGCGTTCGGGCTCGACCGATCCCTGGATCATCTGGTCCTCGGTGACGGTCATGAGGAGGCCCCCGATCCGGCGTTCTGGCTGGCCGCGTGCTGCACGGCCTTGACGATGTTGTGGTAGCCGGTGCAGCGGCACAGGTTGCCCTCGAGCCCGAGGCGGATCTCCTGCTCGGAGGGGTCCGGGTTCTCGGCCAGCAGGTCGACGCTCTGCATGATCATGCCGGGGGTGCAGAAGCCGCACTGGAGGCCGTGGCACTCGCGGAAGGATTCCTGGACCTGGTGCAACTCGCCGTCCTTGGCGAGGCCCTCGATGGTGGTCACGTCGGCGCCGTCGGCCTGGACGGCCAGCACGTTGCAGGACTTCACGCTCTGACCGTTCAGATGCACGGTGCAGGCCCCGCAGTTGCTGGTGTCGCAACCGATCACGGTGCCGGTCTTGCCGAGCTTCTCCCGGAGGTACTGCACCAGCAGCATCCGGGGTTCGACCTCGTCGGAGACCGAGGCCCCGTCTACGTTGAGACTGATCTTCGCCATGCTCTCTGCGCTCCCTTACTGTGACCTGGGTCATGCCGTCTTGGGTGACCGTAGGCCGCGGTGGTTGGTTGTGGGTTGGATCGTCATCCGGCAGCC
Organism: Nocardioides salsibiostraticola; assembly: GCF_054783655.1. Taxonomy (NCBI): domain Bacteria; kingdom Bacillati; phylum Actinomycetota; class Actinomycetes; order Propionibacteriales; family Nocardioidaceae; genus Nocardioides; species Nocardioides salsibiostraticola. The sequence continues at coordinate 250,038 of NZ_BAAGQD010000027.1, read as the reverse complement.
CAGGGACCTAGCCTGCTCCCGTGATGGAGCGCAGTGACACCACCCCGATCGCGGCCGGAGTGGTCACCGCCGTGGTCGGTTTCACCTCCTCCTTCGCGGTCGTCCTCACCGGTCTGGCGGCGGTGGGCGCAACGGCCCAACAGGCGGCCTCGGGGCTACTGACCCTGTGTGTGGCGCAGGCCCTCGGTATGTACTGGCTCGCCTGGCGTCACCGCACCCCGATCTCCCTGGCCTGGTCGACCCCGGGAGCCGCACTGCTGGCCACCTCGGGTGCGTTGGCGGGCGGCTGGTCGGCCGCCGTCGGCGCCTTCCTCGTCGTGGCCGGTCTGATCACCCTCACCGGTCTCTGGCCTCGATTGGGCGACCTGGTCTCGGCCATCCCGCCGGCGCTGGCCCGAGCCATGCTGGCCGGCGTACTCCTGCCGTTGTGCCTGGTGCCCGTCACCGCCGTGGCCGACACCCCTGGACTCGTGGGGCCGGTCATCGCGACGTGGCTGGCGTTGCTGGTGGTGGCACGCCGGTGGGCCGTTCCCGGTGCGCTGGTGGTCGCCCTCGTGGTGATCCTGGTGACGGCCGGTTCCTCGGTCGCGCCCGCCGATCTCCTCCCGACCCTCACCGCGACCGCGCCGACGTGGAGCCTCAGCGCAATGATCGGCCTGGCCGTCCCGCTGTACGTCGTCACGATGGCCTCGCAGAACGTCCCGGGGGTCGCGGTGATGACCAGCTACGGCTACCGCGTTCCCTGGCGCGAGACCATGGGCGTCACGGGCGTCGGCACCGGGTTGGGCGCGGTCTTCGGCGGGTTCACGATCAACCTGGCCGCGATCACCGCAGCCCTGTCCGCGGGGCCGGACGCGGGACCGGATCGCGACCGCCGGTGGTTGGCCTCGATGAGTGCCGCGACGACGTACCTGGTGCTGGCGGGTGGGGCGGCGGCGCTGACCGCCCTCGTGGCGGCTGCTCCGGGCCAGATCGTCCAGGCCGCGGCCGGACTCGCCCTCCTCGGGACGCTGGCCACCTCACTGTCCGGCGCACTGAACGACCCCGAGCACGGAGACCGGGACCGGGAGGCCGCGATCGTGACGTTCGTGGTAGCCGCCTCCGGAATCACCATCCTGGGGGTCGCCGCGGCGTTCTGGGCGCTGGCCGCCGGACTGGCGGTGCGGGCGGTGCTCGCCCTTCCGTCCGGGAGGGTCAGTGCGAGGCGGCCGCGAGCTTCCCCTTGAGCAGCGGCTTGGCCGGGTGGGCGTCGACCCCGATGGAGGCCAGACACCGCTCGACGACCTCGGTGTCGTAGGGGGCGAGTTCGGCGTACCGCAGGACGGCGAAGGGCTGCGGGTCAGCGAGCAGTGCCTCCCGTAGTGCGACCGCGACGTACTCGGCGAGTTCGTTGAGGGCCGGGGAGTTCGTGCCGGGCATCAGGTCCCCGCCGTAGGCGTCGACAGCCTCGGCGACGCAGCCGCGCCGGAGCAGAGCCAGCACGTGGTCGACGTCGGTGGCCACCGGCATCAGGAGGCGGTAGGGGCGGCTGCCGAGCTGTCCACCGAGCGCTGCCCGCAGGTGCGAGACCTCGGCCTTGAGGGTGGAGAAGGTGACCGCCTGGTCGCCGTAGACCAGTGCGTGGAGTTGTTCGAGGGAGAGGCCCTCCGGGTGCAGGGCCAGCAACGCCAGCACCTCGGTCTGCCGGCGGTTGAGCAGCAGCCGCTGACCGTCGAGCAGCACCTCGGCGGTGCCCAGGAGGGTCATCACCAGCCCGGGGTCGGTCGTGATCTCGTGGGCGGAGGGTCGGTAGGTCGAGTGCGGGACCGCTGACTCGATCAGGCGCGCCATCACCCGTGCCGTGGCCAACCCGATCGGGTGGCTGCGGTCCCAGGTGGTCGACAGGTCGATGACGCCGAGCTGCACTCCGGTCTTCGGGTCGTGGAGCGGTGCGGCCCAGCAGACCCAGTTGTGGACGACCGGAGCGTAGTGCTCGGCGGAGAAGACCATCGACGACTCGTTGGTCTCGTTGGCCAGGGCCAACGCGTTGGTGCCCATCGAGCGCTCGTCCCAGCGTCCGCCGGGGACGAAGTTGACCGACTCGGCCTTGCGTCGCATCACGCGGCCGCCGTAGGTCCACAGGACCCGGGTCTGCGCGTCGGTGACGGCCAGAACCAGGTCACCGTCCTCGGCGGTACGCCGCAGCTCCGCCTCGACCCCCTCCACCGCCACCTGGAGCGGCGAGTCCTTCCAGATGGAAGCGGTCTCGCTCTCGTCGGCCAGGGGCGCCTCGACCACGTCGGTGGGGACGGTGGCCGATCGGTTCCAGCTGGTGAGAATCTCCGGGCGGACCTGCGATTCCGCCTGATCCCCCCGCTCCACGAAAGTCGTCCAGGCGGCCAGAGCCGCGCGCTTGCGTGCGTGAAGGTCGTGGTCGGCCGCTGTCTGGCTCACGCGGCAGACGGTAGCACCGCGGGTGTGAGCCCGGTCACGAGCGCGGAGGTCGGATTCGCCTCGTGAGCTGCGTCCTCAGGTGTCGTGATGGATCCGTCCCTCCCGCTCCGCTAGCCGGTCCCCGGTGCCGCCCCAGCGGCTCGCCACGATCTCGGCGGCGATGCTGATCGCGGTCTCCTCCGGCGTGCGAGCACCGAGGTCGAGGCCGATGGGACTCGAGAGGCAGCCGATCTCGTCATCGGTCAGACCCTGTTCGCGCAACCGGGCGAGCCGGTCGTCGTGGGTACGACGAGAACCCATGGCGCCGACGTACGCCACCTCGGGCAGGCGCAGGGCGACCTCCAGAAGCGGTACGTCGAACTTCGGGTCGTGGGTCAGCACGGTGATCACCGTCCGCTGGTCGATGCGACCGGCTTCCTGCTCGGCGGAGAGGTAGCGGTGCGGCCAGTCGACGATGACCTCGTCGGCGTGCGGGAACCGGCTGGCCGTCGCGAAGATCGGCCGAGCGTCGCAGACCGTGACGTCGTACCCCAGGAACTCGCCCACGCGGGCGACCGCGGCGGCGAAGTCGATCGCCCCGAAGACCAGGAGCCGCGGCTTGGGCGCGAAGGACCACACGAACACCCGCATCCCCTCACCCCGACGCTCCCCGTCCGGACCGTAGGAGAGCGTCGCGCTGGTCCCCGTCGCCAACAGCCCCAGCACATCGTCGTGCACCGCGTCGTCGGCCCGCGTGCTCGTCAACTGGGGTAGTCCCTGACGTTTATGCGAGGTTTCCGGCGTGTCGTTCGCAGAAACGTCAGGGACTATCCCGGTGGTGGGGTCGGGGCGGACGATGAGGCGGCGGCCCAGGATCGTCGGGTCGGGGTGGTCGATGACGGTGGCCAGGGCGACCGGGCGACCGGCCTCGATATCGGCGGCGATCTCGCCGAGCTCGGGGAAGGTCTCCCGTGAGATCTTCTCCACCCAGACATCCAGGATGCCGCCGCAGGTCAGTCCGACGGCGAAGGCGTCGTCGTCCGAGACGCCGTACCGCTCCAGGACGGGTTCACCCGAGAGGACCACGGACTGGGCCATCTCGTAGACCGCTCCCTCCACGCAGCCGCCGGAGACCGACCCGACCGCGGAGGCGTCCGGGCCGACGAGCATGGAGGCTCCCGGCGGTCGTGGCGCCGAGTGGAAGGTGGCCACCACGGTGCCGACGCCGATCGTCTCTCCGGCCTCCCACCACTGCATCAACTCAGTGAGCACCTCACGCACGGGCCACTACCTCCATCAGTTCGGCGTACGTCGCCAGCGAGTGGCCGGCCAGAAAATCGTCCACGTGGGGCAACACTGCCACCACGCCCTGTTGGATCGGTTCGTAGCCGACCTTCCCCCGGTGGGGATTGACCCACACCACCCGATGGGCCATTCGTTGCAGCCGAGCCATCTGCTCGCCCAGGAGCGCGGCGTCCCCGCGCTCCCAGCCGTCGCTGAACACCACCACGACCGCACCTCGAGCCATCCCACGGCGACCCCACCGGTCCAGGAAGATCGCCAGGGTCTCCCCCAGCCGGGTGCCCCCTGACCAGTCCGGGACGGTGTCCCCCGCGGCGATCAGCGCCCGCTCGGCGTCCTTGGACGACAGGGCCCGGGTCAGGTGGGTCAGACGGGTGCCGACGGTGAAGACCTCGACCGCGTGCCGACCTCCGGGGCCGCCCGCGGTGGCACCCACCATCCGGTGAGCCAACCGCAGGAGGGCGTCGGCGTACCCGCTCATGGAACCGGAGACGTCGATCAACAGCACGACCCGTCGCGGTCGTACGCCGCGCCGGCGCCACCGGATCTCGGCCGGCTCGCCCATCCTGCGCAGGCTGGCCCGGAGAGTCCGGGCGGCGTCCACGTCACCGCGGTGCCAACTCTGGTGGCGCGCCGTACGACGCACGGGGGCTCGGGGACGCAGGGTGGAGAACATGCTGGCCAGGCGGTGCTTCTCGGCCGCAGACAGCGAAGCGATGTCGCGCTGGCGCAACACCTCCGCCTCGCTCGCCATCGCTCGCACCACTTCCTCCTCGGCCTCGGACCCGCTGCCGCCGTCCGCGTCCGACTCGGGCAGGTCGGAGAAACTCGGCACACTCGGCGCCGCGGGCTTGGCGCGCGGGAGCCCCTCGCGGGAGTTGAAGTAGGCCTCGAAGACCTGGTCGAACCGCACCAGGTCGTCGGGTGAGCCGCACAGGGTGGCCCGGCCGGCGGCGTGGGTGGCGCGGGCGTCAGCAGCACCGACGCAGGCCACGGCGGCGAGGAAGTTCTGCGCCCGGTCCTGGGTGACGGGCACTCCAGACGCGCGCACCGCTGCGGCGAAGCCGAGCAGGATCTCGTCGGCGTCCCTCACGTACGCAACATCTGGTCGAGCGCCTGTTTGACCCGATCGGTGTCCTCGCGGTACTTCACCAACGCCCCCAAGGTCCGCGCGGATGACTCGAGGTCGACCTCGGTGGCCCCGAGATGATCCAACGCCCGGGCCCAGTCCAGGGTCTCGGCCACCCCGGGAGGCTTCTCGAGGTCGTGACGGTCCCGCAGCCGCTGCACGATGCCGACGACCTGTTCGGCCAACTGCGCCGACACCTCCGGCGCCCGGGAACGGACGATCGCGATCTCTCGCTCCAGGCCCGGGTGATCGATCCAGTGGTAGAGGCACCGTCGCTTGAGGGCGTCGTGGAGTTCGCGGGTCCGGTTGGAGGTCAGAACCACGATCGGCGGCTCGGCGGCGGTGACGGTGCCGAGCTCGGGGATGGTGACCTGGTAGGTCGACAGGACCTCCAGGAGGAACGCCTCGAACTCGTCGTCGGCGCGGTCCACCTCGTCGATGAGCAGAACCGCGGGGCTCTGTTGGAGTGCGGCCAGGACGGGACGGGCCAGCAGGAAGCGCTCGTCGTACAGGCTCTTCTCGGTCGACTCGACGTCCGCGGCGGCTCCGCCCCCGGCGGCCTCCAGGGCCCGCAGATGCAGGATCTGGCGGGGAAAGTCCCAGTCGTAGAGCGCCTGGGTCGCGTCGATGCCCTCGTAGCACTGCAGCCGGATCAGGGGTACGTCGAGGCTCTGGGCCAGCGCCTCGGCCAGGGCGGTCTTCCCGGTGCCCGGCTCCCCTTCGAGCAGCAGCGGTCGTTGCATCCGGTGGGACAGAAAGGTGATGGTGGCCAGGTCGTCGTCGCAGAGGTAGCCCGTCGCGGCCAGTCGTTCGGCGATCGCCGCGGGGCTGGAGGGCGCCGGCAGCGGCGGGGTGACGGGAAGCATGATGGCGAGGTTATCCACGGTGGTGTTGGTCGTCGGTTGGTCAAGGTCGGCCACAGGGTTGATCGGGGTGGGAACAATGAAGCGGTGGCTCCTCCAGAACCCAAGACCTGCGCGGCGTGCGGGCGTCGCATCGAGTGGCGCAAGAAGTGGGAACGCGACTGGGACCAGGTGCGCTACTGCTCGACCGCGTGCCGCCGACGCGGCGTGAGCGAGGTGGACACCGATCTGGAGAAAGCGATCGTCGACCTGCTGGCCGCCCGGGCCGCCGACAAGACGATCTGTCCTTCCGAAGCCGCCCGACAGGTGGGCACCGAACGCGAGACGGACTGGCGTGAGCTCATGGAGCCCGCCCGCCGGGCCGCCCGCCGCTTGGTCGACGCCGGCACCGTGGAGATCACCCAGGCCGGTCACGTGGTCGATCCGTCGACCGCGAAGGGACCGATCCGGATCCGCCGGGCACGCTGACGCGCGGACGGGAACCGAACTACTGACAGAACAATGCGAAAAGAGCGGATTCCGGCCCTTTTCGGCCCGAATCCGATCGTTCTGTCAGTAGTTCGGCGAGCGATCGGGGTTCTCCGGAGTGTCCTGGTCGCGTCCCGTCGCGAGGTCGCCGCACTCGACACCGGCCACCTCGTGCGTGCGCAGATACGGCTTGGCCCCGTCATCACCTTCCGCGACGGCGGCGACAGCGACCCAGTGGTCGCGGCCGAGAAGCACCGGGTGACCCGGTCGGCCGTCGTAGACCGCACGGCTCAGGGTGTGGGACTCCGCGCCCGCCGCGAGCACCCGGCGGACCACGTCGGCGCTCACGTCGGGCAGGTCGACGAGAGTGATCACGACGGCTGACGCATCGGTCAACGCTGCGAGGCCCGCGCGCAGAGAGGCCGACTGGCCCTCGGCCCAGTCCTCGGCCACGACCACGGCGACCCCGTCCGGGACGAGGTCGCGCGCCTGCTCGGCCTGCGCCCCCAGCACCACGGTGACCTCCGAGCAGCCGGCGTCCCGCAGCACGTCGACGGTACGCCGCAGCCACGAGGTCCCGTCGGGCGCGTGAACCAGGGCCTTCGGACGACCCATTCGGCTGCCCGCACCCGCGGCCAGGACGAGGCCTGAGACTCCCACCGGTCAGCCGCCGAAGGCGTCCACGTAGAGCTGCTCCAGGTCCGGCGAGTAGGGGCCCGAGAATCCGCAGACGGTGACCCGACCGTCAACGGCGGAGACGAGGTAGCGCTCGCCCACCTGGAAGTCGACCGCCGCGATCAGCGGTGAAAGCGCGGCTGCCGGGGACTCCACCCTGACCTCCTCGACCTCCGAACCGGCATAAACGAGGGTCGGGTCCAGCACCACCGCGGTGTCGTCGATCTCGCGCACGACGCCGTCGAAGGCGACGTCCACCCCACCCAGGGTGGTTGCGTTGGGAACCGCGCAACGGCCGACCGTCTCTCCCGGGGCGCTCAGGACCACCACATCCGCCCCGCCCGGCACCTCGGAAGGCGTCTGCTCCGGGGTGGCAACGGGGTCGGTAGCTGTCGGGACCACCGGGTCGTCCTCGCCACCCAGGACGAACGCGCCGCCGACCCCGATCAGGACGACGGCCGCAGCAGCGGCAACCAGCAGGAGCCGGGAGGGCGACGAGGCGGTTCGACTACGGGGCTGCTCGTTCTGCTCGGTCATGATCTCCTCCAACAGGCGGTTCGACCCGGTCGGGTCGAGGGGCGGCAGGTCGGCCGCGGGGTCGATCCGGCGCAGTCGTGCTCGCAGGTCGTCGTCGTTCATCGCGGTCTCCGTTCCTCTGCTGGTTCATGTCCGGCACCGGGGTCGATCTTTCCTGGTCGCTCGATCTCCTCGCGGAGATTCGCCTTGGCGCGGTGGAGACGGATCGAGGCGGCGTTCGCGCTGATGTCGAGGACCTGTGCGATCTCGGCGGCGCCCAGTTCCTCCCACGCCCAGAGGCGAAGCAGTTCGGACTGCGCCGGGGGCAGCGCGGCCAGCGCTCGGCTGAGATCCTCGAAGTCCGGCGTCTCGGGCGCGGTCTCGACCGGCGGGTCGACCGTCGCGACCCGGGCGGCGAGTCGCTGTTGGCGGCGTACCCCACGATGGGCGTTGGCCAGGGCGTTCCGGGCCACGCCGTAGGCCCAGGGCAAAGCTTCCTCAGACGTGGTTCCCGGCAGGTCCTCACGCCGCCGCCAGCACACCAGCAGCGTGTCGGCCAGGACATCGGCGGCGGTGTCGGGGTCGGTACGCCGCACCAGGAACCGGCGCAGCGGCTCGATCAACCCCCGCGCGACCTCCTCGAGGCGCGCCTCGGAGCCGGGCGCAGGTGTGGACACACGGCCCACCGTAGCGACCGCCGGCCGCCCACAGCCCACCGACAGTGAGGCGCTTCGGCAGCCTGTGGATGACGGTTCGGCCAGGCGGCCGGCTCGCACTACCGTGCCGCCATGGGTAAGAACAGCAAGGCGCGTCGGGACGCCAAGGCGAAGGCACGCGGTCGTGGGGCGTCCTCGGGCCACGAATCCCGGTCACAGACGACCGATCCCTTCGGGTTCAGCACCACCCCGCCACCCCCACCACCGCTCCCCGAGTTGTGGGAGGCGCTGGCCTACGAAGACGAGATGGGCAAGGTGCGTCCCCCGGACTTCCTGCACTCCATCACGCGGTACGGCGCTCGGGCGGACCAGGCAGCCCAGGAGGTCCTGATCGGCCAGGTGGGTCATCTGTGGGCGCACGGATGGCAACCGCGCGAGGCGCACCGACAGGTACGCCGCCTGACCACCGCCCGCTCGGCGTCCCTGATCGACCTCACCATCCACGCCGACCACGCCCGCCGGGCCGGGCAGGCCATCGACCCCCGGTGGTCGGCCCAACTCCAGGAGCTGGGGCAACGGGAGTCCTCCACCCGGGGCCCGTGGCTCGCGGAGTGGCGCGAGCGTCACGGCCTGGACGTGACCCAGGGCGCCGAGGCCGTGCTGGCGACCCTGCGAGCGGTCATGTTCGTGCCGGCGCTCGACGAGCTCATTCCCCGGCCGGGAAGCACCGGGACGGCCACGTTGGGCGATCTCGGCTCCAGCGGCGTCGACTCGCACCCGATGTTGGACCGCATCCGCAAACTCCTCGCCAAGGCGGAATCCAGCGAGTTCGAGGCGGAGGCGGCCGCATTCAGCGGCAAGGCGCAGGAGCTGATGACCCGTCACGCCATCGATGTCGCCCTCGTCCCCGACCCGGACGACGACCAGCGGCCCCGGATGATCCGGGTGCCGGTCGATGCGCCGTACGCCGACGCGAAGTCCTACCTCCTCGGCGTGGTCGCCGTGGCCAGTCGGTCCCGCACGGTGTGGCTCAAGCAGGTGGCGATGAGCAGCGTGGTCGGCATGGCCGACGACCTGCGCGGCGTCGAGTTGCTGTTCACCTCCCTGCTCGTCCAGGCCCAACACGCCCTGGTCGACCCGCAGCGCCGCACCGCACCCGGAGCCCGCAGCCGCCAGCAGGGCTACCGATCAGCCTTCCTGCTCGCGTTCGCGCATCGGATCGCCGAACGTCTCGAGGCCGCCAACGAACAGGTCATCGCCGACGCCGCCGAGTCGTCCTCGGCCTTCTTGCCGGTCCTCGCAGCGCGCGAGAGCGCGGTCGAGGACTTCGTGGACTCTCACTTCGGCGAACTCACGCAAGGCACCATCCGCGGGGGGTACGACGCAGCCGGGGCAGCGCACGGACGCGAGGCCGCCGACGCCGCCCGATTGCGGGCCGGTGAGCTGCCGAACTGAGTCACTGACGAGGCAAGACCTTGGCGCACCGGGCCATTACGGACGCCCCTTCGCACGAATTCATCCCGCTCCGCTACCCATGACCAGTCCACCAAAACGATCGAGGCCCATCGAGGCCGTTTCGTTGCGGGCGCTCTCGAAACCCCGATAGACAGTTCGGTCCGTGCGGTTCGTGCGGAACGACGAAGTGGTGAGTTTGTGCAGCAGAGCAGGTTTCGTGGTCGTCATGGGTTGGTCGGCGCGGTCATCGGGGGCCTGCTCGTCGCGGGTAGCCCCACCTTCGCTTCAGCGGCGTACTCAGCACCGCCGCCGGTCTCCGACGAGTCCGCGCTGCGCATCGGCGTAGTCGCCCTCGCTGGCGCCGTCTCGGCGGTCGGACAAACCCCGGAGCTCGCCACCCGGCTCCCCTTCACCACCACGTCGTTGGCCGATGTGCTGGGTCTCGACGAGAGCCTGACCGCCAACCTCGTCAACGCGTTGCAGGGCACCGATCTCGAGGACGCCCTGGGCGAACTCGAAGGCATCACCCTGGTCCCGGACCCCCAGGGGCGGGACCGGACCATCGCCTTCCTCTACGAGCGTTCGGTCACCACCGACCTCGCACTGGTGCACGACGACGGCGACCTGCGGTTCGGGTCCAACCCCGGCGCGGGGCAGATCTCCGTCTCGCTGACCACGAGACCCCAACACCCGTTCGTCGTCGCCGTCGACCCCGATCAGACCGATCCGTTACTGCGGGTCGCCCTGGTCAGCCAGCCTCAACTCGATCTCGAGGCGGACATCCAGACCGACTCGCTGCCCGACTTCGACGCACGACAGGGCTTCACCGTCATCGAGGTCGACGGCGGTCACTACCGTCTCCACCGCGAGCAGAAGATCACCATGCGCGATCCCGACGGTCGCGGACTGCTGACCCTGGAGGATCTGCGCTTCTCGACCCTCCCCGACCTGTTCAACGTCGTGACCGGTGTCAACCGACTCGATGTCGAGTTCGACGTGGCCCTGCCCGACTCCTTGGCCGGGGGTCCGGCAGGTCAACGAACCGGAACGCTCGGCCTCGACGCCACCACCGCACCGACCGCGGTATGGCCCACCGCGGCCGACGCGACCCGCACGTACGGCACGAGACTCACCCAGGCCACCGAGCTCTCGATGATCGATGGGCTGACGTCGCTGGCGCACTACACCGGCGCGGTTCTCGCTCTCCAGGACGCGGCCGACGTACCGTTCCCGAACCTGGGAGGCGGCACCTCCGACCTGTTCGCCCCCGGCGACCGCCTGCTCAGCCTGCTCTCGACCGCCGCCGCCGCTCAGGTCGTCTGCGGGGTCTCGCCCGACAACCCGCCCACCGGGGTGGCGGCTCCCGGCGACACCGTCTACTGCCAGGCCACGACCGCTTCCGGACTCGAACCCCTGACCGAGGTGCGTTGGTCGAACCCCAGGGACGGCGGCACCGTGACCGAAGCACCGACCTCCGCGATCGGTGAAACCCCCTCCGGCGTGGTCAAGGTGGAGGGATCCGACGGCGAACCCGACATCGAGGTGTCGTTCAAGGCGGCCGGCCAACCGCTGACCGCCCGATCGATGCCCCTCACGGTGCAGGACGTCGTCCAGCGCATCGAAGAACTCGCCGGATCCACCGCGTCCGCCTCCCTCACCAACGGCCGGCTCGATGTCTCGGTGGCCATCGCCCAAGCCTCCGGTGGCCAGGAGCTCGCTCTGGGCGACCCCGGCACCCTCGGGGCCCTGGTGGGTCTGACCGGCCTGAACGCGCCCACCCCGTCCACCCCGAAGAAGTCGGTCGAAGCCGAGGCCACCGCGACCGCGACCAACGCGCGCTTCGATGTGGGGTTCGGCATCCCGACCGACCCGCCACCGGCCGATGAGAACCGCCAGACCGTGCTGTTGCCCAACGGCGCTTCGCTGCTCACCATCGACGATGTCTCGGCCGCCCCGCCCTCGACGCTCACCGGCCTCCCGGCGCGCATCGGCTTCCTCGGCGTGGAGGCCGACCTCGACGGGCTGAGTCTGGGGAAGACCGGGTCCGGCCCGGCGGTCGATCTGCAACGCCAGATCTCCGGCGGCACCCAGGCGACCGACCCGTTGCCGATCGCGGATCTGCTCACCCCTGAGGGTGCCCTCGACGGCGACAAGGTCGATCTCGTCTCCCGCGTGACGGCCTCGATCGCGTTTACCGCCACCGAACAACCACTCTTCGGCTCGACCTTCGCCACCGGAGGGACCACCGGCACCCAGGGTTCGGCCAGCGTCGCGTGGCAGCCCACCGGACTGCCCACCGTGAACTTCGGCGGACAGTACGCCGCACTGCGGGTCTTCGACCCGGTTCCGGCCGCCTTCCTCTCCGGCAACGCCCGGGTGACTCCCGGAACCGATGACGGCGATCCGGACACGATCGACGCCGACACCGTCGAGGTCGACATCACGTCCCTGCCGGCCGGCGAGACGCTGTACTCGACCCTGAACATCGCCCCCAGCCCCGATCCCGTCGAGGTCACCCGTCACCTCGTCTCCGATGGCGTGGGGTGCCAGAACGTCATCGTGCTCGACGACGACACCCTGACCTGCGAGGACCTCGCCCCCAACGGCGAAGCACCCTGGACCGACGGCCAGGCGGTCCAGGTCATCGTGCTCGGCGACCCCTTCGCCCTGCGCGACTCCATCATCGAGGGCTTGGCCACCACCCTGGCCGAGTTCGATCGGCTGGTGCAGGACAACATGGTCGAGGCCCCCGTCCTCGAGTTCGACCAGTACGCCTCGACGCTGCCCCTGGTCGACCTCACTCCGTCACAACTCGCGGTCGAACGCGAGGCACTCCGCCAGGGACTGGCCGCCATGGACCTGGCCGCCACCGCCGACGAGAACGCCGAGTCCGGCAACGACACCCCGGTCTCCAGCGCGCAGGAACTCAGCTCCTCGATCGGTCGGCTGGTGATGCTCGGCAGCAGCGGCGGTTACGCCCCGACCCTCGACTTCGACCTCAGCCCCCAGCAACTCGACGTCCGGCTCGCCGCCAGCGCGCCTGCGTCGACCGAACTGCGGGCACCGCTGCGTTTCAGCGACGTCACCGTCCCCGGTGGCCGCGGTCAGGTGATGAGCGGCTCCACGGCCGCCGGCGCAGAAACCGTCCCTGTCGATGTCGAGTCCACGACCACGCTCGCCATCACCGTCGACCGCACCACCGGCCGCCCCGCGGTCAGCGACGCGACCGGAACCGACTCCACCGCCCGGCTCACCCGCAACGCCGCCCAGTTGGCCGGTCACCCCCTCCAGGCCGGTATCACCTCGCTCAGCGTCCTCGATCCGGGCAGCACCGCCGACCTCGGCGTGCAGGTCCAAACCGACTACTCCAGCACCGACGAGGTCCTCAAGACCCGCCGCAGCAACGCACGCCCCCCGGGTCGGGCCGCCGTCGCCAAGCTCGCAGTCGGCCCCAGCGACGTCATCGAGTACGCCGCGGACGCCACCGACTCCTCCGGCGGCGAGGGAGCGGCCCAGCCCGCCCCCGACGCGATGCAGGTCAAGTTCCTGGCCGAGGGCCTCGACGGACTCGCCAGCGCCCTCGACGGCGCCATGGACGGTTCCGCACCGCGGAACCTCCAGAACAACGGAGGGGTCCCCTATTCCGCACCCCTCATCGGCACCGACCTCGATGCGGGCGCCGGCGTCTCCGACACCCTGACCGACCTCACCTCCGCCCTGCGAGACACCCTCTCCGAGGCCGCCGTGACCGACGCAAAGGACGCCGCGGAGCTGACCGACGCGCTCGACAACGCGGTCGCCGACGCGGTGAAAGCCACACCCGGGCTGAAAAACATCTCGGCCGCAGACGTCACCGTCGCGGTCACCTGCGGCGGGCTGCCCGCGGGCGCCTGTACGCCGTGCCCGGACCCGCCCCTCGTCCCGGCGACCATCTGCACCACCGACGGCCCCACCGGGTGGGAGACCGTCACCATCAGCGCCGACCTGGTCGGCGTCGAGAAGACCGACGGGGCCCCCGAGTTCAAGACCGGTCTCGACGGCCTGGAGGTCCGCTCCGACAAGAAGATCGCCACCACCACCAACTGGACGCTCCCGATCACCCTCCGACTCGCGCGCGGTGTCGGGCCCCAGGTCCTGATCGACGCCGCCGATGATCCTCTCGAGATCGACGTCCGGGCACGCATCCCCGGTGACGCCATCAAGGCGATCGTCGGCTACCTGCCGGCACAGCTGTCGGTCGCCGAAGCGGCTCGCGACGGTGAGATCAACACCAAGATCGTGATCACGCCCGACCCGGGCACCTTCGACCTGTTCCAGCTCTACGACGGGGCTCTCGGTGCGCAGCCGAGCTTCGCCAAGACCGATCGAGCCGTTCCCCCGGAGACGGGCCTGAGCCTCGGCTTCCAGACCCTCGCCCAGGACGCTGGCGTCTTCGGCCTGTCGGGCCACATCGACATCCCCTGGACACCCGAGCACGGCTTCCTGGGCAGCGACGGAAAGGCCAAGGTCACCTACAACGACGTCAAACTCGACGTCGGCGACGTGGTCGCCGCGATCGCCACGCCGTTCGCGGTCATCGACCCCTACCTGGCGCCGGTCCGCGACGTGGTCGACGTACTCCGCACCCCGATCCCGGTCATCTCGGACCTGTCCGAACTCGGTGGAGGCGGCGAGGTGTCGCTGCTGACCATGCTCAAGACCGCTGCCGCGGCGACCAAGAAACCCTCACTGGTGCTCGCGTACCGCGTGATCTCCCTCGTGGGAGGCATCACCGACATGATCCACGCGTTGTCGTTGCTCGCCGCGAAGGACGTGGCCCTCGAAGGTCTCGCCGAGCGGGGTGCGGCCCTGACGCTCGACCCCCGCAAGGTCGTGGTCAGCAGCAGCTGCTCGCAAACCACGCGTACGACGACCACCGACACCGACGCGAACGGGAACACGACCACCGCCAAGGAGAAGACCTCCCAGACCTGCGCGGACGCCAAGGCTCTCGCCGCCAAGAAGAAGGCCGACGGCGCCGCCGACCAGACCACCGACGACAAGCGGAAGGGCACCCGCAGCGTCAAGAAGAGCGTGGGTACGACGACCACCAAGGTCACCGGAAGCCTGCCCGGCTTCTCGCTGCCGTTCCTCTCGAGCCCCGACCAGCTGATGGACACACTCACCGGAGAGGGTGAGGCGGCGTACTTCCGGCTCGATCTGGGGACCCTGACCGCCGCGGTGGCCTACACCCGGACCTTCGGCCCGATCATGGCCGGCCCGGTGCCGATCATCCCGTTCGTCGGCGGGTCCATCACCATCGAGGGCCGACTGGCCATGGGCTTCGACTCCTACGCCCAGACCCTGGCCGCACAATCCGTCGCGCCCGGCGACGTCGACGCCCTCCTGTCGATCTACGAGAACAACTTCGACGGCGGCGACGTGATCCGGGAGGGCTTCTACGTCGACGACCTGGACAGCAAGGGTGTCGACGTCCCCGAGGTGAAGCTGGTCGTGACCGTCGAGGCCGGCGCCCAGGTGAGCATCGGCATCGTCACCGCGGGCCTCAAGGCCGGTCTGACGTTGACCATCAACCTCGACCTCAACGACCCGAACAACGACGGGCGACTACGCACCGCCGAGATCCGCGACACCTTCGGCAACAGCCCCGAATGCATCTTCGACGTCAGTGCCACCCTCGAGGCCTTCATCGCGATCTTCGTGAAGATCGACCTGTTGCTCACCTCCTTGAGCTACCAGTTCGACCTGCTCCGCCTCGGCCCGTACACGCTGTTCGAGTACGGCTGCCCCGACGTCATCCCCACTCTGGCGATCCAGAACCCGAACGGACGGGGTCTGCTCCTGACCAGCGGCAGCAACAGCCCCTCGCGAGCCCCGGGGGCCACCGACGTCGCCGACGAGTTCGAGGTGCGCCAGTTCGACAAGGGCAGCGGCCGCAGGATCTACGAGATCTCCGGCCTCGGCCGCGTGCAGAACGTCGAGGTCCAGTACGTCGCCCCTGCACCGGACCCCGCGGACCCCACCGCACCCAACCTCCCGGAGAAGTGGAAGGTCACGATCTACGAGTCCGGGATCACGACCTCCGCCACCGTGAAGACCTCCTTCACGAACGCGACCCGACCCACCTTCGAGGCCGACGGCGGAAATCTCAAGGACAAGATCTCCTTCCTGGCCGGTGAGGAGTTCGTCGACAACGCTGGCGCACTCGAGTTGGTCAGCTCCGCCTTCGACACCGTCGTCTCCAGCCTCACCGGCGGTCCCGGCGACGACGTACTGGTCACCGGCGACGGCAACGACTACGGCATCGACGGCGGCGGCGACCAGGACTCCATCGACACCGGACCGGGCAACGACTCGGCCACCGGCGGCCCCGGCAACGACATCATCGGGGGCGGCAGCGGCAACGACGACCTCGGGGGCGGCAGCGGCAGCGACCGCCTCGAGGGCGGCCCCGGCGCCGACCGCCTCAGCGGCGAGGACGGCAACGACAGCCTCGTCGGCGGGCCCGGGCGCGACGTACGCGCTCTGCTGGTCCAACCGCGCGGCAAGACCGAAGCGGTCGTGGCCGAGCAGGTCCGGCTCGGCTTCGACAGCGGCGACATCCTCATCGGCGGCGCCGACTCCGACACCGTCGACGGTGGCGACGGCTCCGACGTGGTGGTGGGTGGGGACGCACCCACCCTGCGCGGCGCTGGCTTGAACTCGCTGTTCTTCGACGGATCGAACTGCACCGCCCCGACGACGCCATCTCCGCCTCCGGGATGCCGCTCCGTCAACCTGATCATCCAGGGCGCGACGGACTCCGATCCCAACGTCATCACCACCACCACGGTGGCGGTCCGGACCGCTTCGGTCCCCACGGACAGCGAACTCGATGACCTGTGTGTCTCCGGCGTCGAGCAGTCCGGGGCCGCGAGCACCGACTTCGTGACCGGTGGCCCCGAGAAGGACATCGTGATCGGCGGCGATGGACCCGACACGCTCGACGGCGGCGCAGGCCCCGACGAGATCTGTGGCCGGGCCGGTGACGACGAACTCTCCGGTGACGGAGCCGACCCCCGCGACGCGGGCGTGGACATCATCCGCGGCGGCACGGGCGACGACCGCGCGGACGGCGGCCCGGAAGCCGACATCATGTTCGGTGACGACGTCACCCTGGTGCGGGGCGGGGTCCGGGTCCTCGACGGATCGCTGGGCTCCACCGGCGTCGGAGCCGGTGACGACTTCCTAGACGGCCTGGCCGGCAACGACATCATCGCCGGAGGCGACGGGGCCGACCTGATCGTCGGCGGCGACGGCAACGACGAGACCTACGGCGAGGGGCGCGACACCCGCGAACTCGGTGGTCCTGCTCCCGACCTCGCCGAACGCCTCGTGGCCTGCAACGCCACCACCCGCGTCGTACGGGGTCTGGTGGACCTGGACGGCGACCTCCTCGGCGGCGCCGGTGGCAACGGGATCACCCCCGACACCGGCCGGATGTCCGGGCTCGGCGTGGTCGCGGGTCTGATCAAGGCACCGGGGACGACCTCGAACTTCCAGGGTCTCCTCAACGGCGAGATCGTGGTGCTGGACGGCAAGGTCGACCTCGACCGCGACGGTGACACGAACGACGACACCGACGACACCGGCGTCATCACCCTGCCCTCGATGCTCGACACGGCCGACAACGAGAACGGCGACTGCGTGCTGGCCGGCGCGGGCGACGACCAGTTGCGCGGCGGTTCCGACTCGGACTTCCTCTCGGGCGACGAGGGAACCGACCTGCTCCTCGGCGGCGACGGCAACGACCTGGTCCTCGGCCAGAGCGGCACGGACGTCCTGCTCGGCGGCCCGCACCACGACGTACTCGTCGGCGGGCTCGGCGACGACCACCTGCGCGGCGGCGACGGCGATGACCGTCTGCGCGGCAACGAGGGCGACGACGACCTGGTGGGCGGCAACGACGTCTCCGGGGCGAGCGACGGCCAGGACGTGTTGCTCGGCGGTCGGGGCGAGGATGTCCTCGTGGCGGAGAACGGAGCCGCGGTGTCGGCCTCGATCGTCAGCGAGGTCAACGACCCGTCGGTGCCGTGGAACTCCCTGGGCATCGTCCCCGCTGCGGTCACGGCGGCCGCGGGCTCCCCGCTGGTCTTCGACTCCAGCGCCCTGCTCTGTGACGCTCGGGCGGCCACCCGTCATCTGACGCTGCTGGCCGACGATGGCGTGGCGGGCACACCGGCGCAGTCCCCCGGCACCGAACTGGCCTATGACGAGTTGTACGGCGGCTACGACTGCGACTTCGTCTTCGGCTCCCCCGGCGACGACCTGGTTCGCGGCGGACAGGACGACGATGTCGTCGAGGGCGGTTCCGGCGCCGACATCGCGTACGGCGACGCCGGCGACGACGTCGTCATCGGCGGCTCCTCGGTCGATCAGACGACCGACACCCGGGTGACCCTCGACCGCAGCGGCGCCGGACGGCCCGACGGCGGCGACCGGATCCGCGGCGACGGCGGCCCCGACGGCCAGGACGGTGCCGACCTGTTGGCCGGCGACAACGCACTACCCATCCGGGTCGAGGAACTGACCTCGCGCCTTGGCTACCAGGGCCCGGCCTACGTGCTGCGACTCGAGGACGTCGGTTCGGTCGACTCCCCCGCGGACCCGTCGACCGCTGGCGACGACGTCATCAACGGTGAAGGCATGACGCAGGGCGTCATCGTCGGAGAGCTCCGCACCACCGACCGGATCTTCGGTCAGGGCGGCGACGACACGCTGGACGGCGATCGAGGCGACGACTACCTCGAAGGCAACGACGGCGGCGACGCCCTCGGGGGTGGGGTCGGCGACGACGACATCCTCGGCGGCTCCTCCGGCACCGACGGATTCCCCCTGGGAACCGACGGCACGCGGGTGTTCACCAGCTTCGTGGGGCCCTTCGCCGGAACCTCCTCAGGCATCCTCGACCGCGGTCGCGACATCATCAACGGCGGCGACGGAGACGACGTCGTGCTCGGGGACGGCGGACGGATCACCCGTCCCTCGGCCGAAGCGATCGCCGCCGGAACCCCGGCCACCCGCGCGGACGGTACGACGCTGCGCCGCGTGCGGCTCTTCGACGTGGTCACCGGCACCAGTCCCGTCCAACCCGAGTCGGGCGCTGGAGACGCGATCGGCGGCAACGACGGACGCGACCTGCTCTTCGGCCAAGCCGGCGACGACGCCATCTGGGGCGGTGCGGACGACGACTACCTCGAGGGCAACGTCGGTGACGACACCCTCGACGGCCAGGACGGCGAGGACGACCTCCTCGGCGGCGGGTCCAGCCGCGACGGGGTGCTCATCACCACCATCGGCTCCACGGTCTTCGACCGGTTGCTCACCCCGGTCTCCCAGGCCACCGACGTGACCGCCTCGGGAATGGACGACGGGAACGACACCCTGCGCGGGGGCGGGTCGAGCGATGTCCTGCTCGGCGACAACGGTCGGATCACCCGTCACGGACCCAACCGCCTGCTCTCCGGCGGTGGCTCGGGGCCCCACGTCGTACGACAGGTGGGGATGGCCGACGAGCAACCCGGCGTCTGGGCCGGGAGCGACGAACTCCTCGGCCAGGCCGGCGACGACGAGCTCTACGGCCAGTTCGACAACACCCGGACCTCGCGGACCTACCAGTCCTACCTCGGTCAACGGGTGCAGGGCGACATCCTCGACGGCGGTTCCGGCGACGACGCGCTCCTCGGCGACCAGGGGGTCGACGTACCGACCCCGGCGGCCGCTCTGGGTGCGGTGAACCGCACCGCGAAGGACCGCAAGCGGTTCATCCGGGAGCGGATCCGTCCCTTCGGCACCCTGGTGCGGGTCGCCACCCTGTCCCAGTCGACCATCGGAGGCGACGATCTGCTGCTCGGCGGCAGCGGGTTCGACTCGATCCACGCCGGAGCGGGAAGGGACGTCACCAACGCCGGTTCGGGCGACGACGTCGTCTTCGGCGGTGACGGTGCCGACGTCCTCTGGGGCGACACCGGCCACGACCGCCTCTTCGGTGGGGCCGGCAGCGATCTGCTCGACGTCAAACGCCGCACGTTCGATCGCCGCCTGTGGAAGGTCGCCATCCCCGACGTCGACAGTGATCGCCGCCGCCGGACCACCAACGGCAGAGATCTGCTGTTCGGTGGCGCCGGGCCCGACGCTCTGCAGGCCGACATGGGCGACCGGGGCACCCGACGTCGGGGCCAGGGAGACCGGCTCATCGACTGGCGGGCGGGCACCAACTACTTCAAGGTCTGCCGCTCGGGCTACGGATTCGGGAAGGTGCAGTTCCGACGGAACCGCTCGATTGTCTCGACGCTGCGGCAACTCGCTGAAGCGAGCGGGTCCGTGGGCTCTCTCGAGCTGGCGGTCCCCCGCAACGAACGAAGGACCAGCTATCCACAGCAGGGGAGTTTCGTCTGCGAATGAACCACTGGCCGCTTCGCTCCGGCGGAGTCAAACCCTCTCTGACCCCCTCCTATCCTGTCTGGAAGGACCCCATGAAGAAGCACAGCATCTCCAGCGGCCTGAGCCTCGCAATGATCGCGACCCTCACCGTCGCATCGATCCCGTTCGGCGCTTCACCCGCAGCAGCCAACGCCGCGCTGGCCCTGGTCGGCACCTCGACCGACGGCGTCGCGTTCGACGTCGACGAGTACTCCGCGAGTGACATCACCGTCCAGGTGACCGACGCGGGTGTCGACGTCGACGTCGACGACGCCCAGGACCTCAGCTACCACTGGACCTTCACGCCGTTCGACGAGGCAGCGGCCGTGGTCCGGGTTCCCGCGGTCGGCGAAGCCCTGCAGGCCACCGACGTCACCGGCGAGTTCCAGGTGCCGTTCCCCGGGGTCGGCAGCGGCTCCTACGCCCTGGTGGCCGAACTCTCGGCCGACGGTGATGGAGCCAACGCCGTACCCGCCTCCGAGCTTCTGACGGTGAAGGCCGGAGACGCCGAGATCGGCTTCGACTCCGACGACCCGACATCGATCCCGGCCGGCACCGACCAGAGCGTCACCGGCGACCTGCGACTCGAGGACGGGACCGGACTCCCTGCACGCCTGATCGGGTTGACGTTCACCCGCGGTGCTGCAGGCGGCGACCCCGAGGCCGACGCAGGCTTCGTCCCGACCCCGCCCGGCGCGCCGGTGACGACCATCGAGGTCACCACCGACCCTGATGGCGCCTTCGCCGTCGTCGTCAGCGACCCGGCCGAGGACGGACAGGGCACCGAACTCGGCGGCCGCGTCGCAGCGGCCACCACGGCCACCCCCGATATCGGGAACGCCGACGCCAACGCCTCCCTCGCGGTCGACCTGATCAGCGTCAATCCCCCGGCCGGCAGCACGATCGTGCTCACCGACCTCGGAGACGGCAAGCCGGGCCAGGGGCTACCCGGCCGACTCACCCTGACCGCACCGGACGACACCTTCGACACCGACCCGGCCACCCCGGGGGTCCAGGGAGACGGCAACGCCGACCGCGACCCCGTGGAAGGTCAGGTCGTGGAACTCTCGCTCGATCACGGGTTCTTCACCGACGGCACACCACTGCCCTCGACCGTAGGAGACCCGGCCGGTGACTACACCGACCTCGGTCAGACGCTTGCGGCGGTCACCAACGCCGCAGGCAGGGTCTCGTTCCAGATCGCGATCGGTCGCGACAGCGGCTTCAACAGCAACCCCATCGTGACCGCGACTCTGACGGCGGTCGCAGGCGACCTGTCCGAGAACGGGACTGCCGACTGGGACTCGACCAACCCCCTCAGTGGAGGCGCGGTCAAGATCGTGCTCTCGCCGGCCAGCGAGCAGGAGAACCCGGTGAACCCCACCGTGGCTGCTGACCGCACCTACTACGACGTCTTCACCACCGACCAGTTCGGCAACCCGGTGATCGGAGAGCCCGTGGAGCTCCGCTACAGCGGAAACCTGGACGACTGGGACTACAGCGAGGACTTCCTGGAGAGTGACCTCGACCAATCCGGTGACTTCTGGGTCGTCTCGTTCGAGGCCGCCGAGATCACCGTGAAGGGCACGTGGAACGCCCCGACCACCACCTACAGCGACACCGCCGGCGCCACCACGTCGAGCACCAAGGACCTCACGGGGTCGGCCACCGCCTCCTTCTACGAGCTCGACTTCGACCGCGCCAAGTTCTCCCTGGGCTCCTCACCACGGGGCAAGATCGCGCTCAACAAGCCGGTCACCCAGATCGTTCGGGTCATCGACCACCTGGGCAACCCGATCCGCGGTTACAAGGTCCGGTTCTTCCGCAACGGTCCGGACTCCGATTCAAGTGAGGCCCGCGCCACGCGGATCACCAACGCGAGAGGCGAGGCGCTCTACACCTTCGTCGCGTCCGTGTTGGGCAAGGCGCGAATCACCGCCGAGGTCAGCGACGGCGTCGACGTCCGCACGCTGTCCCGCACGGTCCGAATCGGGTTGCCGGTGCGGGTGAAGCTCCGCCCGGTCAGCAGCCGCGGCTCCCATGACCGGATCAAGGTGAAGGCGAGTCGATCCGCAGCAGGCGCAACGGTGAAGATGTTCCGCTTCGTTCGCGGGAACCTCCGCTCGGCCGGCAAGACCCGGTTGAACCGCCGCGGCAACGCGGTGTTCCGCGTCCGTGACCGCAACGGTCGCCAGCGCACGGCGTACATCGCGAAGGTGCAGTCGACGTCCACCACGGTCAGTGCCACCTCAAAGCGGATGTGGCTGCGCTGATCGGTCAGCCATGAGCGAACCGAACTACTGACAGAACAAACCGGAATCGCCACGAAACGGCCTGTTTCGACCGTTTTTCGGTCCTTCTGTCAGTAGTTCGGCGGAGAGCACCACCGCAATGCAGAACGGCCCCCGCTTACGCGGGGGCCGTTCTGGTGTTGCTGGTCAGACGGGCTTACTTAAAAGCCCATGTTGATGGGGCTTCTTCCCCTCCACTCGTCAGGCACTACCCCTCGTTCCTCGGGGTGCGCCCTCCTCGCTTCGGCTCAGAAACCCATGCCACCCATGTCGCCCATGCCACCGGACGGGTCGCCCATCGGGGCGGACTTCTCCGGCTTGTCGGCGATGACGCACTCGGTGGTGAGGAACAACGCGGCGATCGAGGCGGCGTTCTGCAGAGCAGAGCGGGTCACCTTGGCCGGGTCGATGATGCCCTCGGCGATCATGTCGACGTAGTCGCCGGTCGCGGCGTTGAGGCCGTGACCGGGGGTCAGGTTGCGCACCTTCTCCGACACGACGCCGCCCTCGAGGCCGGCGTTGATCGCGATCTGCTTCAGCGGGGCCTCGGTGGCGTAGCGGACGATGTTCGCGCCCGTAGCCTCGTCCCCGGTGAGCTCGAGCTTGGCGAAGGCCGCGTCAGCAGCCTGCACGAGCGCCACGCCGCCACCGGCGACGATGCCCTCTTCGACGGCCGCCTTCGCGTTGCGAACGGCGTCCTCGATGCGGTGCTTGCGCTCCTTCAGCTCGACCTCGGTGGCCGCGCCGACCTTGATGACCGCAACGCCGCCGGCCAGCTTGGCCAGGCGCTCCTGCAGCTTCTCGCGGTCGTAGTCGGAGTCGGACTTCTCGATCTCGGCGCGGATCTGGTTGACCCGTCCCTCGATCTGACCGGCATCGCCGGCACCTTCGACGATGGTGGTCTCGTCCTTGGTGATGACGACCTTGCGGGCCTGACCGAGCAGCTCGATGCCCGCGGTCTCCAGCTTGAGGCCGACCTCTTCGGAGATGACCTGGCCACCGGTCAGGATCGCGATGTCCTGCAGCATGGCCTTGCGACGGTCACCGAAGCCGGGTGCCTTGACGGCCACAGACTTGAAGGTGCCACGGATCTTGTTCACGACCAGGGTCGAGAGGGCTTCGCCGTCGACGTCCTCGGAGATGATCATCAGGGGCTTGCCGGACTGCATGACCTTCTCCAGGAGGGGCAGCAGGTCCTTGACGTTGCTGACCTTGGAGTTGGCGATCAGGACGTAGGGGTCCTCGAGCACGGTCTCCATGCGCTCGGGGTCGGTGACGAAGTACGCCGAGATGTAGCCCTTGTCGAAGCGCATCCCCTCGGTCAGCTCGAGGTCCAGCCCGAAGGTGTTGGACTCCTCGACCGTGATGACGCCTTCCTTGCCGACCTTGTCCATCGCCTCGGCGATGATCTCGCCGACGGTGGAGTCAGCAGCCGAGATCGAGGCGGTAGCAGCGATCTGCTCCTTGGTCTCGATGTCGATGGCCATGTTGGAGAGCTGCTCCGAGACGGCCTCGACGGCCTGCTCGATGCCGCGCTTGAGACCCATCGGGTTCGCGCCGGCCGCGACGTTGCGCAGACCCTCGCGGACCATGGCCTGGGCCAGAACGGTCGCCGTGGTCGTGCCGTCTCCGGCGACGTCGTCGGTCTTCTTGGCGACCTCCTTGACCAGCTCGGCGCCGATCTTCTCGTAGGGGTCCTCGAGCTCGATCTCCTTGGCGATGGACACACCATCGTTGGTGATCGTGGGGGCACCCCACTTCTTCTCGAGAACGACGTTGCGGCCCTTGGGCCCGAGGGTGACCTTGACGGCGTCGGCGAGCGTGTTCATGCCACGCTCGAGACCGCGCCGGGCCTCCTCATTGAAGGCAATAAGCTTTGACATAACTCCTGCGATCTCCTCGCTGGAAGAGTGTGGACGATCCAGTTCGCTGCCCGCGACGGACGACCAGGCCGACCCGACGTTCCCTTCACGTCGACGCTGCTGATCTCAACTCCCCGGATCGGGGTGGTGGCACTCTCATGCTGAGAGTGCCAACTCAAGTTTTAGCACTCGGCAGGGTCGAGTGCAAACGCCAGCCCCCGTCATCTCGCGAGTCGGCGCTAGTTTTCGAAGTAGCGCCGACTGGAGCCTCTACGAGCGTCAAGTTGCGCCGACTCGGCGGTGGGTACTACTCGTCGGGGTGGCCGAAGCGATCGCGCAGCACGTTGCGCTTGTTGCTGCCCTCGTCGTTGACGCCCTTCTCGATGATCACCAGGTTGTGGAAACAGTGCACGGCGACCACGTGTCGGTCGGAGTACGACGGGGCGTAGTCCTCGTCGAGGAACTCCTCGTGGTTGAGCCCGTCGATCAACTGTCGGACCAGCCACATCGTCGTACCCTCCGCGTCTCGATCGATCTGGCCGCCCCACTCGGGC
This sequence comes from Nocardioides salsibiostraticola, assembly GCF_054783655.1. Classification (NCBI taxonomy): domain Bacteria; kingdom Bacillati; phylum Actinomycetota; class Actinomycetes; order Propionibacteriales; family Nocardioidaceae; genus Nocardioides; species Nocardioides salsibiostraticola. The sequence goes on along the minus strand of NZ_BAAGQD010000027.1, from coordinate 225,394 downwards.
CAGTACGACGTCTGGGTGTCCTCGATGGCGTAGACCGCCCCGTCGGGCAGCAGCGGGAACAACATCGCGAAGGTGGCGATGATGTCGGCGGGGACGTGGCTGCCGTCGTCGATGACGACCATCGGGGCACCTTCGTCCTCGATGATCTGGTGCAGCACCGACTCGTCGGTCTGCGAGCCGATCACCGTGCGCACCCGGGGCTCGTCCACGAAGGACTTGTCCTCGATGTCGAGCCCGATGATCTGGGCCTGCGGGAAGAACCACTTCCACATCCGCAGGGAGCCGCCACCCTTCTGGTAGCGGTCGTAACCGCCGACGCCGATCTCCAGCACGGTGATCGCCTCACGCCGCAGGTGCCTGAAGTAGCGCTGGTAGTGCGGGGTGTAGAAGTGCGTCCCGTGCTTGTCGGTGCGGAACTCCGTCGCGAGTTCGGTCAGGTTCATCTGCCGCAGACGCCGTCGCTCCTTCTGCCCCTTGGTGAGGTACGTCTGATCCTGGGCGCCCTTGGACAGTCCCCCACCCCCTTTGTTGCCACCCTTCTTGCCACTCTGCTTGGCGGGTGACTCCTCCGCTGCGGCAGGGGGTGCTGACTTCTCGGGCTTACGTCCAGGCGATCTCACGGGGACACCTTAGGAGGTCGACGACCGGCTCAGCGCACACGTTCAACGAAGTTTCCTCGAGATCGCTGTCGAAATGCCCTCCCCTCAGCCGTCATCGAGGTGTCAGACTCAGTCACCTCCTCACAGTTTGGGCCCGCTATGACGTCCTACCTTCTTCTCATCCACGGCGACGAATCCGCCTACGACACCATGACCGAAGACGCGCTGAACCATCTGATGGGCAAGCACGGAGAGTTCACCGAGGCGCTGACCAGCCGCGGGCACTCGATCGTCGCGGCCGCCGAACTCACCTCCGCGAAGGAAGCCACCGTCTTCCGCGGCCCGCAGTCGATCACCGAGGGTCCGTACGCCGAGACCGCAGAACAGATCGGCGGGTTCTACTTCGTGGAGACCGACAACCGTCAGGACTTCCTCGAGTGCGCGCGCATCCTCGCCGAGGTGCACCCCGACCTCGAGATCCGGGCCGGCGCCGAGCACGGCTGAGGCCGCGCCTCCAGACAAGCCAGACACATTGGACACGTTGGATGCGCTCGAGACGACCTGTCGCGACGAGTGGGGCCGGTTGCTGGCCCTGCTCGTTGCGCAGTACCGGCGCCTGGACCTCGCCGAGGATGCCCTCGGCGACGCCTTCGAGGCCGCTGCCCGGCGCTGGCCGGTGGACGGCGTACCCGACAACCAGCCGGCGTGGTTGCTCACCGCTGCCCGTCGGCGGGCGGTGGACCGGTTGCGCCGGGAATCCGTGGCCACCGACAAGTTCCCGCTGCTGGTCGTCGAGGCCGGGCTGCAGGAGCGGAGCGCGCGCGTCGTGTTGCCGGCAGGAGATCAGGGAGGTGTGGAGGTCATCGACGAGCGTCTGCGCCTGGTGTTGTTGTGCGCCCACCCCACTCTTGCGCCGGAGTCAGCGGCGGCCCTGACGCTGCGGTTGGTGATGGGTGTGCCGACCGCGGACATCGCCCGACTCTTCCTCGTCTCCCCCGCCACCATGTCGGCCCGCCTCACCCGCGCCCGTAAGCGACTGGTCGGCCAGGACTTCACCATCCCGGTCGGCCCCGCTCTCCTGACCAGGGTCGGCGCGGTGGCCGACATCGCCTACCTGGCGTTCACCGCCGGTTACGCCCCCGGCACCGGACAGGACGTCCTACGGGTCGATCAGGCCGGTGAGGCGATCCGCCTGGTCCGGGTGATCCGGGAGGTGGTGCCGCCCCAGGCCACCGTCGGTCCTGATCTGGACGCCCTGTTGGCCCTGATGCTGTTGCAGCACTCCCGCCGCGAGGCCCGCGTGGGTTCTGACGGTGGGTTGGTGCTGCTCTCCGATCAGGATCGCCGGCGTTGGTACGCCGGGGAGATCGACGAGGCCGTGGCGCTCCTCAGCCCGTGGGTGCACGCCCCGGGGACGGCGTACCTTCTCCAGGCGCTGATCGCGGCTGAACACGCCCTCGCCCGCGACGCCGCGTCGACGGATTGGCCCCGCATCTGCGAGAGGTACGCCGAGTTGGAGGCGCTCACCGCGTCACCGGTCGTGCGTCTGAACCACGCGGTCGCGCGAGCCGAGGCGGATGGGCCGGAGACGGGTCTGCGGATGCTGGAGGGGTTGAGCCTGCCCGGGCACCGGTTGCCCGCGGCCCGCGCCGAGTTGCTGCTGCGCAGCGGGGCGGTCGAGGCCGCGAAGGTGTCCTTCAGGGAGGCCATCGACCTCTGCGCGAATGCGGCCGAGAGCGATCATCTGGCCCGACGGATGACCTGCTGCTAGCGCGGCAGGGTGACGCTGGTGATGTCCCCGGCGTCGATCCGGGCCGTGGTCGTGGAGCCCTGCCCGTCGGTGAACCGGACGGTCCGCGCGAAGGGGGTGCCGTTTGGTCCGGCTCGTTGCCCAGCGAGAGCCACTTCACCGGGACTCCGGCCTCCAGCAGGGTGCGCGCCTGACTCACCAGCATGTCCCCGTACGACGTCTCGGCGTCGGTGCGCAGCGCACCTCCTCGCAGCGTCCCGGTGGTCTTCATCTCCGCCGGCGCGGACCAGGCGACGGCGTTGACGGCCAGGTCGTCGCCCACGAGCGGCGCGATCTCCTCAAGCAGAAGCGCAGCCGCGGCCTGGGGGCCGGGTGTGCCTGGGTGCCGTCCCAGCGCCAGGTCCACAGGGTCGGGCTGAAGTCGGTCGACGACAGGGGCAGACGCGCGAGGTTGAGGTGGGCGCCGTAGCGGTCGGTGGGGTCGAAGAGGGCCCGGATCGCGGGCCGGTTCCCCGTGAGGAGCCCAACCGAGAGCCGATGCTAGCGTCCCGCGAGCCCGCGCCGCTGAGTTTTCAGCCGCCCGCGACCGCCGGGATGATGGAGACCTGGGAGCCAGCCGGGGTGGCGGTGTCGAGGTCGTCGAGGAACCGCACGTCCTCGGAGCCGACGTAGACGTTGACGAACCGACGCAGCTTGCCGTTGTCGTCCAGGACGCGGGCGCTGATCCCGGCGTACTGACTCTCGAGATGCGCCAGGACGCCGCTGAGGGTCTCACCCTCGGCGGTGACCTCGGACTCGCCGCCGGTGTAGGTGCGCAGGATCGTGGGGATGCGGACAGACACACTCATGGGTTCTCCTCGTTCGGTGGTCTCGACCAGCAGGCCGGATACAGCAGGCTAGATCCCGGTCGCGACGAAGGCGTCGTAGGACGGATCGATGGTGGCGCGGGCCCCCACCGAGTCGGCGACGGCGTCGAGGGTCTTCAGACCCATGCCGGTGTTGATCACGACGGTCTCGGCGGTCGGGTCGAGCTGGCCGGTCTCCACGAGCTTCTTCAGTACGCCGACCGTGGTGCCGCCGGCGGTCTCGGTGAAGATGCCCTCGTTGCGGGCGAGCAGCAGGATGCCCTCGCGCACCTCGTCGTCGGTGATGTCCTCCACCGCGCCGCCGGTGCGGCGGCAGACGTCGAGGACGTAGATGCCGTCGGCGGGGTTCCCGATGGCCAGGGACTTGGCGATCGTGTCGGGCTTGACCGGGCGGATCGCGTCGACGCCGGCCTTGTAGGCGACGCTGACCGGGGAGCAACCGGTGGCCTGCGCGCCGAAGACCTTGTAGGGCTTGTCCTCGACCAGGCCGAGGGTGATCAGCTCCTGGAAGGCCTTGTCCACCTTGGTCAGCTGGGAGCCGGAGGCGACCGGGATGACGATCTGGTCGGGCAGCCGCCAGCCGAGCTGCTCGGCGATCTCGTAGCCCAGGGTCTTGGAGCCCTCGGCGTAGAACGGCCGGACGTTGACGTTCACGAACGCCCAGCCCTCCTGCTCGCCGGCGATCTCCGAGGCGAGCTTGTTGACGTCGTCGTAGTTGCCGTTCACCGCGACCAGCGAGTCGGTGTAGACCGCGGAGTTGACCTGCTTGGGCTTCTCCAGGTTGCTGGGGATGAACACCACGGTCTTGATCCCGGCCCGCGCACCGGCGGCGGCGACCGCGTTGGCCAGGTTGCCGGTGGAGGGGCAGGCGAAGACCTTGGACTTGAACTCGACCGCGGCGCTGAGCGCACAGGCGACCACGCGGTCCTTGAAGGAGTTCGTCGGGTTGGTCGAGTCGTCCTTGACCCACAACTTGGTCATGCCGAGCTCGGCGGCCAGGTTGCGCGCCTCGAGCAGTCGGGTGAACCCGGGCTCCATGTTGGGGCTCTGCTCGATGTCGTCCGGCACGGGCAGCAGCGCCTTGTAGCGCCAGATGTTGGCCGGACCGGCGGCGATCTCCTCGCGGGTTATCGCCGGGAAGTCGTAGGCGACCTCGAGGGGGCCGAAACACTCCGGACAGGCGTAGTGCGGTCCGAGGGCGACCTGGTGGCCGCACTCCCGACAGGCCAGGTTGGTGGCGTTCCCGAAGGCACCGGGGCGAAGGATCGGACCCTGACTGGAACCCTGACTCGAACCCGGCTCGGCTCCGGGGTTCTCGACGTTCTGCTCGACACTAAGGGCGCTCATGAATCCTCCTTCTCATCTTCCCCGGGCGAATCTCGCGGTCGGGACGGAATTAGCACCGTTTCCGCGACCGTCCGACAACTGGTCGGAACAGGGATCTCTCGCGGCGGTTGCCGGGACGTCGACGGGCCGTACCCTCAGTCCCTCTTGATGAGCTGTTCCGAGATTAGATGAATTCGTCTCACAATGTGTACTCGGGTATCACATGTTGGACGTGGCCTGTGCCACGTTCGCCCTGTGACGGTCAGTGACGGGCGGCGCGAACGTCGCGAAGGAACGTCTCGAGCAGCGCGAGTACGCCGTCCGGCCCGTCGACCACGATGTCCACCAGCGATCGCAGCGGGCTGGTGAGTGAGGCGTCGGAGCTGACCCGCAGCGTCGCGAGCCCCGCCCCGGCCAGATCATCGAGCGCCTCGAAGGCCTCGATGTCGCCCAGATCGTCACCGGCGAACAGGAAGCCGCTCACCCCGGTGTCCGCGACCAGTTCGCGGATCGCGTGACCCTTGTGGGTCCCGGCACCGCGGACCTCGACGACCTGCTTGCCCGGCTCCACGCTCAGATCGTGGCGCTCAGCCAGGTCGCGCAGTTCGGGAAGCACTCGCTCGAAGGTCTCCTGCGGATCAGGGAGCCTCCGGGTGTGGATGGCTACGGCCAGTCCCTTGCGTTCGACGAAGGCCTCGGCCGCCCCGACCCGCTCGAGCACCCCGGGCAGTTCCTCCTCGAAGGCGGCCAGCCCCGCGGGCGGAGCAGCGCTCTGGATCCGCCGATCCGAGGAGGACCAGCGCTCGTTGCCGTACTGGCCCACGACGTAGAGGTGTCGGTCGGCGGCCTCCAGTGCGTCACCCAGCTTCTCGAACCCGCCGAGATCGATGGCCTGTTGGGCCGGGCGACCGGTGACCACCGCCACCGCTGCGACCTCCCCGGCCAGGTCGAGCAGGATTCGCCGGGCCCCGGGATGGATGGTCGCGGCCTCCGGGTCCTCCACGATGTGGGCCAGGGTGCCGTCGAAGTCCAGTCCGATCACCGACGTGGCAGCGGCCTGGACCAGGGCGGCGTACTTCGCCTCGCTGTTCGGTCCGTCCTCGTCCACGGCCCTCACTCAACCATGTGACGTCTGGGGCACCTCGCAGGGCTGTACGCCGGTCCGGCCGATACCCGAGGCGTCGGTCAGTTCAGCTCGCCGGTGAGGATCAGCGTGAGCCGGTCGCTGCGCATCGGATCCACCGCGGTGTTGGTCCGGTCGATGCCCAGATCCAGGGCGAGGAGTTCGCCGGCCCGCTTGAGTCGCGGCGGGTAGTAGACGGTCGTGGTCGGGATGGTCCCGACCCAGTTGTCGGAGCCCACGACCTGCCAGCCCGCTCCCGTGGCGCGCTCGGCCACTCCGCCGGCGAGTCCGGGGATGTTGGAGTTGTTGTAGACCTCGACGTAGATCTTGCCGCGCTTGATCGCGGGCGGTGTGGGCTTCGGCTTCGCCGTGGGCTTTTCGGTGAGAGGAGCAGCCGGGGTCGCGGTCGCCTGCGGCTGGGCCGCCGGGATGACCTCACGCTCGGTGGGCTCGGCGTTGCGGGTGGCCATGAAGGCCACAGCGGCCATGAACACCGCGATGATGCTGAGCATCACGACCGGGGAGGGGAAGACTGCGCTACGCGGCCGACGAGGGGGAAGACTCGAAGACATGGCGGCTCAGACCTCGAAGCCGAGGCGGCGAGCCGAACGCTGACGCTGACGCTGGGACCGCAGACGGCGCAGCCGGCGCACGAGCAGCGGGTCGACCTCGAGGGACTCGGGCCGGTCGATCAGCGCGTTGAGGACCTGGTAATAACGCGTCGAGCTCATGTCGAACTTCTCGCGGACCGCGGTCTCCTTGGCGCCGGCGTACTTCCACCACTGGCGCTCGAAGTCGAGGATGTCGCGGTCCCGCTCGCTGAGGGTGGACGTGGCCGTGTGGCCTAGGTCCTCGGGCCCGGTGTTCGGGTTCTCGCGTTGGGCTTCCATGCGTCCATCTCCCACAAGTCGTCGTCAGGGGCCACTCTAGACCGGAAACCACACGGATGTCATTCGCCTCGCGTGATCGTCGGGTCGCGCAGTTATCTCCCTGCCCTCGTTGCTTCTATGGTGGGCACGTGTCCGACCTCGTGATCGTCGCCAATCGCCTGCCCGTGGATCGCGTTGTGCTCAGCGACGGGACCCCTGGTTGGCGGCGCTCCCCCGGCGGGCTCGTCACGGCCATCGAACCGGTGATGCGCGCCAACGACGGATCCTGGATCGGCTGGCCAGGAGGCACCGAGCAGGACCTCGAACCGTTCGTCGACGACGGCATGCACCTGGTGCCGCTGGGGATGACCGCCGAGGAGATCGAGAACTTCTACGAAGGCTTCTCCAACGGAACCCTGTGGCCGCTCTACCACGATGTCGTGGCCAAGCCGGAGTTCCACCGTGAGTGGTGGGACTCCTATGTGTCGGTCAACCGGCGCTTCGCGCAGAAGGCGGCCGAGATCGCCTCGAAGAACGCCACCGTGTGGGTGCACGACTACCAACTCCAGCTGGTGCCGCAGATGCTGCGCGAGATGCGGCCGGACCTGCGGATCGGTTTCTACCTCCACATCCCCTTCCCCCCTGCGGAGCTGTTCCAGCAGTTGCCGTGGCGTCGCCAGATCCTCGAGGGACTGTTGGGCGCGGACCTGCTCGGCTTCCAACTCCCCGGCGGGGCGGGCAACTTCGTTCGGTTGGTGCGTCAGCGCGTGGGCCACAAGACCCACCGGGACCTGGTCTATCTCCCCGACGGCCGCACCGTGCGCGCAGCCGCCTTCCCGATCTCCATCGACGCCAAGGGGTTCCAGGAGCTGGCCCAGACCGACGCCGTGGCCGCTCGGGCTGCCGATATCCGCCAGGCGCTGGGCAACCCCCGCAAGATCTTCCTGGGCATCGATCGTCTGGACTACACCAAAGGCATCTTCGCCCGGCTTCGCGCGTTCAGCGAGTTGATCAAGGACGGACACTTCGACGTCGAGGACGCGGTGTTCGTGCAGGTCGCGGTCCCCTCACGGGAGCAGGTCGAGCAGTACCGCATCCTGCGTGACGAGATCGACCGCCTCGTCGGCCGCATCAACGGCGAGTTGGGCCGCATCGGTCGGCCCGCGATCTCCTACCTGCACTCCTCCTATCCCCGCGCTGAGATGGCGGCGCTCTACCGGGCCGCCGACATCATGTGCGTCACGCCGTACCGCGACGGGATGAACCTGGTGGCCAAGGAGTACGTCGCGTGCCGCTTCGAGGACGACGGAGCCCTGGTCCTCTCGGAGTTCGCGGGCGCCGCGGCGGAGCTGCGCCAGGCCTGGCTGGTCAATCCCTACGACATCAACGGCATGAAGGCCGCCATGCTCGAGGCCTACAACGCCGACGAGAAAGAGGTGACCCGGCGGATGCGCGCCATGCGCAAGACCATCAGCCAGCACGACGTCGCCGCCTGGGCCGACAGCTTCATGCTGGGGCTCTCCGAGGAGGGCGGTCCGCACGGGAAGACCGTCAGGCCCGCGCGACGATCCTGAAGCCCCGCCACCATCCCCGGGGGGCGGCCGCGGTCGTGGGCCTACCGACGAGAGTGCCCGTTCCGGGGGTAGATTCCCCCCATGGACTTGATCCCGAAACCTGATCAGGTCGTTGCGGCGGCCGGCAATGTGGCGCACAAGCTGTTCTACGGCGGCCTCGCCGACCTCCGCCCCATGCCGCGGACCCTGATCGACGAGGGCAACCTGCGCGAGGTCTACCACTACCGGCCCGCCGCCACCGCGCAACAGACCGGTGACCCGGTCCTGCTCGTGACCCCCCTCGCGGCACCGGCGATCTGCTTCGATCTACGCCGAGGGTGCTCGTTGGTCGAGCACTTCGTGAGGGGCGGGCGGCCGACGTACCTCGTGGAGTACGGCCAGGTCTCCTTCAAGGACCGCAACCTCGGGATGGAGCACTGGATCGACGAGGTCGTGCCGACCGCGATCCGGGAGGCCTCCGCGCACGCCGGGGGACGTCCGGTGCACGTGATCGGCTGGAGCCTGGGCGGGATCTTCTCGCTGCTGGCCGCCGCCGACAACCCCGACCTGCCGATCGCCTCGATCAGCGTCGTGGGGTCCCCGTTCGACGTGAGCCTGGTGCCGATCGTCGCGCCGCTGCGGCCACTGCTCAACCTCAGCGGCGGCGGGGGGTTGATCACCCGCGGCTACCAGGCCTTCGGCGGCGCCCCCAAGCCCCTGGTCAAGTGGGCCTTCCAGCTCTCGTCGTTCCAGAAGCTGGTGACCAAGCCGATCGCCATCGCGACCCACATCGACGACACCGAGTTCCTGGCGCAGATCGAGGCGGTCGATCACTTCACCGCCAACATGATCGCCTACCCCGGCCGCACCTTCGGGCAGCTCTACCACCGCTTCTTGAAGGGCAACGTCCTCAAGACCGGCAGCTTCGAACTCGACGAGCGCACCATCGCGATCAGTGAGATCAAGGCTCCCGTGCTGATCTTCGGCGGCGCCAACGACGGCATCGCACCCATCAAGGCCGTCCAGGCCGTGGCCCCGCTGCTGACCGGTTCGGAGGAGGTCCGCTTCGAGATCGTGCCGGGCGGACACCTGGGGATGCTCACCGGTCGCGCGGCGCGTCATACGACCTGGACCGTGATGGACGAGTGGATCTCGCAGTGGTCCGGCCCCGACGAGACACACGAACCGGGGGAATCCGCGGGCGAGCCCGGCGCCACGTCCGGGGACGAGATCGGCACCGGGAAGCGCCGCTACAGCTCGAAGGGCTCGCGGGCCCTGTCGAAGTAGGCCCCTGGGAGAAGCGCCGCCGAAGATGCCCGCCGCAAAGTAAAGAAATACCGGGCACCGTGCGATTAGGGTCACGCCCATGAGTACGACGGTCCCGGCCCCGGGCCTCACCAGGAGCGTCCGGTTCGGCTACGGATCCGGCTCGGTCGCGACCGGCGCGTTCGGCACGGTTCCGGGGCTGATGCTGCTGCCCTACCTGACCGACAGCCTCGGCATCGCCGCGCTGACGGCCGGGTTCATCGTGATCCTGCCCAAGGCCTGGGACGTCATCCTCAACCCGATCGCCGGGCGGATCAGCGACCGGCACCAGGACCCCCGCGGACCGCGGCGGCCGTTCCTGCTGCGCGCCGGGATCCCGCTGGCCATCACCTTCGCCCTCATCTTCGCCGCCCCCGACATGGGCTCCCAGGTCGCCGAGGCCGCCTGGGTGCTGGTGGCGTTCCTGGCCTGCGCCACGGCGTACGCGTTCTTCCAGGTGCCGTACGTCTCGATGCCGGCGGAGATGACCTCGTCCTACGACGAACGCACCCGCCTGATGACCTGGCGGGTGGCGATCCTCGCCTTCACGATCATGCTCGCCGGTGCCACGGCGCCGATCATCCGGGACGCGGTCGGCGGCCGGAACGGCTACCGGGTGATGGGCGTCGTGATGGCCCTGATCATCCTCGCCGGAGTGTTCAGCTCCTACCGCGGAACCCGTGACGCTCCCATCGGCGCGGTCAGCGCCGGAGCCGGGAGCCTGCGCGACCAACTACGCATCGTCGCCACCGCGCGTGACTTCCGACTGCTGTTGACCACCTTCATCCTCCAGGCCCTCGCGGTGGGCTGCATGCTGGCCGGCGTCGACTATCTCGCCGGGGACGTGCTGGGTCGCGACGGCGCCACGACGATCCTGTTCGTCTGCTTCGTCGGCCCCGCTCTGCTGCTGACCCCCGCGTGGTCGAACCTGGGCGGGCGGATCGGGAAGAAGCAGGCCTACATCGCCTCGTCGCTGGTGCTGGCGACCGGAGCCGCCCTGGCCGCGATCGCCCGCGTCACCCCCGACGGTTTCGTCTTCGCCGCTGTGGCCCTGGTGGGGGTCGGGTACGCCGGGTGTCAGGTCTTCCCCCTCGCGATGTTGCCCGACGCCGCAGCCGTCGATGCGCGGCGCACGGGATCGAACCGGGCGGGGGTCTACACCGGCGTGTGGACCGCCGGCGAAACCCTCGGGCTCGCCCTGGGCCCCGGACTGTTCGCGGTCATGTTGGCCATCGGCGGCTACCGCTCGAGCACGTCGGGCCAGGTCGAGCAGGTGCTGCAACCCGACTCGGCGCTCACCGCGATCACCGTCGGATTCTCCGTCATCCCCACCCTGCTGATCCTGCTCAGCCTCTGGTGGCTGTCCCGTTATTCACTGAACGCACTCGACGTCGAAGGAAACCCGTGAGTCATCACCCCACCCCTATCGGTGCCCGCCTGGACGCACTGCAGGCCGAGGATCTGCCGATCCACACCGGACGGACCCTGGCCTACGTCTACGACTCCGGTCTCGCCGAGGTCGACCGCCTGGCCGCGGCTGCGGTCGGGCAGTTCGCGGCGTCGAACGGCCTGGACCCCACCGCCTTCCCCAGCATGCTTCAGATGGAGAACGACCTGGTCGGGTTCGCCGGGCGGTTGCTCGACGCCCCCGAGGGGTACGTCGGTTCGGTGACGTCCGGCGGGACCGAGTCGGTGCTGTTGGCGGTGCAGGCGGCCCGCGACGGCGCGACCCTGCCGGCCGGGACCACGCCGGTGATGGTCCTGCCCGACACCGCGCACTCCGCGTTCCACAAGGCTGCTCACTACTTCGGGGTCGCGACCCGCGTGGTCCCCGCCGGTCCCGACTTCCGCGCGGACGTCGAGGCGACCCGAACGGCTCTCGACGAAGCCGGCGATGCAGTGGTCCTCGTGGTGACCAGCGCTCCGTCGTACGCGCATGGCGTGGTGGACCCGGTCACCGAGATCGCTGCCCTGGCCGCCGAGCGGGGCATCCGCTGTCACGTCGACGCGTGCATCGGCGGGATGGTGTTGCCGTACGCCGCGCGGCTGGGTCGCGAGGTCCGACCGTGGACGTTCGCGGTGGACGGGGTCACCTCGATCTCGGTCGACCTCCACAAGTACGGCTACACGCCCAAGGGCACCTCGATCCTGTTGCACCGCACCCCTGCGTTGCGGCGTACCCACTTCTTCGCCTGGGCCGACTGGCCCGGCTACACGATGCTGAACACCACGGTGCAGTCCACCAAGTCCGGTGGTCCACTGGCCGGCGCGTGGACGGTCGTCGAGACGATCGGGGACGAGGGCTATGAGTCGTTGTGCCGCGACACCTTCGAGGCGACCGACCGGATCGCGGCCGGCATCAAGGCCGCCTCCGCCCTGCGGCTGGTGGCCGAACCCGACTCGACCCTGATCGCCTTCACCACCGATGCCTCGTGTGACCCGTTCACCGTGGTGGACGAGATGAACGTGCGTGGGTGGTACGTCCAACCGCAGTTGTCCTACCTTGGCCAACCCGCCAACATCCACCTCTCGGTCAGCGCCGCCACCCTGCCCCACGTCGAGGAGTTCCTGACGGCGTTGGACGAGTCCGTCGCCGCCGCTGTCGAAGCTGGACCGGTCGAGGTCGACGCGGGGGTCGCGGCATACGTCGCCGCCCTGGACCCGCAGGGTCTGACCGATGCCGACTTCGACGGTCTCCTCCAAGCCGCGGGCCTGATCCCCGAGACACCGGTCGCGGGCGAATCGGGCGACAGCGGGGACACGTTGAGCCTCCCCACCCGGCGCGCGGGCATCAACGCCCTGCTCGACCTCGCCTCCCCCGCCCTGCGCGAAGCCGTCCTCATAGCCTTCCTCGATCGCCTCTCCCGCCCCACCCCCTAACCACGAAGTTCGCCAAATGGGGCTCCCAAGTTCGCCAAATGGGGCGCCGAGGTACGCCGAATGGGGTCGTGTCCCCATCTGACGAACTTCGTGTCCCCATCTGACGAACTTCGCGTCCCCATCTGACGAACTTCGTGTCCCCATCTGACGAACTTCGCGTCCCCATCTGACGAACTTCGCGTCCCCATCTGACGAACTTCGTGAGGAACAGCCATGGAGGGGTACGACGCACCTAGGGTGGGGGGTCTCGCCCCTGGAGGACATATGTCGGACGCGCTCGACCAGCTCAGAGAGCTGCAGGCCCAGGACCTCCCGATCCACGGGGGTCGGTCCTTGGCCTACGTCTTCGACTCGGGGCTCGAGGCGGTCCAACAGGTCGGCGCCCAGGCGGTGGCGGCGTACGCCGGGTCCAACGGTCTGGATCCCTCGGCCTTCCCGAGCATGCTGACCATGGAGAACGAGCTGGTCGGTTTCGCCTGCGACCTGGTCGAGGCACCACCCGAGGCGGTCGGAACGGTCACCTCCGGGGGCACCGAGTCGATCATGCTGGCCGTCCAGGGTGCGCGTGACGCGCGACCCGACATCAAGACCCCCAACATGATCCTTCCGGCGACCGCTCACGCGTCCTTCTTCAAAGCGGCCAACTACTTCAAGGTCGAGCTCCGGGTGATCTCGGTCGACGATCACTTCCGCGCCCAGGTGGGACCGATGGCGCAGGCGATGGACGACAACACCGTCCTGGTCGTCGCCTCGGCCCCCTCCTACGCCCACGGCGTCATCGACCCGATCGCGTGGCTCGGCGCGGCCGCCGCTTCGCGCGGCGTACCGCTGCACGTCGATGCCTGCATCGGCGGCTGGGTGCTGGCGTACGCCGACCGCATCGGGCGGGTCAAACCCTCCTGGAACTTCGCCGTCCCGGGGGTCTCCTCGATCTCGGTCGACCTACACAAGTACGGCTACACCCCCAAGGGCGCATCGATCCTGCTGCACCGCGATCCGGCCGGTCGTCGACCGACGTACTTCGCGAGCGCGGCGTGGCCCGGCTACACGATGATCAACACCACGATGCAGTCCACCAAGTCCGGCGGCCCCCTCGCGGGGGCCTGGGCAACGGTCAGGACCGTCGGTCACGAGGGGTACGCCGAGCTCGCCCGCGACTGCCTGGACGCCGTCGACCTCCTCGTCGCCGGCATCGAGAAGATCGACGGCCTCAGCCTGGCCGTGAAGCCTGACTCGACCCTCATCGCGCTGGTCGCCGACGAGACCTGCGATGTGTTCACCATCGCCGATGAGATGGTCGAGCGCGGGTGGTACGTCCAACCCCAGATGGCCTGGCGGCAGACCCCGCCCACGCTGCACCTCTCGGTCAGCGCCGCCACGCTGCCCCTGGTCGACGAGTGCCTGGAGACCCTGAGCACCGCGGTCGACGTGGCCCGCGAGACCGGTCCGGCCACGGTCGACTCCCAGGTCCTCGCGATCCTCCAGTCCTTGGTCCCCGAACACCTCACCGACGACGACTTCGACGCGCTGCTCGAGGCGGCCGGGCTCACCACCGAGGCTCAAGCAGCCAGCCCCACATCAACACCCGCCTCGGAGACCGTTCTCCCAGGCTCCCGTCTGCCCACGCGGATGGCCCCGATCAACGTGCTGCTCAACCGGGCCGCGCCGCGCCTACGGGAGGCGATCCTGGCGGCCTACCTCGACCGACTGTTCCGACCGGTCCGCACCGCGCGACCCGGTCCTCGCTAACCGACCGAGCTGACCGAGCGGACCGACCGAAGTACCCACTCCAGGTCGTAGGCGCCCGCGTCGGTGCCCAGGCCCCGCGCGACCTGAGCCGCCGTCGCGCATCCCAGCGCCGCCGCCTCGACCGGCGGATGGCCCAACGAGAGCCCTCGGAGGAAACCGGCGGAGAAGGCGTCACCGCATCCGGTGGTGTCGATCAGGTCCTCCGGGTCGATCACCAGCGCCGGCACCTCGGTCACTCCCACCCCGTCCACCACGAGCGCGCCCCGTGCGCCACAGGTGACCGCGACACACCCGGCCCCCGCGGCCACCAGAGTCTGGGCCCCCTCGACCAGGCTCTCGGTGCCCGTGAAGCCCAGCACCTGCTCGTCGTTGGGGAGCAGGTAGTCGGTCTCCGGCAACGCCGGCGCGATCCACGCCAGCATGTCTGGATCCCCGGGCGCGAGGATGTCCATGGATGTCGTGGCCCCCAGCGAGCGGGCCAACGCCAACAGTTCCGCGGCCGCCTCGCCGCCGAGGAACTCCGGTCCACCGAGGTGCAGGTGGGTGATACCGACCAGCGCCTCGCGATCCAGATCCTCGAGGGTGAACGCGCCGTTCGCGCCGATGCAGTGCCACGCCGGCCGGTCCCCGTTCGGCCGCACGGGGATGACCGACCCGGACGTCTGCGCGTCGTCCTTGCCCACCAGACCGGAAACATCCACGCCCTCGCGCTCCAGCAGCGTCCGCAGCAACTCACCCGACGGATCGGTCCCCACCGCACCGAAGGACAGCACGTCGGCACCGAGTCTGGACAGCACGAGGGCGGCGCCCCCCGCCGTACCAGCCGGGGAGAGGCGGATGGTGTCGACCAGCGCGCCGTCGGATCCCGGCGGGATCGATTCGATGCCGATCACATGCGTGTCGAGGACGTGTACGCCGACCGCGGCCACGCGCATGACGGGCCGGGGGATGGGGGGCTGATTCATGGGTTCTCCTGGACGGTGCCGTAGCCACGCTCGAGTGCGGCGAGGACCACCGCGGTCTGTTGTTCCTCGGTCAGGACACGGGGGGTCCCGAGCGTGCTGGCCCGGTGGTGCAGGGTCGCCAGCCACTCCAGCAGCAGGGCGTTCTCGACCGCTTGGTCGAGTCCGGCACCGATGGCGACCGAGCCGTGATTGGCCATCAGGGCCGCCTGTCGGCCGACCAGCGCCTCGCGGACGTTCTCGGCCAGTTCGCCCGTCCCGAAGGTGGAGTACGCCGCCACCCTGACCGGGCCACCGAGGGCCAGTTGTTGGTAGTGCAGCACCGGTAGTTCATCGAGGACACACGCCACGGCGGTCGAGTACGGCGCGTGGGTGTGCACCACCGCCCCCACCGCTCCGATCGGCCCGACGTACAGCCCCAGGTGCAGGTCGACCTCGGAGGTCGGGACCAACCGCCCCTCGAGAATCTCCCCGCTCAGGGACACCGCGGTCACGTCGTCGGGCCGGCAGTCGGCCAACACCACCCCGGTCCCCGTCACCCAGATCCGATCCCCCTCACGCAGGCTGAGGTTGCCGGCGGTGCCGACCAACAGGCCGGCCTCACCGAGCCGTCGGGCCGCGGTGGCGACCTGCTCGCGCGGCGTCGTCGAGGTCATCGAGTCGCACTCGCGGCGTACCGCTCGAGATAGGCGATCAGCATGCAGGTGCCCTCCTCGACCAGCGCGGGGTCGCCACCGGGATCGACCTCGTAGGCGAGCTGGAAGACCCGATCACCGATGTCGACGGCCAGTCGGGCCGCGAGCTCGGTCAGCTCGGGGCCGACCACCCCCGCGTCCACGGCGACGGCTCGGAGAGTCGCCGCCACCCGCTGGTTGTGTTGGCGTCCGAACTCGTGGACCGCGACGTTCGTGCGGCCGCGCAGATAGATCTCGACGAAGGCGCGGCGGCGGTCGTAGACAGCGACGAAGGCCCCCAGCGCCGTTCGGATGAACTGCTCCACGGTGGGCCGGCCGTGCTGCGCGATCAGGGCCCCGACGTCGGCGATCAGCTCCTCGTCCATCTCGGCCATGTCGCGTTCGGCCAACGCGAGAAG
The DNA here is from genome assembly GCF_054783655.1 of Nocardioides salsibiostraticola. NCBI lineage: Bacteria > Bacillati > Actinomycetota > Actinomycetes > Propionibacteriales > Nocardioidaceae > Nocardioides > Nocardioides salsibiostraticola. The sequence goes on along the minus strand of NZ_BAAGQD010000027.1, from coordinate 209,319 downwards.
GACGCCCTCCTTGTCGGCGAAGTACTGGTAGAGCGAAGCCACCGGCACCTGGGCGTGGGTGGCGATCGCCCGCGTCGTCAGCGCCTCCACCCCCTGCTCGACCACCAGGACGGCGGCACTGTCCAAAAGGCGCGCGACGCGCTCCCGGCTGCGGACCTGTCGCGGCTCCCGCCGCCGGGTCGCGGGCTCGGGGGACCCGGGATCTGGTTGCGCTGCGCTGGACACGTGTCCGAGGGTAGGGTACGAATCGCAAACCTGACACACGTTTACGTTTATGGATCCATGGGGGCTCCTGATGAACGATCTGTACCCGCACCTGCCCGAGGATCTGTCCCGCCGAGGCCTCCTGGGTGGCGCCGCGTTGGGCGGGGTCGCCCTGGGCTCGGGTGCCTGGGCCGAACTCGCCGCCGACGCCGCCGGGCGTGGCCCGCGGGGCCTGCAGGGATCCCTCCCCCGCGAGGTCGACGTCGTGGTCGTCGGGGCCGGGATCGCCGGACTCGTGGCCGCCCGCAAGGTCGCCAGAAGCGGCCGCTCGGTGCTCCTCGTGGAGGCCCGCAACCGGGTGGGCGGCCGGGTGCTCAACCACCGCCTCGACGCCGGCGCCACGATCGAGGCCGGCGGCGCCTTCATCGGGCCGACCCAGAACCACATCGCCGGTCTGGCTCGGAACCTGAAGGTCAGGACCTTCGCGGAGTACAACACCGGCCGCAGCGTCTACATCTCCTCGACCACCGGCCGCCAGGAGTACTCCGGCACCGTCCCGCCGGATCCGACCATCCTCCCCGACGCCGCGATCCTGCTCCAGCGGATCGACACCTACGCCGCCGAGATCGCGGTCGACGCACCCTGGACCCATCCTCGCGCCCGGGAGTGGGACGCGATGACGCTGGGCGACTTCATCCGCCGCAACTCCCTGAACGCCGACGGCGTCGGCAACCTCATCAAGGCCTGGTCCCAACCCGGGTTCGGTGCCGACCCCGATGAGCTCTCCTTCCTCTTCACCCTCTGGTACGTCGCCTGCTCGGGCAACGAGCGCAACCCCGGGACGTTCGCCCGCAACTCCGAGACCGCCAACGGCGCCCAGGAACGTCGCTTCATCGGCGGCTCCCAACTCATCCCGCTACGGCTGGCCCGCCAACTCGGGGACATCGTGGCCCTGCGCGCACCGGTGCAGAAGATCGTGCAGCGCAACGGTCGCGCCATCGTGCACACCCGCCGCGGCACCGTGCGCGCCCAGCGCGTCATCGTGGCGGCCCCGCCGCCGTTGGTGCTCGACATCGACTGGTACCCCCAACTCCCGACCAAGCGTCGTCGTCTGATGAAGAGCCTCGAGATGGGCTCGCTGATGAAGTGCGACGCGGTCTACGCCAAACCGTTCTGGCGCGAGGCCGGGCTGAACGGCTTCGGGATCAGCGACGCCGGGGCGACCCGCGCGGTCTTCGACAACTCCCCTCCGGACGGGACTCCCGGAGTCCTACTCGCCTTCGTGGGTGGCTCCACCTGGGAGCGCGTCGGCCGGCTCCCCCGCGACCAACGTCGCCGGGAGGTGCTGGCCGGGTTCGCCGAGATGTTCGGCGATCAGGCGCTGCACCCCATCGAGTACACCGAACAGGACTGGACCCAGGAGCGCTGGACCCAGGGTGGCCCCACCGCCCTGCACACCGGCAACAGCTCCATGGTGCGCTTCGGTCCCGCCATCCGGCGGCCCCACGGTCGGGTGCACTGGTCGGGCACCGAGACCGCGACCTACTGGTCGGGCTACATGGACGGCGCGGTGCGCTCCGGAAAGCGCGCCGCCACCGAGGTCCTGGACCGGCTCCGATGAGGGCCCGTCTGCTGGTTCTCACCGCCGGTCTGGTTTGTGCTCTGGTCCTCCCCGCGGGGACCGCCCCGGCCGCGGCCCCACCGGCTTCCCCGCCCAAGTGGACCACCTCGGTGTTCTCCCTGGTCGGCTCACCGGGCTACCCGGCGTACGTGATGAAGCACCGCAACAGCCGGGTGTACGCCGGCACCTACGTCAACTCAGACTCGACGGCCCGCTCGCGGGTGCGCGAATGGACCCAGCAAGGTCGACTGCTGCGTTCCTGGGCGGTGCCCGGGCAGATCCGCGACGGCTCCCACGGCATCCAGGTCGCCAACCAGACCCGCGACGGCAAACTGATCCTGCTGGAGACCTCCCGTCGGGCCATCATGACCCTCGACACCGACACCGGGCGCTTCCGCACCATCGCGCGGCTTCCCGCCGGAGCGGTCCCGAACTACGCGACCTGGGGGCCGAAGAAGGCGCTCTACGTGACCGACTACGCCCAGGGAGTGATCTGGAAGGTCAAACGGAACCGGAAGGTCAAACGCTGGTTCGCCTCCCCCGCCCTGCAGGGCGTCGGCGGGTTCGGCACCACCGGCATCGGCTTCCGCACCGGTCCCAACAAGCACGACCTCCTGATCAGCCAACAGACCAGCGGCAGCGGACCCGCCGACCCCACGAGGGGCTACCTCTACAGTCTGGCGGTGCGACCGCGCGGCGCCCCGGGACGGTTGAAGGTGCTCTGGACCTCGCGGTCCACCGATCTGCCCGACGGCTTCGGCATCGGCCGCTCCGGACACATCTATCTGGCCAACGTCGGCCTCACCAACCAGTTGGTCGAACTGACCGCACAGGGGGTCGAGATCGACCGGTTCCCCCGTGCCCCGTTCAGCGGCGAGAACGGGTCCCCGGTTCCGTTCGACAACCCGTCGAACATGACCTTCGACGGCACCAGCGTCCTGGTGGCCAACCAGTCCGCGATCGCCGGCGACCCCTCCCACCAGGCGATCCTGCGGGTGGAGATCGGCGAGCGGGGACGGCCGACGTACCTCCCCCGGAAGGCGTACTTCTTCAAGCGGTGACGGGCGCCACACGCGGTGCTACTTTCGCAGGCATGACCCGTGAACTGAGCACCCTGACCTCCGGCGGCCACTTCTACGAGAGCCCTCGGTGGCACGACGGCCGGTGGTACATCTCGGACTTCTACGCCCACACCGTCTCCGCGATCACCCCCGAGGGCGAGGTCGAGGTGTTGATGGAGGTGCCCGGTCAGCCGTCGGGGATCGGGTGGTTGCCGGACGGGTCGATGCTGGTGGTCTCGATGAAGGAGCAGCACGTCCTGCACCGCTCCACCGACGGCGAGGTCACCCACTACGCCGACCTCAGCGCCCACTGCGGCGGCAAGGCCAACGACCTGGTCGTCGACGTCCACGGGCGGGCCTTCGTCGGCAACTTCGGCTTCGACCTGATGGGCGGCGCCGACCCCGAGCCGGCCAACCTGGTGCGCATCGACCCCGACCGGTCGGTGCACGTGGCGGCGCAGGACGTCTACTTCCCCAACGGCGCGGTCATCCTCCCCGACGAGGTCACCCTGGTGGTCGGCGAGACCATCGCCTGCCGCTACACCGCTTTCACCATCGCCGACGACGGGTCCCTGACCGACCGGCGGGTCTGGGGGCAGATCTCCCCGCCGCCCCCGCTCGGGTCGATGATGGAGATGCTGACCGTCGGCGGGGTCGCCCCCGACGGATGCACCCTGGACGCCGAGGGTCAGATCTGGGCCGCCGACGCCCTGGGCAACCAGGTGGTGCGGGTCGCCGAGGGCGGCGAGATCACCGACCGGATCGCCATGCCGGAGGGCCTGGGTGCGTTCGCCTGTCAGCTCGGCGGACCGAACGGCACCACGCTGCTCATCTGCTCGGCCCCGGACTTCTCCGAGGACGCTCGCGCCGCGGCCGCCGAGGCCGTGCTGTTCACCGTGGACGTGGGGGTCGCGGCCGCCGGTCGCCCCTGATGGCCGAACGGTCGGGGAAGGCTGCCTAGTCTGGCCGCCATGAGCACCCTAGCCGGACTGGTCGATCAGGGCCTGATGGCCCCGGACTGGGCCGAGGCCCTCCATCCGGTCGAGGATCGGATCGCGGCCCTCGGTGAGTTCCTGCGCGCCGAGGTCGCAGCCGATCGCCCCTACCTCCCGGCGGGCGAACGCATCTTCCGGGCCTTCGAGCGCCCCTTGTCGCAGGTGCGGGTGCTCATCGTCGGCCAGGACCCCTACCCGACCCCGGGCCATCCGATCGGGTTGAGCTTTGCGGTGGAGGGCGACGTACGGCCCCTTCCGCGGAGCCTGGCCAACATCTACCGTGAGCTCGCCGACGACCTGACCGACATCCCGGTCACTCCCCCGCCCCACGGCGACCTGACCGCGTGGGCCGATCAGGGCGTGATGCTCCTCAACCGGGTCCTCACCGTGCGACCCGGCGAGGCGGGCTCCCACCGCAAGCAGGGGTGGGAGGAGGTCACGGCCTGCGCGATCGAGGCGCTCGTACGCCGCGCCGGGGCCGGTCAACCGCTCGCGGCGATCCTCTGGGGCCGGGACGCCCAGTCCCTGGGGTCGATGCTCGGACCGGTGCCCCGGGTGGAATCAGCGCACCCCTCACCGCTCTCGGCACGGCGGGGTTTCTTCGGCTCCCGACCGTTCAGCCGGGTCAACGCCCTGCTGACCGACCAGGGATGCGCCCCGATCGACTGGGCCCTGGCCTGACCCTGTGCTGCCCCTGTGCTGACCTGGCCGGAACGGACGCTGGGTGACGAGGCTCACGTGACACGGACGTCACCGGCTACTGTGCTGCAATGAAGGGTGCGAACTCTCCGCCGAGGGGGCCGGCTGAACTCGGCCTGTCCGATGCCACGCGCCTGATCTCGCAACTCATCGATCACGCCATCATCTCCCTGGACGTCAACGGGGTCATCGAGTCGTGGAACCCCGCCGCGCAACGCCTGGTCGGCTACACCGACTCGGAGGCGATCGGTCGGCATTTCTCGGTGTTCTACCCCGACGCGGACCAACAATCGGGGCTTCCCCAACAACTGCTGCAACAGGCCGCGGCCGAGGGTCGCGCCGAGCACACGGGGTGGCGGGTCCGCGCCGACGGGAGCCGCTTCTGGGGCGACGTCATCATCACCGCCCTGCACGACGACGACGGCGATCTGATCGGCTTCGGCAAGGTCACCCGGGACCGGACACAGCAGCACGCGCTCGAGGAAGACCTCCGTCGTAGCGAGGAACGACTGCGGCTCCTGATCGAGCAGGTCAGCGACTACGCCATCATCGCGCTGTCTCCCAACGGCCTGGTCGAGTCGTGGAACCTCGGTGCGGAACGCCTCAAGGGCTACACCCACGACCAGGCGATCGGCATGCACTTCTCGGCCTTCTACACCCCCGAGGACCGCTACGTAGGTCTTCCGCTGCAGCTCCTCGAGACGGCTCGCGACGAGGGCCGCGTGGAACAGACCGGGTGGCGGGTCCGCGCGGACGGGACCCGGTTCTGGGCCGACGTGGTCATCACCGCCATCCACGACGGGGAGGGTGAGCACACCGGATTCGCGAAGGTCACCCGGGATCTTTCCGCCCGCCGTCGGTACGACGAGGCGCGTCAACGGTTCTTCGCCACCTTCGCCCACGACTTCAAGACTCCGTTGTTCGCGATCTCGGGGTACGCCGAGATGTTGCCGATGGTTCAGGGCGCGGAACGTGACAAGTTCCTGGCCAAGATCATGAGCAACGCCCAACGGCTCTCGGCGATGACCGACGAACTGGTCGATCACTCCCGGTTGCGGTCCGAGGAGCCGGAACCGGTCATCGAGTGGTTGGACACCGCTGGCCTGGCCCGGGACGCGGTGGCCGTCCTTCGCCCGGGGCTGGGGGCCGAGCGCGTGCGTGTCGACGCCCCGTCCCTGTCCTTCGCCGGAGACCGCAACGCCATGCTCCGCATCCTGGACAACCTCGTGAGCAACGCCCTGAAGTACTCGACCCACTCCGGCGCCCCGGTGGTGATCGATGCCGCGCTCGATGGCGACGCCGTGGTCATCAGCGTGTCGGACTCGGGTCGTGGCATCGCCCCGGAGGACCTGCCGCTCATCTTCGACGAGTTCGAGCGGGGAGGGCTGGCCGAGGACGACGGCGGCTCCGGCCTCGGACTGACCAGCGTCAAGGCGCTGGTCAATCGCCTCGGCGGGCAGATCGACATCTCCAGCGAGGTGGGGGTCGGGACCACCGCCGCCATACGCCTGCCCGGTCGGGCGTCCAGTGACGCCCAGCAGCAGGGTTCGGGGACCTAGCGGACGTTCGCGAGCCGTTCGCGCACCGACCCCAACGTGGCCAGGTAGGTCTCGACCTCGACGTAGTTCGCGTGCCGCTCGGACCTCACGTAGCTCCGCCCGCCCTTGAGGTCGGGCCGATGGGTCGCCTTGAGGTCGGCCAACACCCGGGCCCGCTCGCTGTTCGGGTCGGCGGTCACGTCGGACACGATGAGCTCGGCCATCCGGTCGAAGTTCGCGTACGCCGCCGAGGCGAACTCCACGAAACCCAGGACCGCCAGGTGTGGTTGGCGGCGAGCGAAGATCCCGAGGTACAGGTCCGGTCGGCCGTCGCGCTGATCCAGGACACCCTCGGCGAGGAAGGGGCAGGCGTGGTGGTAGCCGGTGGCCTGGATGATCAGGTCGATGCGCTCACGCGACCCGTCGACGAAGACGACGTCCTGCCCGTCCAGGCGGGCCACGTCCGCCTTCGCCCGGCAGTCCCCGTGTCCCAGGTAGTGCAGGATCTGAGTGTTCATGATCGGGTGCGCGTCGAGGAGCCGGTGGTCGGGGCGAGGCAGCCCGTACTGCTCCGGACGTCCGTTGATCACTCGTAGCAACCCGGCGAACAACGGCCGCTGTAGCCGCCAGGGCAGCCGAGGACCGGTCTCGGCGAACACGTCGGTCGGTTGTCCCATGATGTGTTTGGGCAGGAAGTGGTAGCCGCGACGCAGGCTCAAGAAGGCCTGGTCCGCGGCGAAGGCAGCGTCGCAGGCGATGTCGACCCCGGAGTTCCCGGCCCCCACGATCAACACGCGGCGACCGCGGAACTCCTCGGTGGACCGGTAGGTCGCCGAGTGCCGGATCTCGCCGGTGAACTCGCCCGACCAGGTGATCTCGTTGCGCTCCCAGGTCACCCCGTTCGCGGCCACCAGGTAACGCGCCGAGCGCTGCTCCCCGTCCGCGAAGGTGAGCCGCCAGAGCCCATCGGTCGAGGTCTCCGCGCTGAGCACCTCGCTGCGGAAACGGATGTGTCGGCGCAGATCGAACCGGTCGGCGTACGAGCGGATGTAGCCGAGCAGTTGCCGGTGGTTCGGGTAGTCCGGGAACTCCTCGGGCATCGGAAATCCGGGGAACCCGGAGTGGGTCTTGGAGGAGATGAAGTGTGCCGACTCATACATCGGGGAGCCGGGGGCGTCGATGTCCCAGATCCCGCCGACGTCCCCGTGGCGTTCGAAGACCTCGAACGCGACACCGGCCTCGTGCAGTCGCCGCGCCAGCAACAGCCCCGCCGGGCCGGCCCCGACGACCGCGACGTCGAGGACCGGTTCGGCCGACCCCGTCACGGACGCAGCCACGGGACTAACGCATCCCGGTCTTACGCATCACCTTCAGTGAGATCAGCATCTGCTTGGCGTAGGACTCGAAACTCTGGCCGGGCTGCGGTCCCATCACACCGTGCTTCTTCAGCACCCCGACATTCTGGACGTCGGTGTACTTCAGCAGCCCCTGGTCGCCGTGCCGAGCGCCCACGCCGGACTGCTTGACCCCACCGGAGGGGGTGCCCTTGGAGGCGTACGCCGTGGCCAGGATGTCGTTGATGTTGACGTTGCCCGACTGGATCCGGCGACCGACCGCCTCGGCGGCCGCGAGGTCCTCTCCCCACACCGAGGCGTTCAGGCCGTACTCGGTGTCGTTGGCCAGGCCGACGGCCTCGTCGACGGTGAGGTAGGAGTGCAGCGCAACCACCGGACCGAACGTCTCGCACGAGCCCGCGAGCATGCCCTTCGTGACGCCCTCGAGGATCGTCGGCTCGAAGAAGGCCGGCCCGAGGTCGTCGCGCCGACGACCACCGGTGAGCACGGTCGCCCCCTTCGCGACGGCGTCCTCGACGTGCGAGGCCACCCGTTCGCGGTGGTCGGCGGAGATCAACGACCCCACGTCGGCGGAGAAGTCGTAGGTCGCGCTGATGTTCAACGCCTGCGTCGCGGCGACGTACTTCTCCTTGAACTCGGCGTAGACCGATTCGTGGAGGTAGATCCGCTCGATGTGCATGCAGATCTGGCCGGTGTTCCCGAAAGCGCCGAAGATCGCGCCCTTGACCGCCTCGTCGATGTCGGCGTCCGGGAGCACGATCATCGGGTTCTTGCCGCCCAACTCCAGGCAGCACCCGATCAGGTTGCGCCCGGCACGTTCGCCGATGACGCGGCCGGTGGCGGTGGAGCCGGTGAACATGACGTAGTTCGCGTTGTCGATCAGGGTCGGACCGACGTCCCCACCCTCACCGCACACGACCTGCATCAGCCCCAACGGCAGACCGGCCTTCTCGAGCAACTCGACCCCGAACAACGGAGAGAGCGCGGTCTTGTTGTCCGGCTTGACCACCACGCCGTTGCCGGCGATCAGGGCCGCGACCGCATCGGACAACGCGGTGGCGAAGGGGAAGTTCCACGGCGAGATCACCGCGACCACACCCTTGGGTTGGCGGATCTCGGTCGAGCTCGACACCACCGGGACCGGTCCGCCGCGTTTGGTCGGGGCGAGCAGTTTGGGTGCTCGCTTGAGGTAGTAGCTCATCACCATCGGCGGGTCGCAGCTCTCCTCGAGCGCCATCCGACGATTCTTCCCGCTCTCGACCTGGATCAGGTCGGCCGTGGTCTGCGCGTGGTCGAGCAACAGGCTGTGGGCCTTCTTGAAGACCGCTAACCGCTTCTTCAGCGGCCACTGCGACCACTCACGCTGGGCCGAGCGGGCCTTGAGGAACGCCTTCTCGATGTCGGCCGGTGTCGACTGCGGCAGCTCGACGAGCACCTTCCCCGAGTAGACCTCCGTGAGCGGCCACGTCCGGCCCGAGGAGCCCGGGACCCGGGCGATGAGTCGTTCCAGCAACTCCGGCGTCACGCTGGCTGGGCGTTCCGGCGCAGAGGCACCGGATCGGGAGGTGTCGGAGAGGTGCTGGGTCTGCGTCATGGCGGTCCTCGGCTGGTCCTTCGCTGGGTCAGGCTGATTCGAACTGGTCGGGCTGGATCGGCTGATTGCGGTGGGGTCAGGCGGAGCCGAGGATGATCTCGGCGCCACGCTCCCCGATCATGATGGCCGGAGCGTTGGTGTTGCCGCCGGTGATCGACGGCATGATCGAGGCGTCGGCGACCCGGAGGCCCTCGATGCCGCGCACCCTGAGCTGCGGGTCGACGACCGCGAGCTCGTCCACGCCCATCCGGCAGGTGCCCACACCGTGGTAGACCGAGGTCGCTCGGTTGAGGATCTCATCACGCAGGTGCTGACCGCGGATGTCGCGGCCCGGGTGGATCTCGCTCTTGATCGATCCGCCGAAGGCCTTGTTGGCCATGATCTCGCGCACCATCTCCGAGCCCTCGGTCAACACGTCGAGGTCGCCGGTCTCGGCGAGGTACTGGTAGTCGATCAGGGGGCTGGCCGTCGGGTCGGCCGACGCGAGACGCAGGGTGCCCCGGCTGCGCGGGTAGATCAGGGTGGTCAGCACCGTCAGCGCCGTACGCGGGTCCACGTCGTGACGAACCGGGGCGTCCTGGTTCGGCGAGACGTAGGCCCACGGCAACAGGTGCAGCTGCAGGTCCGGCACGTCGGTGGCCTGGGAGGTCCGCACGAAGCCCATCGCCTCGAAGACCGAGTTGGCCAGGAAGGTCGACCCCGGCCGGAGGGCCTCCTTCGCGATGCCCTTGGCGAAGAACGCGGCGTTGCCCTTGTGGGTCGAGGAGGTGCAGTGGAACGTCAGTGCGTGGAAGAGGTGGTCGTGCAGGTTGTCGCCCACGGGCAGGTCGGCCACACAGTCGATGCCCTGGTCGCGCAGGTGCTGGGCGTGACCGATGCCGGACAGCATCAGGATCTGGGCCGACCCGACGAAACCGGCCGAGAGGATGACCTCCTTGCCGGCCCGGATCGTGCGGGTGCCGCCCTTCTTGTCGGTGACCTGCACGCCGGTGGCCCGACCGTTCTCCACGTTCACCTTGGTCACCAGCACCTCGGACTGCAGTTGGAGGGTCGGCACGTCGAGGTTGTGGATGTAGCCGCGCGAGGCGCTGTAGCGCAGGCCGTCGGCCGCGTTCTGCTGCAGCCGACTGATCCCCTCCTGGGAGGCGCCGTTGTAGTCGTCGATGACGTCGACGCCGAGGGTGTCGGCGGTGGCCTGCACGAACTGCAGCGACCCCTCTTGGGGGGACTTGTTCCGGGTGATCCTGATGGGGCCGCCGACACCGCGGTAGTCGTCGGCACCGCCCTCGAAGTCCTCCATCCGTTGGTAGGAGGCGTTGACCGAGTCGGCGTCCCACCCCTCGTTGCCCTCCGCGGCCCAGGAGTCGAAGTTGGCGCGGTTGCCGCGGACGTAGACCATGCCGTTGATGGAGCTGGATCCGCCGACGACCTTGCCGCGGGGGACGGGCATCTTCCGGTCCAGCATGTGCTTCTGCGGCACCGAGTAGTAGCCCCAGTCGACGGTCTTCTTGATCTGCGGCACCGCATGCATCGGACCGATCATCCCGGGCTTCTTGACCAGGAACTGCTCGTCGGACTTGCCGGCCTCGAGCACGATCACGCTGGCTCCGGACTGAGCCAGGCGACCGGCGATCGCCGCTCCTGAGCTGCCGGAACCCACGACGACGTAGTCCGCCTCGTTCTTGTACGCCTCGCGCTTGGCCATGCTGGTGATCCTCCGCTCCTGGCACCCCGTGAAGTGAGGCACCGATGTGAGGAAACTGTAACGCGTTCTAGTTTGTCGCGTATAGCCCTTCCACGGGGCATCCACCGCCTGTGCGCTGCGTGGAGTCCGGCGGCCTGAGAAGATCGACGCGTGCAGATCCTCTCGATCCAGTCAGCAGTCGCCTACGGCCACGTCGGCAACTCCGCCGCCACCTTCCCCCTGCAGCGGTTGGGGCATGAGGTCTGGCCCGTCAACACCGTGAACTTCTCCAACCACACCGGCTACGGCGAGTGGCGGGGGCCCCTGTTGGCGGCCAGTGACGTGGCGGAGGTGATCGCCGGCATCGCGGACCGCGGGGCCTTCGCCACCTGCGACGCGGTGCTGTCGGGCTACCAGGGCGACCCGGCGGTCGGTGCGGTCATCCTCGACGCCGTGGCGACGGTGAAGGCGGCCAACCCCGAGGCGGTCTACTGCTGCGACCCGGTGATGGGTGACGTGGGTCGAGGCATGTTCGTCAGGCCCGGCATCCCAAAGTTCATGCGCGACGAGGTCGTGCCGAGCGCCGACATCGTCACTCCCAACCACTTCGAGTTGGACTTCTTGGCCGGCACGACGACCACCACGTTGGACGAGGTCCTGGCGGCGGTCGATCTGGTCCGCGAGCGCGGCCCCCGCCACGTGCTGGTCACCTCGGTGCTCCACGACGGGGTCGCCGAAGGAACCCTCGATGTGGTGGCGGTCTCCGACCAGGGCGCGTGGGCGATCACCACTCCCCTGTTGCCGGTGTCGCCCAACGGTTGCGGCGACCTGACGGCGGCCCTCTACCTGGCCCACCTGACCACCACCGGCTCACCGGCTCAGGCCCTGGCGGCGACGACTGCGTCCGTCTTCGCCGTGCTCGAGGCCACCGTGGAGGCCGGGACCCGCGAGATCCAACTGATCGCCGCGCAGGACCAGATCGCGAACCCCCCGGCCGGATTCACCGTCCGGTCACTGCGCTGATCTCGTAGCCAGACATACATATGTGCGAGGACGGGCCGACCCGTCCCACAACCACGCGGCGTCATCGAACGCAGAGTCAATTGTGTATGTCTGGCTACGACACCTCAGAGCGCAAGCCCGATGACCTCGCGCCACAGGTCGTGATCGGCCCGGTCGTTCACCTCGGAGACCGTCTGGGGTGACAGATCGATCGGCTTGTCGGCGATCCGACTGACGTACTGCTCGTGGGCGCGGGTGAACTCCTCGTCGGCGACGGCGTCGCGCTCCAGGCCCAACCACCCGAGTGCCGCACCGAAGGCGCGACCCCGGGCGTCGCCGAAGAAGTCGGAGTACTCCACGATCGCGGCCTGGTCGGGCCGCTCGCGCACGGCCCGGCGCATCCGGCCGACCTGGATGTTCCACTGGTTCGCCGCGCGCGCGCCGTCGGCGGTCTCTGGCCACTGTCGATCCTGCGGGTTCCTGGCCCTCGACTCCCACGAGTTCGCGACACCGAGGACCTCACGCACGATGAACAAGAACCGGGCGTCAGGATGGTTCTTCCACAGATGCTGCGGCCGAGCGGTGGTCATCTTGTCCCCGACGTAGCGCGCCTGGTCCCACTTGGCGTCCATCTGCCGGTAGTGCTCGGCCCACTTCGGCGAGGAGTCGGGGGTGAGGTTGGTCAAGCCGTCCTCGAAGTCGAAGAACTTCTCACGATCGGCCAACAGGTCGGGAGTGTGCTCACCGATCCGGTCGCCCCACAGCTTCTTGAACCGCTCGACACCCACCACGACGGAGGGGTGGGCCGCGAACACCGTAACCAGGGCGGTGGTCCCGGAACGGCCGATCCCGGCAAGGAAGAGTGCGGTTGCCATGGGCCGAGCATAGGAGCCGGCCGCCTACCCGTGTCCAGTCCTGTGTCCATGCCTGGATCACCTACTGCGATGCGAGCCGCGTGAGAGAATCGAACTCTCGACATTCGCTTTACAAGAGCGATGCTCTGCCATCTGAGCTAACGCGGCGTGCGCCTAGGCGCAGCGCAGATCCTATCGTTTTGCTCCCGGTCAGCTCATCCCGCCGTCGAAAGCGAGGACCGCGCCGGTGATCATCCGCGCCTCCTTGGAGGCCAGGTAGACGATCGCCGAACCGATCTCGGCCGGGGAGATGGCCCTGCCCGGGAGGTACATCAGGAGCCGCTCGGAGATCCGCGGGTTCAGGCCCTCGGGGTAGTTCGCGGCGACGCTCTCGACCATCGGGGTGTCGATCGTGCCGGGGCAGATCGCGTTGACCCGCACGTTGGCCTCGGACAGTTCCAGGGCCAGGGCCTTGGTGAGCATGGTCAGCCCGCCCTTGGAGGAGGCGTACGCCGTGGCGTAGGGCTGGGAGACGTTGCCCGCCACGGAGGAGATGTTCACGATGTTGCCCTTGGACTTCTTCAACCAGGGCAGCGCGGCCTGCATCATCATGAACGGGCCCTTGAGGTTGACCGCGAGGACCTTGTCCAACTGGTCCATCGAGATCTCCTCGAAGCGACCGAACTGGACCACCCCGGCGACGTTGGCCAGGACGTCGATGCGGTCGTGCTGGGCGCAGATCTCGATCGCCGCGTCGACCGAGGCCCGATCCCCGACGTTGCAGGGCACGTAGGTGACGCCCTCGGGGGCTCCCGGGTTGATGTCGAGCCCGAAGACGGTGTCGCCGAGGTCGCGGAACAACTCCGCGGTCGCGTAGCCGACGCCGGACGCAGCGCCGGTCACGATGACGATGCGTCCGCTGGGTGATTCGGTCATGGGAGCTCCTGGAGTGGGTGGGCGCCGGTGGGCGAGCCCGACTCTAGCAACAGAATTAGAACGTGTTCTACCTGGTGCCGCGGAGCCTCATCCGGCCATCAGGGCTTGCACACGCGGCAGGCGGTCAGCCCGGGCCGATCCCCCGCCGGCTTGAGGTCCTCGCGGTGGCCGATCAGTGAACAGTCACGGCGGTGGATAGTGGTGCCGTCACCGGCCAGGACCGGCAGCGACGAGGTGTCGGCACCCCGGTCGTTCAACGACGCCGCCCGCGAGGTCACATCGGCCAGCATCAGCAGGGTGTCGGCGAGTCGCTTGTTGGACTCACGCCCGTCGGACGCGATCCGGGCCAGCCAGGCTCCGAAGTACAAGAACCCTCCGCTGAAGGTCAGGCCCAACCCGAAGAAACCTCCGGAGAAGGCGTAGGCGTCGCGTTCGAAGTCGAAGACCGAGTTCGCCACCCCGTAGTAGCCCAAGGCGATGATCACCAGGCCCAGCGGCATCATGATGGCGCCCGCCCAGAACAGGACGATCTGGAGCAGCGCCGCGTAGTTGTCCTTCAGCGGGGCGGTCCCTGAGGATCCTGCCCGTACTCCGGCGCGGGGCAGGGTGCCCCCGGATCCCATCCGGCTGCCACTGGCGGGGGCGGTGGTGTTCGTGTCGGCGGTCGTGGTCATGGTCAGGCCTTTCGCAGGTCGGGCAGGCCGGTGTCGAGGCCATGGGAACAGGAGGAGCCGCCGCCGAGCGCGAGGACACCGAGTCGCCGGAAGTAACTGCCGAGCAGGGCTGCCCCGGCCAGACCACCGAACAGGAGGGCTCCGGGGATGGAGAAGAGTTTCGGCAGTCCGGGTGTGGCCGCCAGCGGTGTGGTGTCGACCAGATCACCCGCCGGAGCGGCGCTGAGGTCGGTGGGTACGTCGCTGGCGAGCGGCGACCCGGAGGTGCCGCCGCCTGCTGTCCCGCCTGCGCTGCCAGCGGAGCCGGCAGCACCGGCCTCCTTCTCCCCGTCCTCCTCCTCGGGCGTCTCCGGGGTCTCGACCGCGGGGAGGTCGATGGGCTGGACGGTCTCGATCGAGGAGTGAGCGGCGCCCAGCGTGACCACGAAACGGGGCGAGAAGTTCACGGCCGTCTGGAGGAAGCTCTTGAGCTCCGCGGCTTCTCCGGGGATGCCGTCGACGATCTGCCCCAGGGGAAGAGCGGACAGTTGCGACTTGAGCTGTTTGGTGTCGATGTCGAACACCAGACCCTCGACCACGGCGGTCGCGGCCGCCCCGTCCTTGGTGTACTCGGGCTTGGGGGTCTTCACCGTCACGCCGAGCTGCGTCAGCGCCTCGACCGCGTCGTCCGGCAGACCGGGGATCGGCAACTGCTGCCCACTGGCCTCGAAGCCGTTGTCACCCATCGTGAACTTCTGACCGGCCACGGACAGGGTGCCGAACTCGACGGTCCCGAAGGCGTCGGCCTTCTTGCCGTCACTCTTGGTGGTCGCCTTGACCCGCATCGCGTCGATGGTGATGACGCCACCGAGCAGGGTGACGTCGGAGACCGACGCCCGCGAGGTCGAGAACGCCAACGTGGGGTTGTACGTCGACTTCGAGACCGACGTGTAGCCGCCGAAGTCGACCAGGGCCGCGAGCTCCGGAGGGATGCCCGGCCCGGCCGCGTTGGCCGAGCGGGAGGGGGTGGACGAACTGGTGGGCGAGGTCGCACCGAGGCCGCCGGCGAACATGCTCGGCAGGCCGGGGATCTCGGGAAGTCCCGGGGCACCGCCCCCTCCAGCCTCGTCCCCGGACCCAGCGTCATTCTCGCTGCTGTCCTGGGCTTCGTTGTCGGCGGAGAAACTGGTTTCGGCGTAGGTCTTCTCCGCACCAGCACCGGTGCGCATCACCGAGCCGGGGAGCGGCTCGTTCGCCTCGAAGTCGGGGCCGGCAGGGTGGTTGGAGTTCACCTGGGCGGGGTAGCCGCTCTCTCCGAGGGCGGAGGGAAGGCCGACGCCCTCGATGAAGGTCTTGAACCCCTCGCCGACCGGAGCGCCGGGCCACAGGTAGCTGGCCCGGCCGCGCGAACTGCCGGTGTCGGCGGTGACCTTGGTGTAGCCGAACTCGATCTCGGCCTGGGGCTCGTTCGGGATCGGGATGGTGGGCTCGAAGATTTCCATCTGGACCGGGGCGCCCCAGGACTCGGCGGCGTACCCGCTGAAGGCGGGCTCCTCGGCGGCCCCAGCTGCGGGTGGGGACACGGGCGCGGCGGCTGCAGCGCCACCGGCGCCCAGCGGAAGCACGGCGCCGGCGACCGCGGCGGCGGCCAGGGGCAGGGTGATTCGTTGGATCAGGTGCGTGGTCGACCGCTTCATGCGGCACCTCCCAGGATGACGTCGGACATGGTTTCCATGATTTCTCCCGGTTCTCCGGAGGCCACGACTCGGCCTCCGGTCATGACGGCCGCGTAGTCCGAGACGCGAAGGGCGGTGCGGGCGAACTGTTCGATACAGAGGATCGAGACGCCGCTGGCCGCGATCTGGCCGACGGTGTCGTAGAGCTCCTCGACGATCAGGGGCGCCAACCCCATCGAGAGCTCGTCGAGGAGGAGCAGCGCCGGGTCGGAGGCCAGGGCCCGCGACATGGCGAGCATCTGCTGCTCGCCACCGGACATCGTCCCGGCCAGTTGCTTGCGTCGTTCGAGAAGACGCGGGAAGTAGGTGAAGGCGGTTTCGAGGACCGCCTCGGCCGAGACCCCGGCGTACGACATGAGTTGGAGATTCTCCTCGACCGTGAGGTTCGGGAAGACCGAGCGACCTTCGGGGACCGTGCACAACCCGAGCCGTGACAACTCCTCGGGCGAGGCGTCCTTGACGTTCACGCCGCCGAGATGGATGTCACCGGAGGTCTGCTTCTTCTGGCCGCTGATGACCGAGACGAGCGTGGACTTGCCACCCCCGTTGGGTCCGAGCAGGGCCATGACGGCGCCCTTGGGCACGGCCAGGTCGACCCCGCGCAGGACCTCGATCCGGCCGTAGGCGGCACGGATGTCGACCACTTCCAGGATCGGAACACTCATGAGGTCACCGCCGGTAGGTCGACCAGGGTGTCGTCGTGAGACTCGCTCTCGTCCTCGGCGGAGTAGCCGAGGTAGGCCTTCTGGACCCGGGGGTCGGCGCGGACCGCGGCCGGTTTGCCCGAGGCGATGATGGAGCCGAAGTCGAGGACGTGGATGTCGTCGCAGACGCTCATCACCAGATCCATGTCGTGCTCGACCATGACGATCGCCTTGCCCTCTCCGGCCAGGGTGCGCAGCAGGCGCCCGAAGTCGTCGGTCTCAGACTCGTCGAGTCCCGAGGAGGGTTCATCGAGCAGCAGGATCTTGGGGTCGCCGGCCAGGCAGCGGGCCAACTCCAGGAGTCGGGCGGTGCCGGTGGGGATGGAGTCGGCACGGTCCTCGGCGTACTCCGCGATCCCGACCCGCTCCAGCAGGGCAGCGATGTCGGACTTGGCCGGGGAGATCAGACCGCGTACGCCGCGGTGGATGTCGAGCGCGACGCGGACGTTCTCCTTCACCGACAGCGAACCGAAGGCCTCGAGCCGCTGGAAGGTGCGGGCCATCCCCATCTTGGAGCGGCGGTGCACCGGCGCGCGGGTGATGGTGCGCCCGTTGAAGCGGACCGCTCCGCGGGTCGGCTTCTGTAGGCCGGTGATGACGTTGAAGCAGGTGGTCTTGCCCGCTCCGTTCGGGCCGATGAGCCCGGTGACGACACCGGCCTCGGCCTCGAAGACCGCCTCGTTGACCGCGGTCACGCCGCCGAACTGGACCACGACGTGGTCAACCTCGAGAAGAGCCATGCGGATTCACCTCCCCCACATTCGCGGCGGCGCCCGGTTCTGCGCTCACCGGACCCACGGCGACCAGTTCGCCCGTGTCGTCATTGGCATCACCGTGGGGGTCGGTCCCGGGACCCCGGTGCTTGGCTGCGTGCGGGGTCGACACGGTGACGACCGTCTTGCGCTGGATGCGGCCCAGACCGGGCAGCTTGGGCATCCGGCCGGCGAGCAGGGGTGCCCCCCGGTCGCCCAGCAGGTCGCGGAGTCGGTGGCCCAGCTTGAACAACTGGTTGGCCAGTCCGTTCGGGTCGCGGCCCAGGGCCACGGCGCCGAACCCGATGATGGCGAACATCAGTCCGGCGATCTCCGGGCGCTCGCTCTGGAAGACCGGCAGGAGCATCAGGCCGATGCCGCCGAGCGTCGCCCCGGTGATCGAGGTGACGCCGAAGACGACGGCAAGCAGCAGGAGCGGCAGACTGTTGAAGTACTGGAAGTCGGCGCCACCGACGCCCTGACGCAAACCGGCGAACAAGGCTCCGGCCAGGCCGGCGATCGAGGCCGACAGCCCGAAGAGTCCGACCCGGAACCACCTGGCGTCGAGGCCGAGCGTGCCGCAGGCTGCAGGACTGTCCCGCAGCGCGATGAGCATCCGCCCCAGCACCCCGCGGCGTAGCACGAGCACCCCGAGGGCGACCACGACGAAGAAGGCGGTCATCACCACGACGTACGCCGCGGTCGACTCGATCGTGTAGCCGGCGATCGAGAGACGCTTGGCCTCCAGCAGACCACCGAACCCGAACGCGAACTCGGCCTGGAAGACCAGTTTGTCCATGATCACCGCGAAGGCGAGGGTGGACAGCGCGAGGTAGAGCCCCGTCAGCCGCAGCACCGGCAGTGCGACCAGTGCGCCGACCACTCCGGCCGCGAGGGCGGCGATGAGCAGTCCGATCAGGTTGGGCTGGTCGATCTTGGCGTAGGTCAGGGCACCGACGCCGGCGAAGGTGAGTTGCGCGAGCGAGACGTGGCCGCCGTACCCGGTCAGCAGGACCAGGGACAACATCACCATGGCGTACGTCGCGGCGGTACCGACCAGGAGCAGTTTGTCGTCGGCCAACCCACCGGCGAGGACAGCGACGAAGAAGATCAGCCCGCCACCCCAGGCCAGCGACTGGGGAAGGGAGGGCAGCGGCGCGGACACGATGCCCTTGACCTGCCCGATCCGCAGTTGCGCGGTGGGCAGCAGGATGATGACGGCGAACAGGAACAGCGCGGGGATGACCGGAACGATCTTGGTGAAGGCGCTGTCCGGGGGGATGTAGCCCTGGGAGTACGACGTCAACAGGCCCAGTCCCATCGCTCCGGCGAAGGTGAGCGGCAGGCTCCGCAGCCGACCGACCATCGCGGCGGCGTAGGCGTTGATGACCAGCAGGGTCAGCGCGAAGTAGTCCAGTTGGACCGTCGAGGCGAGCAGGATCCCTCCCAGGGCGGCCAGCGAGATGCCGATGGCCCAGGACAGTGCGCCGACCCTGTCGGGGTTTCCGCCGAAGAGTTTGAGCAGCTCGGGGTTGTCGACCGAGGCCCGCATGGCGGTGCCGATGCGGGTCTTGTTGAGCAACAGATAGAGCCCGACGGCAACGACTATCGAGGCGAGGATCGTGATGAGTTGATGGGCGGTGATGAAGGCGTCACCGATCTGGAAACTCGTCTCGGGGAAGAAGAACGGCAGCGGCCGCGAGGCAGGCGGGTAGACCTGCTGGGCCAGCCCGATCAGCCCCACGAAGAGCCCGACGGTGACCACCAGGGTCACCCCCACCGGGGCGTCGCCGAGTCCGCGGGCGATGAAGCGGTGCACGAACCAGCCGATCGCCGGTGCGACAACGCCCAGCACCAGGATGAGCGACAGCCAGACCGGCAGGCCCTGGCGTTGGCTGAAGTCCCAGAAGACGAAGGCCATCAACATGCCGAAGGCGCCGTGGGCGATATTGAAGATCCGGGTGGTGGTGTAGGTCAACACCAGACCACTCGCAGCGATCGCGTAGGCCGCCCCGGTGAAGAGGCCGGGCAGCCCGTAGGCGATGAGCTTGTCCATGAATCAGTCTCTCTGAGGGGGTGCGCAGGCGGGTGACCGAGACGGACGAGGTGGAGGGGTCGAGCGGGTGGGGATTCTGGCTGTCCGAGTTCCGGCGGTCGAGGTTCTGGTGGTCATCCGGTCGTCACCCCGTTGCAGGAGTACTTCGATCCGCCGACCGGGTTCCACTTACCGCCCTTGAGCTGGATGAAGCGCCAGCACTCCCCGGTCTGCTTGGGTCCCACCTGCTGCGGGGACGTCAGGCCGTTGGCGGTCCAGTTCTTCGTGCCACGGATCTTGTCGATGAGGGTCTCGCGGCTCAGGTCGCCCCCGAGCTCGTTGGCCAGTTGGGTGAAGAGTCGGGCGGCGGACCAGCCGAAGACCCCGAAGAAGGCCGGGTCCGCGCTGGGGTTCACCTGGCGCAGGTAGTTCAAGTAGAGCCCCATCTCCGGATTCGAGGCGGCCTCCTCGAAGGGGACGAAGTTCGTGTAGACGATGGTGCCGTCGACCGCGGACCCACCCGAGGAGACGTACTCCGGGTTGTAGTCGGTGGGGTCACGCATGTAGATCTTCGGGGTGTAGCCCTGCTGGGCCATGGCCTGCCGCAGTCGCACCGACTGCTGGTAGGCCCCCGTCCAGAAGACCCCTTCCACGCCGCGGTCCTTCAGCTGCTGGACGTACGTCGCGTAGTTGAACTCCGAGACGTCGATGGGCTGCACGTAGAGGAACTTCAGCCCCCGCTTGGTCATCGCGCTGACCTGGAGCTTGGCGTTCTGCACGGCCGCGCCGGCGTTGATGTAGAGGAAGGCCATCTTCTGGGCGGAGGAGGGGTAGTTCTTCTTGATGAAGTCCGGGGTGGCGTTGTTCACCTGGCCCGGGTTGACCGATTGGGCTCCGAAGCAGATGGTGCAGGCGGAACGCTCCGTGGTCACCGAGCCCCCGCGCAGGTCCGGTAGCCCACAGGACTGCGTGACCGCGGCGCCGCCGGAGTCGAAGGCCGAGACCGAGCCGATCATCGCGAAGACCTCCTTGCACGCCGCGGTGTAGGCCTGCTGGTCAGCGGCCGCGTCGGTGCGGGAGTCGTAGGTCTTCAGCGCGAGCTTGCGCCCGCAGATGTCGGAGGTGGCGTTGAAGTACTTCACGAACGCCTTCGTGCCGTCCTGGGCGGTCTCGAAGAGACCCGGCACCGGGCCGGAGATGTCCGAGGAGTTCCCGATCGTGATCGTGCTGTCGGTGACACCCGGGCCGTTCTTGAACCCGTCACATGACCCCGACTTCGACTCGTCGACCGGAGCCTCACCGCCGCCTGCGCTCCCGCCGGTGCCGCCGTCGCCCGCTGCCGGGTCGCCACCGGTGGTGCCACCTGCGTCGGTGGCGGTCGTCGTACCGCCCCCGGCGTCGAGGGAGCCGCCCGAATCCACCGAACCGGGGTCGGTGCCGACCCCCGCGTCGCCCGGAACCGTGCCGTCCAGCGCCACGTCTCCACCGCCCGCGACACCTCCACTGAGGGTGCTGCCGCCGCCGTTCGCCGAGGCGACAGTGCTCGGGTCGATCTGGGATCCGCAGGCCGCCAACGTCAGGGCCAGTGCGCCCGCAATCGTCGCTGCGAGGGTGATCGACCCTCGGGGGATTCTCCGCACCGACACTCCCGACCTCGAGTAAAACTAGAACACGTACTACTTCTAACGATCATGGCGCAAAAAAGTGACGCGGGACACGTCTTCGGCAAGGTCAGCCGGCGGTGGTCCCGTTGCAGGTGTACTTCGTGCCGCCGATCGGAACCCACTTGCCGCCCTTGAGCTGGATGAAGCGCCAGCAGTCCCCGGTCTGCTTGGGGCCCACCTGCTGCGGCGAGGTCAGTCCGTTCGACGTCCAGTTCTTGGTGCCGCGGATCTTGGCGATCAACGACTCGCGGGTCAGATCCCCGCCGAGCTCGTTGGCCAAGGTGGCGAACAAGCGGGAGGCCGACCAGGCGAACGCCCCGAAGAACGCGGGGTCCGCGCTGGGGTTCACCTGCCGCAGGTAGTTCAGGTAGAGGCCCATCTCCGGATTCGAGGCGGCCTCCTCGAAGGGCACGAAGTTCGTGAAGACCACCGTGCCCTCGACCGCGGACCCCCCGGAGGAGACGTACTCGGGGTTGTAGTCGGTGGGGTCACGCAGGTAGAGCTTCGGGCTGTAGCCCTGCTGAGCCATGGCCTGGCGCAGGCGCACCGACTGCTGGTAGGCACCGATCCAGAAGACCACCTCGACGCCGCGGTCCTTCAACTGCTGGACGTACGTCGCGTAGTTGAACTCCGAGACATCGATGGGTTGGACGTAGAGGAACTTCATGCCCCGCTTGGTCATGGCGTTGACCTGGGACTTGGCGTTCTGCGCGCCCACGCCGACGTTGATGTAGAGGAAGCCCGCCTTCTGATAGGAGGCGGCGTAGTTCTTCTTGACGAAGTCGGGGACCGCGTTCTCGAACTGGCTCGGGTTCACCGACTGGGCGCCGAAGCAGACCGTGCAGGCGGAACGTTCCAGGGTCACCGAACCTCCGCGCAGGTCAGGCAGGCCACAGGACTCGGCCACCGAGGCGCCGCCGGAGTCGAAGGCCGAGACCGAGCCGACCATCGCGAAGACGTCCTTGCACGCCGCGGTGTAGGCCTGCTGGTCGGCGGCCGCGTCGGTGCGGGAGTCGTAGGTCTTCAGCGCCAGCTTGCGCCCGCAGATGTCGGAGGTGGCGTTGAAGTACTTCACGAACGCCTTCGTGCCGTCCTGGGCGGTCTCGAAGAGACCCGGCACCGGGCCGGAGATGTCCGAGGAGTTCCCGATCGTGATCGTGCTGTCGGTGACGCCCGGGCCGTTCTTGAACCCGTCGCATGACCCCGACTTCGACTCGTCGACAGGTTCCTCGCCGCCACCGGCCTCGGCACCGCCAGCGTCTCCGCTGGTTGGGCCGCCATCGGTGGTGCCACCGGTGTCGGTGGCGGTCGTCGTACCGCCCCCGGTGTCGAGGGAGCCGCCCGAATCCACCGACCCGGGGTCGGTCCCGACCCCGGCGTCACCGAAGTCCTCGACCCCGCCCGCAGCGACGTCGCCGCTCCCGGCCACCCCGCCACTCACGGTGCCGCCGCCACCGTTCGCCGAAGCGACGGTGCTCGGGTCGATCTGGGACCCACAGGCCGCCAGCGTCAGAGCGAGCACACCCGCGACGAACCCAGCCATGGGACGCGCTGCGTAGATGGTCGGTCGAGTACTTCTGGGCACAGTGGCCCTCCAGACAGGGAGACGAGCGGGGAGGTGAGTGAGAGGCGAAACGGGAGGCGAACGGAAGGCGAAATGGGAGGCGAAATGGGAGGCGAAAACTAGAACAGGTATCACTACAACGACCGCCCCCACCAAAGGTGACGCCCACCACTCCCCACGAAGTTCGCGAGATGGGGACGCGAAGTTCGCGAGATGGGGACGCGAAGTTCGCCAGATGGGGACGCGAAGTTCGCCAGATGGGGACGCGAAGTTCGCCAGATGGGAGTCGTGGCTAGACAGCGGCCCGCCAGATCTCCACAGGCGACCACGCTTGGCCCGATCTCCACAGAGCGGCCTCGGGCCCCGGCGCGACTTCGTTGATCGGGGCATAACCATGGGATGAACTCATTGCCATCGTCCCCCTTCGGCCTATCCGACCTGCCCAGCCTGGGACTGACCCGGGACCAACTACGAGCCCTGGTGAAGGCTGGCGCCGTTCGCCGGATCTTCTACGGTGTCTACCTTCGAACCGATGTTCCCGACACGATCGAAACCCGGGCCGCGTGCGCGGCGTACGCCCTTCCTGAGCACTGTGTCGTGAGCGACCGGTCAGCCGCCTGGCTTCATGGCGTCGACACCTACGACATCGCCCAGAACGCGGGATACCCCCCGCTCGAGATCGTCTCTCGAACCGGTCATCCCCCCACGAGCCGGCCAGGGGTACGAGGCGGCAAGCGGGCGTTGGCTGACGAGGACGTCATGACCCTGCATGGAGTGAAGGTGACGACCCCGCTGCGTACGGCGTGCGATGTCGCCTCGCTGCACGGACGTCTTGCCGCCATGGCCGTCCTGGACCAGTTCTGCCGACTGCATGGCGTGACCGGGGCAGACATCGCAAGAACCCTGCCACGACTTGTGGGCCGACGGGGCGTCAAACAGCTTCGGGAGTTGGCCCCCTACGTCACTCCACTGGCCGAGTCACCCAGCGAATCGTGGACCAGGCTGAGTGCGATCGATGCTGGCTTCCCACCTCCGCAACCACAAATCTGGGTCTACGTGGAAGGCGTCGGATGGGTGCGCCTGGACATGGGTTGGGAAGAGCCCAAAGTTGCATTGGAGTACGACGGCGAGGAGTTTCACTCCTCCCCCGCAGACCGAGAACACGACCAGCGCCGCCGCGAGGCGCTAGCAGCGGCAGGCTGGATCGTCATCGTGATTCGTAAAGACGGATTCTCCGGCGCCGGACTGGATCGCTGGATGGGCGAGCTGCGGCGGGCCTTCGCCGAGCGCCAGCCCCGCCGACCCGCGAAGCGGAAGTACTCCCGCGGCGAGTCGCGGCCGCCGTACCACCGCACATCCTGACGAACTTCGCGTCCCCATCCGACGAACTTCGCGTCCCCATCCGACGAACTTCGCGTCCCCATCTGGCGCACTTCGCGGGGCCATTTGGCGAACTTCGTGTCAGTAGGTGAGGGGGACGTAGGGCTCGACGCGGAAGTTTCCGTTGGTCTGGAGCAGGACGGACTGGATACCGGCGGGGGTGCCGTCCTCGGCGTAGGTGAGCAACATGATCTGGGCGGTACGCCGCAACTTGCTCCCGATCGCCAGGGCGTACGCCGCACCGCCGGTCGTGCCGGTGGTCAGGGAGTACCCGATCTGGTTCTCGGGTCCGATCACCGGGGTGGGACCGACCTGCACGTGCAGGTGGCCGCCGACCACGAGGTCGACACAGCCCCGCTCGAGGGCCGCCTTGCCGAGGTTGGGGTCGTGCACCAGCACCGTGTTGACGCGGTCGTCGGCCTCGTCGGCCGCACAGGCGGCATCGGCCAGCAGGTCGCCCACCTCACCGAAGCTCAACCCCGTCGCGTCGCGCCAGGTGCCCAGTCCGCTGGAGCGCGGGTCGTTGACGCCCAGCAGACGCGAGCCGCCGGGTCCGTCGACGACCTCGCCGTCGAGGACCTCCCACCCGTCCGCGGCCATGTAGTTCGTCACGAACGTGCCGTTGTCGTGGTTGCCGGCGACGGAGAAGCGCTCGTCGAAGTCGGAGAACGCGGCCGTGACCGAGTCCAACGAGAACGCCTCCCACTCCTTCCCCGACGAGGTGTCATCGCCCGCATCGAACACCGCCGTCGCGCCAGCGACGTCGGCCACCGCCCGCGCGACCGGGTCCATCCCGATGTTGTCGTGCCGGTCGGAGACCAGCGCCACCACGGTCTCCCCCTCCTCGGGCTCGCGCAACTCCAGGTCGGCCGCCGACTCGACCGCCGCGGCATAGAAGGTCTGGCTTCGTTCGTAGGTGTCGATGGCACTGTCGATCAACCGCCGGGTGCCGTACGTCGTGACGTCGCCCAGGATCTCGACCCCGGCCGCCTGTTCGGGGACCTGGACCGAGTCGCCCAAGAACTCCTGGAGCGGGATCCACTCCCCCTCGTCCACCCTTGGCTCGTCCCCACGCCAGGGAGACCAGGACGCCACCACCAACGAGACGACCACAGCGAGAGCCAGCAGGCCTCGCGGATGGCGCAGACCCGCGAGCAGTTCACGCCGACGCGCTCGACCCAGACCGATGAACAACCCGATCGGCACCAGCCCCAGCGCCGCGCCCCGAACCAGGGCGTCGACGGCCATCACCGACACCGCGTCGCCGATCTTGGCCTGGGCACCTTCGGGTTGGGAGCCGATCAGGGCGTACCGCTCGACCAACGCCTCGGTCGTGGGCGCTTCGGTCTTGCCGAGTTGGATGTCGAGTCCGATCGGCAGCGGCGACTCGATCCGGAAGTCCGGCAGCACCGGTCCGGTCCGCAGCACGACGCTGTCGCCCAGTTGGGGGCTGATGATCGCGTCGTGGCTCGCGACCGTGACCTCACGACTGCTGTTGAGGAACAACAACACCGTGGCGGCAAGCGCCACGACGAACCAGACCGCGACGTACGCGCCGCGGACCAGCCACTTCCTCCGAGAAGTCGGTTCAGCCACGCGCCTGGGAGATGCCGTAGAGGGCCACCGAGGCAGCCACACCTGCATTGAGGGACTCCACCGAGTTCAACATCGGGATCGACAGCAACTGGTCGCACGTCTCGGAGACCAGGCGACCCATCCCGCCGCCCTCGGACCCGATGACCAGCACCAGCGGCCCGTCGGCGAGGTCGAAGTCGGGCAGGCTGACGTCACCGTCGGCGGCCAGACCGACGACCATGCAGCCCTCGTCCTGGTAGGCCTTCAGCTGACGGACCAGGTTCACGGTCTGCGCCACGGGGATACGGGCGGCGGCTCCGGCGCTGGTCTTCCACGCCGAGGCGGTCATCCCGGCTGCGCGGCGCTCGGGGATCAGTACGCCGTGGGCGCCGAACGCGGCCGCGGAGCGGACGGTGGCGCCGAGGTTGCGGGGATCGGTCACCGAGTCCAGCGCCACGATCAGCGGCTTCTCGCCCTGTTGCTTGGCCAGGTCGAGCAGGTCGTCGGGGTGGGCGTACTCGTACGCCGGGATCCGCGCCGCGAGGCCCTGGTGGACCGCCCCGGCGGTCATCCGGTCGAGCTCGCCCTTGCTGACCTCCATCAGGCTGATCCCGCCGTCGGTGGCGAGCTGGAAGGCCTCCCGCAGGCGGCCGTCGCGCTCGGCACCCTCGGCGACATACAGCGCGTTGACCGGCACGCCCTCGCGCAGCGCCTCGACCACCGAGTTGCGTCCGGCGACCCACTCGGCGTCGCTGCCCTTGCGGCGCGGACGGGTCGCGGCGGCCTTCTTGGCGCGCTGTTCGGTCTTCGCGGCAGCGTGCGCCTTGTGGTACGGCCGGTCCTTCGCCTTCGGCGTCGGTCCGCGGCCCTCGATCCCGCGCTGGATCCGGCCACCGGACCCGGCGGTGGGCTTCTTGGAGCTCTTGCGGATCGAGCCCTTGCGTTGCGAATTACCCGCCATTGGTACCACTTCCATTCGTTGATGCCACAGTCCATCGGGGGCCGGACGGGGTGTCCTCCACCTCGATGCCAGCGCGTTTGATCTGGTCACGGATCGCGTCCGCGCGAACAAAGTCCTTCTCGGCCCGAGCCCGGGCCCGATCCTCCAGCAACGCCGCGACGAGTACGTCGAGCGCTTGGGTCAGTCCCGCCGCCTCGCCGCCGTCCGCGGAGGCCCACGCCGGGTCCCCGGGTCGCAAGCCGAGCACGTCGAGCATCGCCAGGACCGAGGCCACGGTCCCCCGCAACGCAGCAGTGTCGGCGGCAGCGCCCTCGGCCAGCAGAGCGTTGCCCTCGCGAGCGACCTCGTGGATCGCCGCCACCGCGGCCGGGGTGCCGAGGTCGTCGTTCATGGCGCTCACGAAGTCGGCGCACAGCATGCCCGGCTCGGGCAGCTCGCCCAGCACGGAGGCCGCCCGGTCCAGGAAACCCTCCAGCCGGCGGTAGCCGACGGCTGCTTCCTCGAGCGCCTCGAAGCTGAACTCCACGTGGGAGCGGTAGTGCGCGGCCACAATGTAGAACCGCAACTCCACACCGCGCACCCGCTCCAGCACCGCGGGCACCAGCAGCGAGTTGCCGAGCGACTTGCTCATCTTCTCGCCGGCCGTGGTGATCCACGCGTTGTGCATCCAGTACGACGCGAAGTCGTGTCCGGCGGCGCGCGATTGGGCCTGCTCGTTCTCGTGGTGGGGGAAGCGCAGGTCGACTCCGCCGCCGTGGATGTCGAAGGCGGTGCCGAGGTACTTCCCGGCCATCGCGGAGCACTCGATGTGCCATCCCGGTCGACCGCGGCCGTACGCCGAGGGCCAGGAGGCCGTCTCCGGCTCGGAGTCCTTGCGGCCCTTCCACAGCGCGAAGTCGCGGGGGTCACGCTTCCCGCGGGGGTCGGCGTCGCCGGCCGCCTCGAGGTCGTCGAGACGCTGACGCGTCAGTTCGCCGTACGCCGGCCACGACTTCACGTCGAAGTAGACGTCCCCATCACCGGCGCCATCGGCGTCTTCCGCTGCGTAGGCGTGCCCGCGCTCGATCAGGGTGGCGATGAGTTCGAGGATCTCGGGGATGTGGCCGGTCGCGCCCGGTTCGTAGGTGGGCGGCAGGACGTTGATCGAGGCCAACGCCGAAGTCAGCGCCCGGTGCATGTCGTAGGCGAGGTTGAACCAGGGTCGACCCTGCTCGGCGGCCTTGGCCAGGATCTTGTCGTCGATGTCGGTGACGTTGCGGATCAGCGTGACGGCGTACCCCTGGTGGGACAGCCAGCGCCGCAGGACGTCGAAGTTCACCGCGGAACGCACGTGACCCACGTGCGGTTCGGACTGAACCGTCAGACCGCACACGTAGACACTCGCCCGCCCCTCGGCGAGGGGGACGAAGTCGCGAATCTCTCGCGTCGCGGTGTCGTAGAGCCGGAAGGTCATTCCGCAGAGTCTAGGAGTCCGGGCCGGTTGTTGCCTCATCGTGCCGCTCAGCCGTGTCGATGACGTGCGCGAGGTCCTCAGCGCGGGGGGTGGCTCTCGCCGAACTACTGACAGAACAATCGAAAACCGGCTCAAAATCGGCCTGATCGGGCCATTTCCGCCCGATCTGTCAGTAGTTCGGCGGACATGACTCGCCGTCGGTCGCGAAAGACCGGCTCGTCCGGAGATTTCTTGCGCCTATGACGAGGTGACAGAGAAACCCGTCCCGCCAACGCCGCGGCCGGTCAAACGAACGATTGAAACATGTGACGGATGGGACTCCTGTGATTTACGGTGTACCGGTGCGTCCCTTCCTCGCCGCCGCCATCACGCTTGCGTTCAGCGCCCCCGTGCTCGCCGCCGTTCCCCCCGTTTCCGCCGCCCCGACTAGCGCCCCGATCAGTCTCTCGGCTGCCGCCGCTGCAGACTCCTCCAGCCGCCCGGTCGCCTACACCCAGTGGGACGGCGGTCGGCAGTTCCGACAGGGCAGCTTCGCCAAGACCCGGGTGATGAAGGGCCGTCTGGTCCTCGGCGCCGGCAAGAAGGCCCCGACCTACCAGCGCCGCTACTCCGGACGCTCCTACGACCAGGGCAAGTGGACCTCACCGTGGGTGACCCCGAACTTCGGGTTGACCGAGCTGATCCCGTCCTGGGACGCCAAGACCCCTGGTGACACCTGGATCGAGATCCGGGTCCGGGCGCGTACGGCGTCCGGCGGCGTGGGCAGCTGGGACGTCATGGGCCGCTGGGCCTCCGATGACCGGTGGATAAAGCGCACCACCAAGAGCGGACAGGCCGACGACCTCGGCCGCGCCAACGTCGACACCTGGCAGACCACCGGCGGAACCGCCGTGGCGGCGTACCAGGTCCGCGTGCAGTTGATGCGCAAGCCCGGCACCAAGAACTCCCCCAGCATCGACGTCATCGGCGCCGCCGCCTCGCGCCTGACCGGTGCCGAACCCACCACCTCCCGACCCGGCTCGGCCGCGGGCACCGTGCTGGACAACGTGCCGCGCTACTCGCAGATGATCCACACCGGCCACTACCCGCAGTGGGGCGCCGGCGGTCAAGCCTGGTGTTCGCCCACCGCGACGTCGATGGTGCTGGGCTCCTACGGTGCCCTCCCCCCGGCCGGGGCCTACGGCTTCGTGCCCGGCGGGCACCCGGACCCCTGGGTCGACTCCGGCGCCCGAGCGACCTTCGACTACGACTACGACGGCACCGGCAACTGGGCCTTCAACACCGCCTACGCCGCCACCCTGACCAAGAAGGCCTTCGTCACCCGCCTGCGGAACCTGCGCGAGGTCGAGGACTTCATCCAGGCCGGCATCCCGATCATCGCCTCGCTCTCCTGGAAGCGCGGCGACCTCACCAACGCCGCGGTCGGCGCCTCCAACGGCCACCTGATGGTGATCGTCGGCTTCACCTCCAACGGCGACGTGGTCGTCAACGACCCGGCCGCCTCGTCGGCTTCGGGGGTACGCCGCACCTATGACCGCGCCGAGTTCGAGCGCGCCTGGCTGACCACGAGTTCGCGGGGGACGTCCTACGTCATCCGCGACGGCGCCCACCCCCTCCCCGCCTCCCGCGGCAACTGGTGATCGCTGGTTGAGGTGCGAGGGCCCCCAGGGCCCGAGCCTCGAAACCACGCCCCCGATCCCACGAACGTCCCCCGTCCGCGGAACCAGGTTTCGAGGCTCCTCGCCTAGCGGCTCGTCACACCTCAACCAGCGTCTGCGCTTCCACGCCTTGGCGGTCGCTAGACCCCGTACCCACCGTCGACGTCGAGCTTCTGTCCGGAGATGAAGCCGGCGCGGTTCGAGGCCAGGAAGCACACGGCTTCGGCCACGTCGGTGGCCGACCCGAATCGGCGTAGCGGGATGTTGCCGCGGGTGACCTCGAGGGCGTGGTCGTCGAGTTCGCCCGACGCGATCAGTCCGGCGGCCATCCCGTCGGTCAGCATGCCCGGCCCGACCGCGTTGACCCGCACCCCGAAGCGGCCCTCTTCGGCCGCGAGGGCCCGGACCATCGCCTCGACCGCTGCTTTGGGGGCCGATGAGAGGCCGTCGCGCACAGGGAACCGGGAGGTGGCGGCGGTCGTGATGGCCACGATCGACCCCTGGGCCTCCCGCAGCGCCGGCAACGCCGGGTGCACGCAGGCGAAGAACCCCGCGGCGTCGGCGGCCAGTTGGGCGGCCATGTCGGCAG
Source organism: Nocardioides salsibiostraticola (assembly GCF_054783655.1). Lineage (NCBI taxonomy): Bacteria > Bacillati > Actinomycetota > Actinomycetes > Propionibacteriales > Nocardioidaceae > Nocardioides > Nocardioides salsibiostraticola. Next base: position 179,052 of record NZ_BAAGQD010000027.1, on the reverse strand, counting down.
GGGCAACCCGGGACAGGTGCTTCATCGGGACGTGCGGGCCGGCGGCGTACACGAGCGTGTGGAGGCCTCCCCGCTCGGACACGACGTCACCGACGACCTGCGCCGCGGCGTCGGTGTCCCCCAGATCCAGTTGGTACGCCGCACCCGCGCCGACGTGCGGTGCCACCGGGGCCGTACGCCGATAGGTCACCGCGACCTCGCAGCCCCGCTCGGCCAACATCGCGGCCACCGCGGACCCCAGCCCTCCGTTGCCGCCGATCACGAGGGCGACCCCGGCCCGGTCGCCAAAGTCATGGGTCGGGTGATGGGCCGTGTCGCGGCTCATACGGCCTGGAACTCGATGGTGTGCCACCCGGTCGCCCCGTCGGGCAGGACGTCGGCGACCGCGCCGGTCTGGACGAGACCGTTCTGGTCGGTGGCCCGGACGCGGACCAGGTGGGTGCCGGCCTCGACGTCCACCTCGGCCTTCCACTGCACCCACGCGTCGATCACGGAGTTGTCGGCGATCTGGGCGGACCGCCACTCGCCGCCGTCGAGGGCGTACTCGACGGCTTCGATCCCGGTGTGTTGCGACCAGGCGGTCCCGCCCAGGGTGAGCTTGCCGGCGGGCACGGTCTCGCCGAACCGCGGCACCTCGACCCGGGAGGCCATCTTGACCGGACCGAACTCGCCCCACCCCTTGTCGGTCCAGAACGCGCTGATGTCCTCGAACCTCGAGACCTCCATGTCCACCACCCACTTGGTGGCCGACACGTAGCCGTAGAGCCCGGGCACGATGGTCCGCACCGGGAAGCCATGGTCGATCGGCAACGGTTCGCCGTTCATCGAGGTCGCCAACATCGCGTTGCGGTCATCGGTCAGGGCCGCGAGCGGCGTACCGCACGTCCAGCCGTCCGCGGACGTCTGCAGCACCGCGTCGGCCCCCTCCAGGGGTCCGGCCTCGGCGAGGATCTCGGCCAGCCGGGCGCCGCTCCACCAGGCGTTGCCGACCAGGTCGCCACCGACCTGGTTGGAGACACAGTTCAGGGTCACCCAGGCCTCGGTGGTCTCGCGGGCCTCGAGTTGCTCGAAGTTGATGACGATCTCGCGCTCGACCATCCCGTGGATCCGCAACGACCAGTCGGCCGGCTCGATGGTGGGCTTGATGATCGCGGTGTCGATCAAGTAGAAGTCCTCGGCCGGAGTCATCCACGGGACGATCCCGTTGACCCCGATCACCGCGCTGGTCGGCACCTCCGGCTCAGTGACCCCGGACAGGCGCAGCAACCGTCGGGTCTCCTCGACCTGTCGTCGCCCGGCCCCCACGAAACGTCCGACGACCCCGACGACACCGGACGCGGCCGCGATGACGCCGATCCCGATCAGGAACCCTCGACGGCTCGCCTCGCGACGCGGCAGGACGTTGGCGTCACGGTCGGCACGCTCGATCCGGCGGGCTCGTTCGGTGAGGTAGGACAGGACGGCCGTCCAGGTGATCAGCCCCACCAACACGGGGATCACGTCGGACAGTTCCGACCCGCCGCGGGAGAGGGTGGCGTACGCCGCGATGCCCGCCAGCGCGGCGAACCCGACCATGGCGGCCCACGACCGCGACCGCGCCAAGAGACCGACGGCGGCCGAGGCGAGGATCAGGAAGGTCAGGATCCCGGCCACCAGGAGCGGCTTGTCCTTGGTGCCGGCGGCCTGGATGGCGCTCTCGGCGGCGGCGCCGGGGGTCAACCGGATGATGAGTTCGGCGACCGCGACGACCGGGGACTCCCGCACGCCCATGATCGCGGCGGCCATGTAGCTGGTCGCCAGCCCGCTGAGCCCGGCAACCACTCCGCACAACGCCCAGATCGCCCACGTCCGGATGCCCGCGGGCTCGGGTCTGCGGTCGGCGTCGGTCGATCCTTCGCTGATCGTCACGGCGTACTCACTTGCGTCATACCTCCATTGTGGCGGGTGGGGGTCCGTAAAGCGGCGCTCAGTCCTTACGTCCGGCTGACGGAGGCCGTTGCGGCGCCGCGGTTGCGTTCCGAGGCGCGGGAAGTCCCAGGCTCCGGGCGGGTCCTCGGGCATGATTCGTCGGATGCAGGACATCCGGATTGGTCTGGGGACCGACGTACATCGACTCGTGGCCGACCGCCCCCTCCATCTGGCCGGACTGTCCTGGCCGGGCGAACCGATGGGTCTCGAGGGGCACTCCGACGCCGACGTCGCCGCGCATGCCTGCTGCGACGCCCTGCTTTCCGCGGCGGGGTTGGGCGATCTGGGGTCGAACTTCGGGACCTCCGAGCCCGAGTGGTCCGGCGCCTCCGGGGCCGCGCTGCTCAGCGAGACGGCCCGACGGGTCGCCGCCGCGGGGTACGACGTGGGCAACGTCGCCGTCCAGGTCATCGGCAACCGGCCCAAGATCGGTCCTCGCCGGGCCGAGGCCGAGGCGGCACTGTCCGCTGCCGCCGGCGGACCGGTCACCGTCTCCGCCACCACCACCGACGGGCTCGGGTTGACCGGCCGCGACGAGGGGATCGCCGCCATCGCCACCGCCCTGATCAGCCGGCGTACGCCGCGAGAGGACTCCCCCGCTTCATGAAGACCTACGACGGCCTCGAACTGCACGTGACGGCCCGTGGCCCCGCCGACGCGCCCGTGACCGTGTTCCTGGCTCACTGCTGGACCGCGGACGAGGCCGACTGGCACTACCAGGTCCGCGATCTGCTGACCCACTTCGGCCACTCCATCCGACTGATCACCTGGGACCACCGGGGCCACGGCCACTCGAGTGCCTCACCCGAACGCTCCTGCACGATCGAGAACCTCGCCCGCGACCTGACCGATCTGATCGACCTGTACGCACCGACCGGGCCGGTCGTCCTCGCCGGGCACTCCATCGGCGGTATGACGATCTCGGCCCTGCCTGCGCTGCGCCCGGATCTGGTCGACCGGATCGCCGGGCTGCTGTTCGTGTCGACCTCCTCGGGGCGCCTGAACACCGTCAACCTCGGCCTCCCCGAAACCGGTCCCCTGGTGAAGTCGCAAATCCCCCGGGTGCTGGCCCTGCGCGCCCGGATGCTCTCGCGCAGCACCCGCCGCTCGTCCCCCACCATCGAGCGTCTGGTGGTCAAGCGGTTCCTGTTCGGCACCTCGCGTCCACGTGACGTCGGCCTGGTGGTGGATCAGCTCATCAACTGTCCGCCGGAGACCTTCTCGGGGTTCTACCGCGACTTCATGCGACACGAGCGGACCGATCTCCTGGCCGCCTACGACCGGATCCCCACCACGGTCCTGGTCGGCAGCCGCGATCTGCTTACCCCACCGGTGCACGCGCGGCGCATCGCCAACCACATCCGCGGTGCCCGCCTGGTCGTGGTCCCCGGCGCCGGTCACATGCTTCCCCTCGAGTGCGACCGGCTGGTCTCCGACGAGCTGATCGCCCTGGTCGCGGGAGCGGTAGTCCCTGACGTTTATGCGACGACACGCCGTACGAAGTCGCACAAACGTCAGGGACTATCCCGGTGACGACCCCCGACCTGAGCGCCGCCGTCGTGGTGCTCGCCGCGGGCACGGGAAGCCGGGTGGGAGCCGACCGCAACAAGGTGCTGCTCGACCTGCTGGGGCGCCCGATCGTGGCCTGGTCGGTCCGCGACGCCCTGGCCTGCGCAGAGGTCGAGGTGGTGGTCGTGGTCGTCCACCCCGACGAGGAGGCCACCGTCGCCGCGGCCCTGGCTCCCCACCTCGAGGAGGACCCCCGCGACCGCGAGGTGATCCTCGTCCCCGGCGGCGCGACGCGGCACCAGTCCGAGCAGGCCGCGCTACGGGTCCTGGCCCCGCGCATCACCGCGGGAGAGATCGACGTCGTCGCCCTCCACGACGGCGCCCGGCCCCTGGCCGGCAGCGACCTGCTCACCCGGGTCCTCGAAGCGGCCCACCAACGGGGCGGGGCGCTGCCCGTCGTACCCCTCGAGGGTCTGGTGACCCGGACCGGCCGGGCGGCGCCAAAGCCTGTGGCCGGGGTGCAGACCCCGCAGGCGTTCCGGGCGGGACCGCTGCTGGAGGCCTACGACCGGGCCGCGGCCGACGGTTTCGAGGCCACCGACACCGCAGGCTGCCTGGAGCGGTACGCCGATCTCGAGGTGGTCGCCGTACCCAGCACCCCGCACAACCTCAAGGTCACCTTCGCCGAGGACGTCGCCCTGGTGACGTCCCTGATCGCTCAGCGTTCGGCCGGTACGCCGCCCGGCCGGGTCTGAGCGGTCAGCGCCGCCAGCACCTCCACATCCTCGGGGCTGCGGACCCGTCGGCCTTCCGGCGGCGCCTGGGTGAAGGTCACCGGGAACCGGGCCGCCAGGGCCTCGACGAGCTCGGCGAAGTCCCACGAGGGCAACGCCTCGAGGTCCGCGACGACCGCAGCGGGCAGCACGATCGGGGAGGCCACCGCCCAGAGATCCTCGCGGTCGACGGTGGCGCCGGCCAGGTCACCCTGGATCTCCTTGACCGTGTCGGTCACCGGGCGTACGCCGACCACCACCGTCCCGGTCTCGATCGACTCCGCCAGGCACTCGGCGATGAAACTGCCGGGGGTCATCGGGCACAGGCTGTCGTGCAGCACGAACGGCTCGTCGGCCGCCACGACCCCGGCCCATTCGGTGCCCAGGTCGATGGGGGTCACCCCGGCCTCGCCCAGCGCCCAGGAGGAACAGGCCACCAGAGCTTCGCCGTGGATCAGCGAGAAGGGCAACGACCCCCGGTCGAACTCGACGATGGTCCCGAGCGTGGGCGGCAACTCATCGGACTCGTCCCATTCGACCATCTCGACCATCTCGACCCCGGTGTCCATGGGCCCACCCTAGTCGCCACCCAGCGACCGCCCCCGCCGCGATAGTTCCTGACGAAATGGTGGTCGAATCGCTCGTTTGATCACCATTTCGTCAGGGACCACCGCGCATCGGGAGCCCGGAAATGCCGATAGCCCCCGCCGAAGCGGGGGCCATCGAAAGCTGAGACTCAGCGGTGGATCAGGAAGCGAGAACCTCGTCGAGGATGATCTCGGCCTTGTCCTCGTTCGTCTGCTCGGCCAACGCCAACTCGGAGACGAGGATCTGGCGAGCCTTGGCCAGCATCCGCTTCTCGCCGGCGGACAGGCCGCGGTCACGCTCGCGACGCCACAGGTCGCGCACGACCTCGGAGACCTTCATGACGTCGCCGCTGTGCAGCTTCTCCAGGTTGGCCTTGTAACGACGCGACCAGTTGGTCGGCTCCTCCACGTGCTCGGCACGGAGGACGTCGAAGACCCGGTCCAGGCCCTCCTTGTCCACCACGTCGCGCACTCCGACCAGGTCCAGGTTGCACGCAGGAACACGCACGACCAGATCCTGCTGAGCAACGATGCGCAGAACCAGATACTCCCGGTCCTCGCCCTTGATCTTCCGCATCTCGATGTCCTCGATGACTGCGGCCCCGTGATTGGGATAAACAACCGTTTCGCCGACGGTGAAATTCATAGGTGATGTGCCCTTTCTTCGACCCCCATCCTAACACGTGTTCCACACGACACTTTCGTCGTTTCTGCAGGTCAGAGGCCCAAGCAGGTATTGACAGGAAGGGTTTCCTGTGGTGGCGGGCCCTGGTCGGGAGGACGGGAGGCAGGCAATCCGCGGTTCCGGTCGGCTATTTGCCTCTCATTGGGGATACTGCCTGACATGGCCTCACTCAAGCGCCTGCGGCGGCGTACGACCGCCACTTCAGTCACCCCAGCCCCTTCCGCACCAAGCGACCCGGAGGCGTCACCGTCCACCCCGTCCGGGCGCAGCCCCGGCGGCGGTCTGACCACCCTGCGGCGTACGTCGGCCACCGCCGGCTCCTCCGCCGCGAAGGCGAGCAAGGTGGCAGCGCTCACCGCCGGTCGGACCGGCCGCACCGTCGCCCGACGGGCCGGCCTGGGCCAGGCGTGGCTCTACGTCCTGGCCGCCCACCCGCTCCAGGCGCTGCTCACCGCGGTCGGCGTCGCCGCCGCGGCCGCCCTCATCGAGCGCCCGGCCCGCGAGATCGCGGTCGTGTTCCTCACCGTCGTGGTCGGCCAGACCATCCTGGGGTGGCACAACGACATCGTGGACCGGCACCGCGACGCGCGGCACCTCGAGGCCGGGCGGGCGTCGCAGAAACCCATCGCCGACGGCCGCCTGGAGGTGGGCAACGTCTGGTTCGCCCTCATCTGCGCGGTGCTGCTGGTGGTGCCGTTGTCGGTCTCGACCGGCGTAACCGCGGGAAGTTGCTACCTGCTCTCGGTGGCGGTCGGCCTGGTCGGTCACCTGGTCCTGCGCCGCGGGATCTACTCCTGGATCCCGTGGGCGATCGCCTACGCCCTCCTGCCGGCGTACGTCGCCTTCGGCGGTTGGGGCGGCAACGCCGAGGGTGAGTCCCCCCAGGTGCTGATGACGCTGCTCGCCGCCGCACTCGGTGTCGGGGTGCACACCATGCGGGCGTTGTTCGGTCTGGTGGCCGATCACGAGGACGGCTGGACCTACTGGCCGCTACGCCTCAGCCTGCGCCTCGGCGCGACCAAAATGCTGCTGGCGACCATGGCCTATCTGGCCGTTCTGGTGGTGGCGATCCTGATCACCGGAGCCACCGTGGGACTCCGGCAGTGACCGCCCCGGGACGAACCGCGCCCAGTCCACTACGCTGACCCCACCGTTCGACCACGACCTGTGAAGGCCATTCGATGTCTCTTCGACGCCCTGTAGCGCTCGCCACCGGCGCACTCCTCCTCGGAGCGCCCGCTCTGACCGCCTGCGGATTCGACTATCCGACCAACCGGGTGAACACGATCACCAACGGTGTGTCCGATCGCGAGAAGACCGTCTACGTCCTCAACGCGCTAGTCGTCGCCTCCCGCCCGAACTCAGGGACGGTGATCACCACCCTGTCGAACAGCAGCAACCGGGACGCCGTACGCCTGACCTCGGTCACGGCCACGAACGGTCAGCCCCTCGAGGTCATGGGCGACGCCGATGTGGCCCTCCTGCCGAGTGCTGCCGCGAACCTGGCCAGCAACCCGACCCTGCGGGTGTCGGGTGACTTCGAGGCCGGTCAGTTCATCCGGCTGACCTTCGCCTTCGACAACGGTGAGCAGACCACCGTCCAGGTCCCCGTCGTCACCGACTGCGACGAGTACGACGGCCTCGACGCGGCCCCCACGCCGGAGAGCACCGAAGGCGCCATCCCGTTGCCCGAGTACGAATGCGGTGTCTCGGACGAAGTGGGCGGACATTCCGAGGACGACCAAACCGAGTAGAGGACCCCGCGATGACCTACACCCTGATCCTGCTCCGCCACGGCGAGAGCGACTGGAACGCCAAGAACCTCTTCACCGGGTGGGTTGACGTCAGCCTGACCCAGAAGGGTCGCGAGGAGGCGGTGCGGGGCGGTCAGTTGCTCGCCGAGGCCGGGGTGCTGCCCGACGTCGTACACACCTCTCTGCAGCGCCGCGCCATCAACACCGCCGCGATGGCGCTCGACGCGGCCGACCGGCACTGGATCCCGGTACGCCGCTCGTGGCGCCTCAACGAGCGGCACTACGGCGCCCTGCAGGGCAAGGACAAGAAGCAGACCCAGGAGGAGTACGGCCAGGAGCAGTTCATGCTGTGGCGCCGCTCCTTCGACACCCCTCCGCCGCCGCTGGACGACGACTCGGAGTTCTCCCAGGTCAACGATCCGCAGTACGCCGACCTCGGCGACGACCTGCCGCGCACCGAGTGCCTCAAGGACGTCATCGTCCGGATGCTGCCCTACTGGGAGGGCGAGATCCTGCCCGACCTGCGTGCGGGCAAGACGGTCCTGATCGCGGCCCACGGCAACAGCCTGCGCGGCATCGTCAAGCACCTCGACGGCATCTCCGATGAGGACATCGCCGGCCTCAACATCCCCACCGGGATGCCCCTGGTCTACGAGCTCGACGACGACTTCTCCCCGGTCACCCCCGGTGGCCGCTACCTCGACCCCGAGGCCGCCGCCACCGCCGCTGCGGCAGTCGCAAACCAGGGCAAGTAGCCCGCCGTACGCCGCTGCAATCGCCGCCACGCCGCAGGTTGAGGTGCGAGGAGGCGCTAGCCGACGAGCCTCGAAACCCGGCTCCGTCAACGCGAACCTCCGGTGACGGGGTTCGCCTCCAGCACGAGACTGAGCTCCGGGGTGTTTACGTGCCGTCCGGGTTGTGTGCCTGAGAGCGGCCCTCAGACAGGTCCTGGGCACACGACCCGATGGGTCGGTGTCAGGTCCCCCCGCGCGAAGTGGGTCGTGTGCCTCAAACCCACCGATCAGGGGTGCTCAGGCACACGACCCGAGTCCAGACCCCCGACCAAGGCCCCCGAGGATCTCCGGTCAAGCGAGCGCAGCGAGCGAAGGCCGGACCGAACAACCGCGAGCGCAGCGAGCCTGGTTGTTCGGAACAGAGAATGCGGGGAGCGCAGCGACCTCCCAGCCTTTGAGGCACGCAGTGCCTAGAGCGAAGCTCAGGACTTGATCGTGCGCGGGTTCTGCCCGGTCACGACGAACACGACGCGCTTGGCGATCGAGACCGCGTGGTCGGCGATGCGCTCGTAGTAGCGGCCCAGCAGGGCGATGTCGACGGCCGCCTCGACGCCGTGCTCCCAGGAGTCGCTGAGGAGTTCGGTGAAGTTGGTGCGTCGCAGCTGGTCCATCTCCTCATCGGCGCGGCCCAGGGCGATGGCGGCCTCGACGTTGCGGGTGGCGATGATGTCGCTGACGCGCGCCACCATGGTCTCGGCGACCTCACCCATCCGGGCCAGGGTGGGGCGGATCTCGTCGGGTACGGCGATCTCGGGCAGCCGCAGCCGGGCGATCTTGGCCACGTGGACCGACAGGTCCCCCATCCGTTCGAGTTCGGTGACCATCCGCAGGGCGGCCACGACCGTGCGCAGGTCGCCGGCGACGGGCTGTTGCAGGGAGAGGATCGAGAAGGCCGCCTCCTCGAGTTCTTCGCGTTCCCGGTCGATCAGTTCGTCACCGGAGATCACGCCTTCGGCGATCTCCCCGTCACCGTTCAACAACGCCTGGGTCGCCAGTCCGACCGACCGTTCCACATTGCGGCACATCGTGGCGAGGTCGGCGAAAACGGCATCTAGTTGGTCTTGAAAGGCTTCGCGCATGTCCTTGACATTAATCGTCGTGAACGCACGGGGCACGTTGGGTACGTGAACGAGCGGTGAACGTTCGGCGGCGTCGGCGGTCGTTGGTCCCTGTGGGTGCCGCGCGGTCGTACCATCCAGGAGTGGATCCGACGACGCAATCCTTCATCGCGGCTGCGCTGGGGGCACTCCTGGCCGGCGGGGCAGTGTTGGCGTGGCACATCAGCGATCGGCAGCAGACCCGACTGCCACACGTCGAGCAGCCCATCGTGCCCGCCGGGGTCGCGGCCGTCCTCTCGGTGTTGCGCAGCAGCGCGGTGGTGATCGACGACGGTGACGTGGTGCTCAAGGCATCGGCGCCGGCGTACTCCTGGGGCCTGGTGCGGGGCATGCGCCTGGAGTCGAGGGAGTTGACCGAGCTGGTCACCCAGGTACGCCGAGACGGGCAGATCCGGGAGACCGAGTTGGTGATGGCTCGGCGGCACGCCCCGGCGCGACACGTCAACGCGCGGGTGGCGCCCCTGGGGTCCCGGCTGATCCTGGTGTTGGTGGAGGACCGCACCCGGGAGCGCCGTGTGGAGGCGGTACGCCGCGACTTCGTGGCCAATGTCAGTCACGAACTCAAGACCCCGGTCGGGGCGATCCGGCTGTTGGCCGAGGCCGTGCAGGACGCCTCCGACGACCCGGTGGCGGTGGAGCGGTTCGCCGGCCGGATGCTCACCGAGAGCGACCGGCTCTCCAAGTTGGTCCAGCAGGTCATCGAGTTGTCCCGGTTACAGGGCGACGAACCCCTCGATCGGCCGCGACCGGTGGGTCTGGACGAGGTGATCAAGATGGCCGTCGACACCAGCGCGATCGAGGCCGGGAACAAGCGGATCTCGGTGGTGAGTGGTGGAGCCCCCGGGTTGGAGGTCTACGGCAACGAGGAGCAGGTGACCGCCGCGGTGGCGAACCTCGTCGCGAATGCCGTCACCTATTCCGAGCCGGATTCGATGGTGGCGCTGACGACGAAAACCGACCACGGTTCGGTGGAGATCTCCGTGGTCGACCAGGGCATCGGGATCCCCCGCACCGAGATCGAGCGCATCTTCGAGCGCTTCTACCGCGTCGACCCGGCCCGGCACCGCTCGACCGGCGGCACCGGGTTGGGCCTCTCGATCGTCAAGCACGTCGCGGCCACCCACGGGGGCGACGTACGCGTGTGGTCCGAGGAGGGTCAGGGCTCGACCTTCACCCTCTCGCTTCCGGCCGCCCCCAAGCAGGACAGCATCACGACACCCGCAGCCGCGACAGCGGAGATGACGAAGACCACGGACACCCCATCCTCGAGCACCACCCCACCACTGAAGGAGAACCCGTGACGCGGGTACTGGTCGTCGAAGACGAAGAGAGCTACAGCGATGCTCTGTCCTACCTCTTGCGCAAGGAGGGCTTCGAGGTCGCGATCGCGGCGGACGGCACCACCGCACTGAGCGAGTTCGAACGCAACGGGGCCGACATCGTGTTGCTCGACCTGATGCTTCCTGGAGTCTCCGGGACCGAGGTATGCCGCACGATCCGCCAGACCTCGAACGTCCCGGTGATCATGGTCAGCGCGAAGGACGACGAGGTCGACAAGATCGTCGGCTTGGAGTTGGGCGCGGACGACTACGTCACCAAGCCCTACTCCCCGCGCGAGCTCGTCGCCCGGATTCGGGCGGTGTTGCGGCGCGGAGCCGACCCCGACCAGGTCTCCGACACCTTGGAGGCCGGCCCGGTCCGGATGGACGTCGAGCGACACGTCGTGACCGTGGACGGTGACGAGCAGCGGCTGCCGCTCAAGGAGTTCGAGCTGCTCGAGATGTTCCTACGCAACCCGGGTCGCGTCCTGACCCGCGGCCAGCTGATCGATCGGGTCTGGGGGTCGGACTACGTCGGGGACACCAAGACCCTCGACGTCCACGTCAAGCGCCTGCGCGCCAAGCTCGAACCCGAGCCCAGCGAGCCGAAGTACCTCATCACCGTCCGCGGCCTGGGCTACAAACTCGACCTCTGATCCCCCCACGAAGTTCGCCAGATGGGGCGTCGAAGTACGCCGAATGGCCCCACGAAGTTCGCCAAATGGGGCGTCGAAGTACGCCGGATGGGGCGCCCTGGGCTTAGGCCCCCCATCTCACGAACTTCGCGTCCCCATCTCACGAACTTCGTGGGGCCATTTGGCGAACTTCGTGGGGGATGGAAGGTGGATGACTGAAACCCGCGAGGTGTGGGGGTACGCCGGGCGCTAGCGTCAGCGCGTGACCGATCGCCCCTGGCTGCCTCTTGCTGCCGTAGCCACCACCTTGTTCCTCTGGGCCTCGGCCTTCGTCGCCATCCGGTACCTCGGGGACGACTTCTCCGCCGGGCCGTTGTCGTTGGGTCGGCTGGTGATCGGATCGGCGGTGCTGGCCGTTGCCGCGCTGAGTCGCGGCGTACCCCATCCGACCCCGCGGCAGTGGGTCTCGATCGCCACCATCGGCGTCTTGTGGTTCGCGATCTACAACGTCGCCCTCAACGAGGGCGAACAACGCGTCGACGCCGGGACCGCGGCGATGCTCATCCAGGTCTCCCCCGTCCTGATCGCCTTCCTGGCGGCGGCGTTCCTGTCCGAGAGGTTCACCGGGTGGCTGGCCGGCGGGCTCGTCGTGGCGTTCAGCGGGGTCGCCCTGATCGGGCTGTCCACCTCCTCCAGCGGCGACCGGGACCTCATCGGGGTCGGGCTGTGCCTGATCTCGGCGGTGGCGTACTCGATCAGCCTGATCCTCCAAAAGCCCCTGGTCGCCTCGCTCCCCGCCGTGCACGTCACGTGGCTGGCCTGTTCGGTCGGGGCCCTGGTCTGCCTGCCGTTCGCCGGCACCCTGGCCTCCGAGGCCGCGGCGGCCCCCACCTCCTCGCTGCTCTGGGTCCTCTACCTCGGCATCTTCCCGACCGCGATCGCGTTCACCACCTATGCCTTCGCCCTGAACCACATGAGCGCCTCGTCGCTCGGCGTGACGACGTACCTCGTGCCGCCGATCACCATCGTGCTCGGCTTCGTGTTCCTGCGCGAGACCCCTCCGACCATCGCGTACGCCGGGGGCGCACTTGCGCTTCTCGGTGTTGCGTTGGCACGACGCAGGCCGCGCACCAAGGCCGAGCCAGCGCCGCAACCCGCCTAGCGGTCGACCCGCCCACGGGATCGCGACTCAGGCGCTGAGCGTGCCCGCGAGCGCGTCCCGCAACGACTTGGTCGCCCGCGACCGCAGTTGGCTGATCCGGGACTCCGTGACGTCGAAGACCTGCCCGATCTCGCTGAGGGTCAGGCCCTCGAAGAAGTACAGGGTGATCACGATCTGGTCCCGCTCGGGGAGTGTGCGCAGGGCGGCGATCAACGCCTCCCGGGTGCTCTCGTCCTCCAACGCGGCGTCGACGGCCGGCGCGAGGTCGTCCAGCGCGGCCAGTTCCTCCTCATCGACCCGCACCACACCGGAGGGTCGCGCCCGGGCAACCCGCAACTGCGCCACATCGATCCCCGCGGCCGCGCAGATCTCCTCGTCGGTCGGCTCCCGGGTCAGGTCGTGACGCAACTTCTCCGACACACGCTCGATCTCGCGGAGCCTGCTCCGCACCGAGCGGGGCACCCAGTCAGTGGCCCGGATGCTGTCGATGATGGCTCCGCGGATCCGCGGCACGGCGTACGTCTGGAAGGTCCAGCCCCGCTCGGGGTCGAACTTCTCGATCGCGTCCATCAACCCGATCAGACCCTCCGAGACGAGGTCCGCCGACTCCACGCTCAGCGGCAATCCGCCGCGCACGCGACCCGCGACGTACTTCACCAGGGGTGAGTACTGCAGGACCAGGTGGTTGCGCAGCCCCGGATCACCGGTCGACTTGTAGTCGCGCCACAACTCCTCGATCGACCTGTCCGAATCCACGCCGCGCCCCCGAATAACCGACTGTCACACACCGACGCCTCATCCCTGCGCCGACCCCGAAAACCCTAGTGGGTCCTCGACCGATTCACCGGCGAAGCCGGCACCACACAGAAAAAGCCGCCGCCGCTCGCCGAATCAGCGGACTAGCCCGCCGTCAGAATCTCCAGGGCCCGGGCCGGTTCCTTGCGGTAGCGCACGATCAACTCGGCGGTGGCCTCGTCGATGCGTTCGTGCAGCCCCCGCCGGTATGACGTGAGCGTCGCCTCGGCACCCGCCAGCCGCTCGAGCGCATCGGCGGTTCCTTCCTCGTCGTCCGGGACGGTCCACACGCTCTCGAGATCCGGGAGTTCGGGGAGCGGATCAGCCGCTCGGACCCGGTGCAGCGCCGAGCGCATGTGCCCACTGCCGGTGTCGCCGAGCACCCGTCCCAACTTCTCGATGTCGATCACCGCATCGCCGAGGTTGCCGGCCCGGATCAGGTCGACCCGGGCGTGGATCAGCCGGCGCCAGTAGGAGATGCGCTCCTCCTCGGACCGCAGCCGTTCGCGGTACTCCCGCAACTCCCGCAGGCTCACCTCGGCCAGGTGCGGGGACGCGGTGGCGGCGAACACGGTGCGACGCTGCCCATCGGCGGGGAGTGAGGGGTCGTCCATGGCCCCAGATTAGTGCGAGCCGACGGACCCCACAGGACAACGGGCCCCACTCCCCGGTCCGCCGGGCTGCAGAAGATTTCCGCGCACCATCCCTCAAGTGACCGGGTCGCCCAGCCGACAACCCTGGTGACCACCCATCCGAACCGCCGCTCGACCGGAGATCACCATGGCCGCCACCGTCCCGCGACGTGCTGCTGCAAGCCTCGCCCGGGCGCTCGCGACCGGCCGGGTGACATCGCCCGCGATGGACCGTCACCGGGTGCGTCCCCGACCCGCGGCTCGATGATCAACTCCGTTCCGACGCTGGCCGGCGACGGCCCCAACACCTCGAGACTGCGTCGGGTCCTCAAAGGCCTCGGCTTCGATCACACCGACCCGCTGACCGGTCTCGAGCGCGCCGAGCGCCTGGCCAGGCGCGGGCCCCGGATGCTCGCCGAGGCGACCGTCGACCAACAGTGCGCCCTGCTGATCCTCGACCTGGACCACTTCAAGCAGATCAACGACGCCGCCGGTCACCTGGTGGGCGATGAGGTACTGGCCGCGGTCGGTCCCCGCATCAGCGCGTGCCTGATGCCCGACGATCTGGCGGTGCGCCTGGGCGGGGACGAGTTCGCCGTCCTCACCGCGCCGGCCAACGACAACGGCTGGGTCGAAGGTCTGGCTCAACGACTGATCGAGGCGATCAGCCAGCCGGTCATCGTGGAGGACCTGGAGTTGAACGTGTCCGCCTCGGTCGGGGTGGCCCTCAGCTCACGAAGCAGCACCCTCGAGCAGCTGAGCCGAGCCGCCGACCAGGCGATGTACGCCGCCAAGGCCTCCGGACCCGGGCAGTGGCGCCTCTGCGCGGACAACCACGGCGAGGACGAGCGCGCGGACCGGTTGATCCACGACCTCGCCCAGGACCCCGGGGCCGCGCAGATCACCGTTCACTACCAACCACAGATCGACGCCCGTGACGGTCGCATCGTCGGTTTCGAGGCGTTGGCTCGCTGGGAGCACCCCGAGCTCGGAACGGTGCTTCCGCACGACTTCATCTCGCTGGCCGAGCGCAACGGCCTGATCGGACCCATCAACCACGCGATCTTCGGAACCGCGCTCCACGACCTCCCTGCGCTGCATGCGGTGGCTCCCGACGCCCGGTTGTCGTTGAACATCGCCTCACGGCACCTGATGAGTCGCAGCCTCGTACAGGATCTGCGCGACCATCTGGTCGCCTCGGCAGTCGACCCCGCGACGGTGACCCTGGAGATCACCGAAGCGATCACCCGCGGCTCACCGGAGCAGTGGGAGGTCCTCGACGACCTCCACCGACTCGGGGTCGCGGTCGCCATCCGTGGCTTCGGAGCGAACCAGACCGCACTGAGTGCCCTGTGGAGCAGCGAGGCGGTCAGCGAGGTCAAGATGGATCCCGCGTTCGTCCGGGACGCGGTCACCGACGCCGAGTCCGCTCGGCGGTTCCGAGCGGCCACCGGGGCCGCCAAAGGACTGGGCTTGCGGGTCGTCGCCCAGGGTGTCGAGGAGCGGCGGGCCGCGGTGTTGGGGACCGACCTCGGCTTCGACGTACTCCAGGGGTTCTGGGTCGCCGAAGCGGCCGACCTGCCCTCGATCCTCGCCTGGGCCACGGCTTGGCCCGAGCACCGTGCCGAACGGCTGTCCCCCCACAGTCCGGCCGAACTCCTCTCGTCGCCCGTATCGCCTACGCCGCCCGGGCTCCCCGCCCCCCGGGAGCCCGCACCACTCGAGCCCCGACCGCAGACCACCGCCACCGACTGACCCCCGATCCCCCGCGCTTCGTCGCACCCCCCACCGCACCCCCTCATCACCCCCTGCCCCCGCAAGGACCACTCCGATGCCTCTTTGGACCTTCCTGCTCACCCTCCTGGCCGTCATGGTCGTCATCACCCTGACCGTGCTCGCCCTGACCGGTCCGGGGCCTGGATCGATGCCGCGGGGCCGCCACGCCAGTCGGGCCGACCGGGCGCACCCCCTCCACGCCGTGACCCCCCTGCTGTCCTCCCTCGCGCCCGAGGACCAGACGGAGGACGACACGGAGGACGACACGGAAGACGTGGAGGAGGACGCGGAGAAGGAGGAACCCGGCGACCCGGCGAACCCGGACCCCTCGCTCGACCGACTCAGCCACCGTGAGCGAGCGACCGCGCTGGCCCGGGCCGGTGATCTGCCCGCCGCCGCGGCCGCCCAGTGGTCCGCCGATCTGGAGGCCCTCGGCTTCGAGCCCGGCGCCCTCATCGCCCCACGGACGGCACGCCTCGAAGACACCCCTTCCACCGACGACGGCTCGATGCTCCTCGACCGGGGTCGGCGCCTGCTCGCCTCGCTGGCCGGACCCGCGACCCGCGGCCGCACCCTGTACGCCGACCTGTCCCGTTTCGGCCCCCGCGTCCCGCGGTGAGCGACCTGCCTCCACGACAAGATCTCCGTCCTCGACGCCGCACAGTGGTCTAGACCAGAGGTGTCTCATCGGCAGGACTTTCGGCACTCGGGGCCGAGACACGATTGACTGCCTAAACACCTCCCTCCCCCGGTCGTCGTTAAAGCATCGACAGGTGTCCCCCACTCGGAGTCCCCCATGCAGCCAGCCGTGCTCGTCGTCGGTCAGTCGCTTTCGCGGCTCGAGGCGACCCGAGACGCGCTCGACCAGGGCGGACTCACCAATCCGGTGGTCAGCGTCCGCGACGCGCCGATGGCCCGCGCCTACATCCGCGGCCACGCGCCGTACGACAACCGCTCCGCCTACCCGCTGCCCGCCGTGGTCGTCACCGATCTGACGCTGGCCGACGGCAGCGGACTCGACGTGTTGCGGTCCGTCCGCAGCCACCTGTCGCTGCGGCGTACGCCGGTCGTGGTCGTTTCCGACGGCGCCTCAGCGGCCGAGATCTCCGAGGCACAGCTCCAGGGTGCGACCGCCGTCCTGTCCCACCACGTGGCGGCGGACGTCCTCCTCGGTGTCATCCGGGACGCCGGGGTGCCGTGGAGCGTCAGCCGGATGGAGGCGCCCGGATGAACGACGCCACCGTCGCCCTTCTCTTCGGTCTCGACCAGCACGGGGCGAGCTTCCCGACCACGCCTCCCCTGGTCGCCGCGGTCTCCGCGCTGCGCGCCCAGCACTGCAACCGCGAACAGGTCCTCGTCCTGGTCGCGGTGACGCTGACCAACGCCGACGAGATCGCCGACACGCACGGAGCCTCCGGGCTCGAGACCCTCACCGCCGAGCTCGGCCGCCGCGCGCTGCGGCACCGCGACTCACCGGTCCGACTGCTGCGCGCCTCCCCGCTCGGAGGCTTCCTGATCGCCGTCGTGGTCGATCAGGACGCCGAGAAGGCTCAGGTCGAGGCGGTGCTCGCCGACGTACGCCGCCTGGTCACCCTGCCCCGCGACGACGTCTGGCCCGTCGTCACCGCCGGGGCCACCCGTTGCCTGGAGGGCGAGCCGGTCTGGGACTCCATCCGCGACGTCCGCGCCACCGTGTTGCAGGCCCGTGATCACCCGGGTCGCACCCGGTGGCACCTCGACCAACCGACCACTGCGCCCGACGCGGTCAGCCTGGTGCGGGACCTCGCCCGCGCCATCGACTACGCACCCGAGCAGATCGCCCTGGCCTACCAACCCGTCCAGGATCTGAGCAGCGACACCGTCGTAGGTGCCGAGGCGTTGCTGCGCTGGCACCACCCCACCCGCGGCGTGGTCCGCGCCGACCACGCCATCGAGGCGGCCGAACGCACCGGTCTGATCGTGCCGCTGGGGCGCCTGGTGCTCGAGGAGGCCGTGACCCAGGCTGCTTCGTGGATCGGACGATTCGGGCCCGGGTTCCAGATGCACGTCAACGTCTCCCCCGTGGAACTGCGCGAGGACGACTACGTCGACCACCTCGCCAGCCTGCTGTACGACGCGGGCCTCTCGCCGAGCAATCTGATGTTGGAGATGACCGAGACCGCCGCGATGAGCGACGAGCAACAGGTCCGAGCCACCATCGCCGAGCTGCACGAGCTCGGGGTCGGACTCGGGATCGACGACTTCGGGACCGGCTACTCCTCGATCGAGAACCTGCGCACCCTGCCCTTCGACACCGTGAAGCTGGACCGCTCGCTGGTCTCCGGCATCGACGTGGGGCCCGAGAACTTCAAGATCGTCCGCGCCGTGCTCGACCTGGCCGCGGCCCTGGGC
The DNA here is from genome assembly GCF_054783655.1 of Nocardioides salsibiostraticola. Lineage (NCBI taxonomy): Bacteria > Bacillati > Actinomycetota > Actinomycetes > Propionibacteriales > Nocardioidaceae > Nocardioides > Nocardioides salsibiostraticola. The sequence goes on along the minus strand of NZ_BAAGQD010000027.1, from coordinate 161,154 downwards.
GTGATGGTGGTCGCCGAGGGCATCGAGCAGGCGATCGAGGCCTCGCACCTGCGGACCATGGGCTGCCAGTTCGGGCAGGGCTATCACCTGGGTCGGCCCGTCCCCGCCGCGGACTTCGGGGCTCGGACCCGGGAGCCGCGGCACCTGCGGCAGGACATCCGCAGCGCCTGATTCGGGGCTGATTCTGGCCTACATCTGAGCAGGCCAGAACCTACTTCGGGCCGGACTCCAACCAGCCCCGGAAGGCCTCGAGGTTCGCGGTCGACTCGCCGCGATCGGTGCGCCAGTCCCACTCCTTGCGGATCGCCGTCCCGAAGCCCAACTCCAGCAGGGTGTTGAACGATTCGTCGGCGTAGGTCAGCACCGATCCCAGGAGCCGGTCCAACTCGTCCTCGTCGATCATCGACAGGGGCAGCCGGGCGTCGAGGTAGATGTCGCCCGCGGCGTCCACGGCGAAGGCCACGGCGTACATCTTGAGGTTCCGCTCCAGACACCAGCGGTAGACGACCTCGTGGTTCTCGTCGGGCTTGCGGCAGACGAACGCGTGGACGCCCAGGGCGTGCGCGCCGACGTCGAGGCGCACCGGTGTCTGCAGCTTCCGCTCGCCGGGCAGGGCCAGGGAGAAGACTCCGGGGGCCGATTCGTCGTACTCCATCTCGTGGGCGTCGAGGTAGTCCCGCAGCACCCGCACCGCCTGGGGTTCGGGCTCGACGGGGCCTTCCCCGACGGGGCTGTCGTGCTCGGTCATCGGGCTGCTCCGATCGTCGGGACCGGACTCGAGGTCCCCATGGACTCCCGGGCCCGGGAGTAGAGATCCACGGTCCGCGCCGCGGTGGCCTCCCAGGAGAAGTGGGCGGCCTGGTCGAGCGCACCGGCGGCGAGTCGGGTCCGCAGACCGTCCTCGGTCAGCACCCGGGCCAGGGCGGTGGCCCAGTCGTCAGGGTCGTGGCCGTCGACCAGGAGCCCGCTGTGCCCGTCGCGGACCACGGTGGTCAGTCCGCCCACGGCGGCGGCGACCACGGGGGTGCCGCACGCCTGGGCCTCGGCCGCGACCAGCCCGAAGGATTCGTTGTACGACGGCACCGCGACCAGCGTCGCCGCCGAGCACCACGTCGCAAGAGTCGACTGATCGACCGGCGGGACGAAGCGCACGACGTCGGTGATCCCGAGCTCGTCGGCCAGCGAGGCCAGGGCCTGGGGTCGCTCCAGACCGCTTCCCGAGGGACCGCCCACGACCGGGACGATCAGGCGGTCGCGCAGGTGCGGTTCGCGTGCGATGAGCCGGGCCACCGCGCGCAGGAGTACGTCGGGCCCCTTCAGCGGCTGGATCCTCCCGGCGAACATCAGCACATCGGCGTCGCGGGGCAGGTCGAGCTCCGCGCGGGCCCGCACCTGGTCCGTTGGCCGGAACACGCTCAGGTCGACCCCGGGGTGGACCACCTCGACGCGACCGGGGTCGGCGTCGTACAGGTTGATCAGTTGCTTGGCCTCGTCGTCGGTGTTCGCGATCAGGAGGTCCGCTGCTTCGACGACCTGCTGCTCTCCGATGATCCGGGCCAGGGGTTCGGGGGCGTCACCGAGGGCGAGGGCGTCGTTCTTGACCTTGGCCATCGTGTGCATGGTGTGGATCAGCGGGACGCCCCACCGGTCGCGGGCCAGGGCGCCGACCTGCCCGGAGAGCCAGTAGTGGGAGTGCACGGCGTCGTAGTGGCCGACCGCCTGCTCGGCCTCGGCGCGCAGCACCTCGCGGGCGAAGACGCACAACTGGGCCGGCAACTCGTGCTTGGTGAGCCCCTCGAAGGGGCCGGCGTGGATGTGTCGGACGGTCACGCCGTCGCTGTGTTGCACCATCGGTTCGAGCGCGGAACTCGTGGCGCGGGTGAAGATGTCGACCTCGATCCCGCGGGCGGCCAGCCGGCGGGAGAGTTCGATGACGTAGACATTCATCCCGCCCGCGTCCCCGGTGCCGGGTTGGTCCAGCGGGGAGGTGTGCAGGCTGATCATCGCGATCCGACGAAGGTCTCCCACGTTCGATCCTCCTGCTGGTGGCTGGGCGCCCGCTCAGGTCTCGGGCAACGATCGTTGTAGTGAACCGACCGGACGCCTCGATCATTCCCGAGCCTGCGTCGCGATCTCGCGGGTTCGTGCCGCAGAAAGCGCCTCCGCGGTCGCTCGGGAGGCGCTCCTTGCGTCACGAACCTGGGAGAGAATGCATCCATGAGCCACAACTCCCCCGCCAACCCCGCCAGAGCCACCTCCACGCGCCGTCCGCTCGCCGTCGTCACCGGCGCCAGCAGCGGCATCGGGGCGGCCACGGTCCGCCAACTCGCCGCCGAGGGCTTCCACGTCGTCTGTGCGGCGCGGCGTACCGACCGGGTGGAGGCGTTGGCGACCGAGGTTTCCGGTACGCCGATCTCCTGCGACGTCACCGATGCCGAGTCGGTGACCCGGTTGGCCGCGCTCGTCGAGGAGCTCGGGGACGGTCGTCTCGACGTACTGGTCAACAACGCCGGCGGCGCGTTCGGGGCCGCCCCGGTCGCCCAGGCCGACTCCGAGGACTGGCGCCGGATGTATGAGGTGAACGTGATCGGGCTGATGCAGGTCACCCGTGCCCTGCTGCCCGCGCTGATCGCCAGCGGGGCCGGGGTGATCCTCAACGTGGGGTCGACCGCGGGGCGGGTCGCCTACGAGAACGGCGGGGGCTACACCGCGGCGAAACACGGCACCCAGGTCGTGACCGCGACGCTGCGGCTGGAGCTGTTCGACCAACCGGTCCGGGTGTGCGAGATCGCGCCGGGGATGGTGCAGACCGACGAGTTCGCGCTGGTGCGGTTCGGGGGCGACCAGGAGAAGGCCGACGCGGTGTACGCCGGAGTCGAGAACCCCCTGACCGCCGACGACGTGGCCGACGCGATCGTGTGGATGGTGACGCGGCCGGCCCACGTGAACATCGACGAGCTGGTCATCCGCCCCCGCGCCCAGGCCGCACAACACAAGGTGCACCGCACCTCCTGACACCACTCCCGAGAAACGGACGGGTCTGAGAGACTGGCGCCCATGCAGACCATCGGACTCGTGGGCGGCCTCAGCTGGGAGAGCAGCGCGGCGTACTACCAGGCACTCAACCTCGGCGTCGAGCAACGACTGGGCGGGCTCAGCTCGGCCAAGACCGTGATGACCTCGGTGGACTTCGCGGAGGTCACCGCGCTGCAGGAGCAGGAGCGCTGGGACGACGTCGCCCGCATCCTGGCCGCGGCAGCCCAGTCGGTCGAACGCGCGGGCGCGGACTTCCTGATGCTGTGCACCACGACCTTCCACCGCGTCGCCGAACAGGTCCAGGAGGCGGTCGACCTGCCGCTGCTGCACCTCGGTGACGTCGTGGCTCAGGCGTGCCTGGACCAGCGGGTCGAGAACGTGGCGTTCATCGGCACCAGCTTTGCCATGTCGCGCACCTTCTTCACCGATCGCATCTCCAGCCACGGCCTGACCGTCGCTACCCCCGACCCCCGCCACCACGACATGATCAACCGGATCATCTACGACGAGCTGGTCCACGGGAAGGTCCTCGACGAGTCCCGCAAGGCCCTGGTCGGCCTGATCGACGAGTTGTGGGACGCCGGCTCCGGCGGACTCATCCTCGGCTGCACCGAGCTCGAGCTCCTGCTCCACCAGGCCGACTCCGAGATCCCGGTCTTCGCCGGCACCAGCCTCCACGTCGAAGCCGCCCTGGACCGCGCCCTGCGCTGAGTCGGCGTGTGTTGACGCTCGCATGCCGGTGAGTCGGCGTGTGTTGACTCTCGTTCTCCGGTGAGTCGGCGTGTGTTGACGCTCGAACGGGCCCGAGTCGGCGCGTCTTCGAAAACTAGCGCCGACTCGGCGTACCGGCACTCGCTCGGGTCGTGTGTCTGAGCACTCCCTATGGGCCGGGCTCAGGCACACGACCCCGCTCGCACGACAGGCCACCGCCGGCCACCCATCGGGTCGTGTGCCCAAGGCCCACCCCGAGGTCGTCGTCAGGCACACGACCCGGACGGCACAGCAAGCAAGCAAGCGGTCAACCCAGGACGAGGCGGACGATCTTGGAGAGGTCCTCGGTGAGGTCCTGCTGCTGGACCCGACAGTGCTGGCCGTCGAGGTCGAACTCGTAGGCGAAGTGGTCGGGCAGGGGCCGGCCCTCGTTCAACCGCTCCGGGTCGACGCGCTTCATCACCGCCCGCAGCTCCTCCCCGCGTTCGTCGTGGGCCAGGTCGACGCTGGCCTCGACCGCGCGTCCGATGAACCCGCCGGTACGCCGCACCCGGACCTGGCCGTCCCCCAGGACGCCGACCTCGTGCCAGGCCGCGCGCACCGCGTCCTCGTGGGGTCCGGCCTCGAGCAGGGTGGCGCGGGCGAAGGCGGCGAAGTCCGCGTCGGGTGAGACGTGGTCCCCGGTCAGGGCCCGGAACCAGATCGCCCCCGCACCCTCTGCCGCGGAGCCGCCGATCGACCGCGCCGCCAGATAGAACGCCCGGTTGGGGATGCCGGAGTTCAGGTGCACCCCACCGTTGTCGTCCTCGGTCACGATGTAGTCGTCGACGTGCCCCACCTGCGGGTCGGCACCCAGCGCCGGATCGTCGTACGCCGTCCCGGGAGCCGCGAGATCCCGCAACCCGCGTGCGGCGAGCCCTGGGAGGAACAGTCCGGCGCCGATCAGCCAGTCCCCGTCCTCGACGCTCTGCCCCAGGACCCGTTGCTTGAGGCACGTGGCGAACACGTCGGAGACCGACTCGTTCAGCGCACCGGATTGGTCGCGGTAGACCAGCCCGGCGGCGTACTCGGTGACCCCGTGGGTGAACTCGTGGGCCAGGACGTCGATCGCGGCGGTGAAGCGGCCGAACACCTGCCCGTCACCGTCGCCGAAGACCAGTTGCTCGCCGTTCCAGAACGCGTTGTCGTAGTCGCGGCCGTAGTGGACGGTCCCGAGGACCGCCGCGCCGCGACCGTCGTAGGAGGACCGGCCGTAGACCTCGTCGAAGAGTTCGAGGCACGCCTCGATCCCGGCGGCCGCCTCGTCCACGGCGTCGTCCCCGACCGGAGGCGCGCCCGCCGCGCGCACGGGCCGACCGGGCAACACCTCGGTGTTCCCGGCGTCGTGCACCGTCCAGGCCTCCGCGGCAGGTCGCAGCAGACGGGCGGTGCCGATCGTGCGCGCCGTACGGAACTGGTGGTCGGTGGACAGCGTGCGTTCGGCGGCAGGGGTCGACAGGCGCCGCAACAGATGGGGCGGCACGATGCCGCAACGCCCGAGCGTTTTGGTCATGCCCCACGGTAGACCTCCTCCGAGGGGTTCCGGAAGGGTCAGTTCACCAACGCAGGACCGGAAGCGGATTCCGGGCGCCGGACCGCACGTGCCGGATGCTGTGGCCCACGATGAATCGGTGGAAGCCGGGCGTGGGCAGGTCCCGCTTGAGCTGGCGATGAGCCCTCCACCCGAGCGTCCCGGGGTAGGCGCCCATCATCACGAACTGCCAGTCGGCGCGGCGGAAGGCGTCCACGAGGTCGGCCTCGCCCGAGGTTCCCCGCGTCGCGCTGGTCGAGGTGCGAGCCACGCCAGGCCCGCCCGCCGCGCTGGTCGAGGTGCGAGGGCCGCCAGGCCCGAGCCTCGAAACCAAGCGACCACCACTCCCAACCCGAGTGATCTTGTGGTGGTTCTCGATCAGGCGGGTGACCAGCGGGACGAGGTCGGCGTACCCCTCCCTCTCGCAGTACGCCGCCGCGAGGGTCACCGAGGGCTCCAGGTAGTCGATGGTCCCCTCGGCGAACAGGCCGAGGTCGTGGAAGGCCGCGGCGATGCCCAGCGCCCGGTCGTGGCGGGCCGCCGATTCGGGGGCCAGCGCTCGGGCCACGTGGGCGACGTACAGGCAGTGGTGTCGGTAGATCCGCAGGTGCTCACCGATCGCGTCCGCGAAACTGTCGAGGATCGGGTCGATCACGAGGTGCGGCGCACCGGGCGCCGCCGGCAACTGGGGGGCGGTCATCTCGCCATTCCACCACGCCCCCACACCTGTCCCACCCCAGCGATAGTCCCTGACGAATTGGTGGCTCCAGGGCAAAATTCACCACCACTTCGTCAGGGACTATCCTCCTCTGAGCGACCCGAGGGCGCACGCACCGCAGGGTGTCGTGCCTCACAGGCAGGCTCCTGCACGCACGACAATGCCGGAGCCGATGGCTTGCGCCCTTAGACTCGCGCTCTACCTGCGGGCCCATCACGCGCGCCCGCGCACTCAATCGGAAGTGAACTACTCGCGTATGTCTGAAACCACGCCCGCTGTGACCAGGTCGGCCAATCTGCGCAATGTCGCGATCGTGGCGCACGTCGACCACGGCAAGACCACGCTGGTCGACGCGATGCTGCGACAGGCCGGCGCCTTCACCGCGCACGAGGCCGAGAGCGTCAACGAGCGGGTCATGGACTCCGGCGACCTCGAGCGCGAGAAGGGAATCACGATCCTCGCGAAGAACACCGCCGTGCACTACGCCGGTCCCGCCGCCGAGGGCAAGCCGATGACCATCAACATCATCGACACCCCCGGCCACGCCGACTTCGGTGGCGAGGTCGAGCGCGGCCTGTCCATGGTCGACGGCATCGTGCTGCTGGTCGACGCCTCCGAGGGTCCGCTGCCCCAGACCCGCTTCGTGCTCCGCAAGGCCCTGAACGCCGACATGCCGGTCATCTTGGTGGTCAACAAGACCGACCGGAACGACGCGCGTATCGCCGAGGTCGTCGATGAAACCTACGAACTGTTCATGGACCTGCTCGACGACAGCCACAGCCAGGACGCCCTGGACTTCCCGGTCGTGTACGCCTCCGGTCGCGCGGGCATCGCCCACCTGACCCAGCCCGCGAACGGCGAGATGCCCGAGGGCGACAACCTCGAGCCGCTGTTCAAGACGATCCTCGACACGATCCCCGCGCCGAAGTTCACCGAGGGCGCGCCCCTGCAGGCCCACGTCACCAACCTCGACGCCTCCCCGTTCCTGGGTCGCCTCGCGCTGGTCCGCATCCACGAGGGTCACCTGAAGAAGGGCCAGACCGTCGCCTGGATGCGCCGCGACGGTGAGGTCAAGAACGTCAAGATCACCGAACTCCTCATCACCGAGGGTCTGGTGCGCAAGCCCGGCGAGGAGGCCGGTCCCGGTGACATCGTCGCCATCGCCGGTATCCCCGACATCACCATCGGTGAGACCCTCGCCGACGTCGACAACCCGGTGGCTTTGCCCCTGATCCACGTCGACGAGCCCGCGATCTCGATGACCATCGGCACCAACACCTCCCCGCTGGTGGGCCGCATCAAGGGCGGGAAGGTCACCGGCCGTCTGGTCAAGGACCGCCTGGACGCCGAGCTGATCGGTAACGTCTCCCTGCGCATCCTGCCCACCGAGCGCCCCGACGCCTGGGAGGTACAGGGCCGCGGCGAGCTCGCGCTGGCCATCCTGGTCGAGCAGATGCGGCGTGAGGGTTTCGAGCTCACCGTCGGCAAGCCCCAGGTCGTCACCCGTGAGGTCGACGGCAAGGTCCACGAGCCCTACGAGCGCCTGACCATCGACGCGCCGGAGGAGTACCTCGGCACCATCACCGAACTGCTGGCCAGCCGTAAGGGCCGCATGGAGCAGATGACCAACCACGGCACCGGCTGGGTCCGGATGGAGTTCATGGTCCCCGCGCGTGGCCTGATCGGCTTCCGCACCCAGTTCCTCACCGACACCCGCGGAACCGGCATCGCCCACGGCATCTCGGACGGCTACGAGCCCTGGGCCGGCGAGATCCGCTCGCGGGTCAACGGCTCCCTGGTCGCGGACCGCAAGGGTGCGGCGACGGCGTACGCCATGACGAACCTGCAGGAGCGGGGCACGATGTTCGTCGACCCGACCACCGAGGTCTACGAGGGCATGATCATCGGCGAGAACTCCCGCGCCGACGACATGGACGTCAACATCACCAAGGAGAAGGCCCAGACCAACATCCGGTCGGCCTCCTCGGACAACTTCGAGAAGCTGGTCCCGCCGCGCAAGCTGTCGCTGGAGCAGTGCCTGGAGTTCTGCCGCGACGACGAGTGCGTCGAGGTCACCCCGGAGATGGCCCGGATCCGCAAGGTCGTCCTGGACGCCAACGAGCGCGCCAAGACCGCGTCGAAGGCTCGCAAGGGCAAGTAGGTCGCACCGCATCGACCACCCTCAGGCGTCAGCCTGGGGGTGGTTTCTGCTTGTTCGGGGGTACGTCGGCCTGCTGATTGCGCTGATACCGCGACCTGCGTTGTGGTCGATATCCGGGCGCTTGATTCGACCACAACGCAGGTCGCGAGGCGTTTGCTCCCCGACGAGCCAGACATACCCGGTGGCGTTCGTGCTGAGCCGGCGCACCTCACCCACCCGCGGCTGACTAGAACTTGTTCTAATTACGCTCTAGGCTGCGGCCATGCTTCTCGACCTCCAACTCGACGCCCGCCCCGACCAGGCCGCGGCCCGGGCCCAGGAGTTGGCCGCGACCGGCGTGGCTGGCCTGTTCACCTTCGAGGGTCCCCACGACGTCTTCCTTCCCCTGGCCGCCGCCGCCGGGGTCACCGACGTGGACCTGATGACCAATGTGGCGATCGCGATGCCGCGCAGCCCCATGCACCTGGCCAACGCCGCCTGGGACCTGCAACTGATGACCCAGGGACGGTTCCGACTGGGCCTGGGATCGCAGATCCAGCCCCACATCGAGAAGCGGTACGGCGCCACGTGGAGTCCGCCCGCCGCCCGGATGCGGGAGATCGTGCTGGCCGTGAAGGCGATCCTGACCTCGTGGCAGGACGGCACCCGGCTGGACTTCCGCGGTGAGCACACCCGCCACACCCTGATGCCACCCACCTTCATCCCCGGGCCCAATCCCTTCGGGCGCCCCCCGGTGTTGCTCGGCGCGCTGGGGCCGCTGATGACGCGAACCGCCGCGGAGGTGGCCGACGGACTGCTCGTGATGCCCTTCCACAGCCACGCTCACCTGCAGGAGCGCACCCTCCCGGCCATCGAGGAGGGCCTGGCCCGGCGCGCCGACGACGCCGGGGACTTCACGATCTACCCGCAGGCGATCTGCGCCCTCGGGCGGACCGAGGAGGAGTTGGCCACCGCCACCCTCGCGGTGCGTGGCCTCCTGGCCTTCTACGCCTCCACCCCGGCGTACCGCTCCGTCCTGGACGTCGAGGGCTGGGGTGAGATCCAACCCGAGCTCAACACGCTGTCCAAGACCGGGGACATCATGGCGATGATGGATCTGATCACCGACGACATGATCGACACCATCGGCATCCGCGGCACTCCCGAGGAGTGCGCCGCCGAGATGCAACGCCGCTTCGGTGGGTTCGCGGACCGGGTCTGCACCTACTTCCCCGGTTACGACCCGGGTCACGAGCTGATCCACGACTTGGTCACATCGCTCAGATAGCCCACAAACGACTCCGAGATCGGGTCTGGTCGTGCAGACTTCAACCATGACGACCCTGGCCGCGCTACCGCAGACGCGTGTTGGCCGCGCGCCCTGGGTGGCGGCCGGCCTGCTGTTCGCAGTGACCGCTGTCCTGCTGATGAACCCGGACATGCCCGTGGGTCAACTGGACGCCTTCCTGCCCGCCTTCTTCGCGGTGGTCATCGTGGGCGACCTGCTGACCTCGGTCGTGCTCGTCGAGCACTATCGCGCCGGCGGCGGCCCGCGGTCCCTGGCCCTGTCGTGGGCCTACGTCTTCTCCGGCGGGGTGGTCATCCTCCACACCCTCGTCTTTCCCGGCGTGATCACCGAGACCGGCCTGTTCGGGGCCGCCCCGAGCAGTGCACCGTGGATGTGGGCGGCCACCCACGTCGGTTTCCCCATCCTCCTCGCCGTCGCCCTCGCCCCGTGGCCCGACCGGTTCGAGGGCTGGATCTCCCGGATCGACCGCCGGGCCCGACGCATCTTCGCCACCCACGCGGTCATCCTGGCGGTCGTCGCCGGTCTGGGACTCCTAGCGACCGTGGGTTCGGCCCGCCTCCCCGTCATCATCGTCGACGGCGATTACAGCATCCTGACCCAGACCTACGGCCCCTGGATCGGGGCGATCAACGTGCTGGCGTTGCTCGCCGCCGTTGCCGGGGTCGCCTCCCGTTCCGGACGGCAGCTCGGGGTCGAGACGTGGGCACTCGTGGCCGTGGCCGCCGCGGCCAGCGACGCCGGTCTGGTGCTGCTCGCGCAGGGCCGCTTCACCTCCGGGTGGTACGGCGCCCGCGCCATGGCCCTGACCGCCGCCATCGTGGTCCTGATCTCGATGCTCGTGGAGTCCGGGCGCCTCCAACGGCAGATGCAGACCTACGCCCGGCAACTGTCCCTGCAGAACGACGAACTTCTCGAGGCCCAGGGCCTGCGCGACCACCTCATCGCCGTGGTCACCCATGAGATGCGCACTCCACTCGGGGGGCTACGGGGCTACCTCGAGGTGCTCCATGACGGCGAACTGAACGGACCGTTGCCCGCCGAGATGGAGGGCCAACTGCCAGCAGGGGTACGCCGCGCCCAGGACCGCTGCCTGATGCTCACCCACCGCCTCACCCTGCTCACCGAGGACCTTCTGGCCGTCGCCAGTGCCAAGCACGGTGGCCTCGTGGTCCAACCCGCCGATGTCGACCTGGCCGGCGAGTTGAGCCTGTGCGCGGCGGGGTTCCCCGATCTCGACCTGCGCATCGACTGCAGCGACACGATCACGGTCCGGGTCGACCCCCTCCGCCTCCAGCAGATCCTGGCCAACCTGGTGACCAACGCCGCGAAGTACGGCACCGAGCCCATCACCCTGCACGCCGGGAGCCGCGACGGGATGGGACTGATCGAGGTCTCCGACGCCGGCACCGGGGTGCCGGAGGACTTCGTCCCGTACCTCTTCGAGCGTTACAGCCGCGCCCCGGGGGCCACCGCCACCGGCTCCGGTCTGGGACTGTCGGTCGTGCGGGACCTGCTCGACCTGCACGGGGGCTCGATCTCCTACGTCCCCGAGACCCACGTGTTCGAGGCGCTGCTGCCCTTGGCCGCGCCGGCTCTCAGCATCGTGCACGAGCCGGTCGCCCACCCGCCGACGAACGCATCGGACCAGTCCACGGCCTCGTAGCGGGACCGACCGGGTCCGCGGCGATCACTTCCGTCGCGAGGGCGTCCGGTCGCTGAGCATCGCGGCGGCCAGGCCACCGCCGATGGCCCCGAACAGGTGACCCTGCCAGGAGACTCCCGGTTGCCCGGGCAGGACCCCGAACAACAGTCCGCCATAGAGGAAGACCAGCACCAGGCCGAGGATGATCTGGCCTGCGTTGCGGGTGAAGGCGCCCCGCACGATGAGGTAGACCAACCATCCGAACACCAGCACCGAGGCGCCCAGGTGCACCTCGTTGCCCGGTGCGATCAGCCAGACCCCGATCCCGCCGACGACCCAGATGATCGCGGTGGCCGTCCACCCCTGCGAGATCCCGGAGACGAACACCAGGAAGCCCAGCACGATGACCGGCAACGTGTTGCTCACCAGATGGTCGAACCCGGCGTGCAGCACCGGCGCGAACAGGATGCCGACCAGACCCTCGTCCGACCGGGGCTGGACGCCGTACTGGTCCAGGGAGCGCGGTAGGACGGCGTCCACGATCTCCAGGACCCACAGCAGGGCCACGAAGGCTCCCACGTGGACTCCGGCGCGGACCCAGGTGGCGGGTTCGTGGGCGGTACGCGTGCTGCTCATGGGTCCAGTCTGGCCTGCGCGCCCAACTCGTCGGGCGGAAGCGGCGCGGGCCCCATCTTCAGCCCCTCGTCAGCCGATCGCCTTCAGCACGTGCGACATCCGGTCTCCGGCTCCGGGCTCCGAGACCGAGGACGTCTTGACGACCTGGCGCCACCGGTCACCGCGGGAGACCCGGTTGAGGCGCTTGCTCTTGATGACGAGCTTCGCGGTGCGGCCCGGGGCGACGGCTCCGGTGCGGTAGGTGCCCTTCTTGACCTGCTGGGTGACGTTGCGGCCACCGACGAAGAACTTGGCCACGAAACCCTTACGACGCGGTGCGGCCTGCACGGTGAAGGAGTCGGCGGCGTTGCCGTCGTTCTGGACCTTCACCACGGTGCGGACCGTGCCGTTGATGTCCGGGATGCGGCGTACGACGCGCTGCCCGGTCGCGCCGTAGCGGTCGTTGCCGACGAAACCGTTCCCGGGGATCTTCATCCGCAGGTCCGGCTGGTAGTCCCCGATCACGGTGTAGGTCCGTCGCACGGTGGTGGAGTTGCCCGCGCCGTCGGTGGCGGTGGTGGTGAACTCCTTGGTCCCGGCGCTCGAGGTGTCGAGGAGCTCCCCGGAACCGGTGCAGGACTGGAGGGTCGACCCGCCGACGTCGGTGCAGGTCGCGGCGGCGTACACCTGCTGTCCGAGCTCATAGGTGGCGCCGACCCCCGGGGTGAAGACGGCGACCTCGGGGTCGATGGCGTCGAGGTCCTCGGCCGCCGGGAACGGGGTGGACCGGTAGGTGGCGTACCGCTTGCTGGCTTCGGGCTCGTCGTGCTGGACCTCCCACAGCACCTCACCCGTCGGGTCGATCTCGGCGGCGACGGCCTGCCGGATGGCGGCGTACCCGATCAGGGTGTTGCCGTTGTCCAAACGGATCGCGCCCCCGGCGAAGAGACCGAAGTAGCCCGGGCTGTAGTCCCACACCAGGGTGGCCGTCTCCTGGGTGGCGGGGTCGGTGTCGACCTCGCCGAGGTCGTACTCGGTGACACGGGTGCTGCCCCGGGCGACCGTGTCGCCCTCTGGGTCGGCCGGGTCGATGCACAGGACCGGACCGAAGCCCGAGACCGAGCCGTTGTCGTAGATCAGGATGTTGCCGTTGGGCAGTTCGGATGCGGTGTGTTGGGCGCACGGTCCGCCGGGGAACGGGTCGTCGGCGAAGTCGAAGTCGCTGTTGCGGCCCCCGAGGCGCCAGACGACATCGCCGGGGGCGAAGCCGTCGTGGGCGGTCCTGGCGATCTTCAGCACCGAGGAGGTGTGGCGGAAGGAGGCGAGGAAGTCCCCGTCGGCCATCTCGACGAGCGAGTTGATGTGGGCGTAGTCGCCTGCGTTCGCGGTCGGGTGGACCGTCTCGTCGAGCAGGTCCTCCCGACTGTTCCACTCGAAGACGATGTTGCCGGCCGGGTCGAGCTCCTGGATGACGGCGTCGGTCAGGTCGGCTGCGGCGTCGTACTCGTAGGCGAGCAGCACCGCCGACCCGTCCGGTCGCAGGATCGAGTCGTGGTTGTCGGTGTTGACCAGACCGACCGTTTCGTGGCGATCGACCTCGGTGAAGGTGCGGTCGAGTTCGACCAGGGTGGCGCCGGTCCGACCGGGGGAGCTGGTCAACCGCGAGGCGGAGTACGACCCGTTGGGCTGGACCTTGAGGTCGATGACCCCTTCCGCGGAGGCCAGCACGTGTGCGGGCACGGCGTTGCCGTCCACGACGGTTTCGAAAGAGGCACCACCGTTGCCGAAACGGTTCAGGGTGAGACCGACCAGGCCGGGGGCGCGTCCGGGCTTCTCGGCGACCGTGGTGGTCAGCTCGGGGAACTCCTCGGGCAGGAACACGAACGCGTACGCCGCCGACTCGGCACCGTCCTGCACGATCACCGACACCTCGTCCCCGGGCTCGAGGCCGGTCACGTCGGTGGGGCCGGCGCTCGGCCAGCCGTTGATCAGGACCGCGGCGCCGGGCCCGGCGCTCACCTCGACCGTGACGGCACCATCGGTGGTGGGACCGGTGGTGATCGCGTAGCGAGACACGGCCGAGTCGAAGTCGGGGTACGTCGCCACCCCGACCCCCGTCACGCTGATACCGGTCACGGCCACCGCGGGCAGAGCACTGCTCACGACCGGCGCCGCCGCGGCCCCGCCACCGGCGAAGACCACCGCCGTCGGTAGCGCCAGAACTGCGGTCACGGCTGCGCTCAACACGGCTACGCGTCGGATCATCGAGTCCCTCCCCAGGGTCACATCGTCGGCAGGATCGGTGCCGACTCCACGAGGGTAGGTCAGATCACCGACACCCGCTGATCAACCTCGCGTGACGACCGAAACCGCTGTCCCCCGAGCGTGACCCTCTAGTCCACCCGCTAGCCCACGACGGCGGCGATCTCCGCCACCTGGCGCACGTCACTGGAGGTGGGGATCAGCTGCACCTCGTGGGCGCCCACGTCGGCCAACCGGTCCAGGAGGGTGCGCAACTGGGTCGGCGTACCGGCGAATCCGGTGGTGGGGGCCATCGCGTCGACCCACTCGACCGGTAGCCAATTCATGTAGTGGCGCAGGTGGCGGTGGATCTGGTCGCGGGCCCGCTCCGCTCCCCCGGCTCCGCCGTCGTCCAGGGCGACCCAGAAGGAGGTGGTCAGCCGTGGCGGCGGGCGGCCGGCGTCCGCCCAGGCGCTGCGGGTCAGGTCGAACAGTGCGCCGACGGCAGCGACGTCGAGGTCGAGGGTGACGCCCGCGAGCCCGTCGGCCCAGTCCGCGGAATGCCGGATCGTCTTGGGTCCCAGGGTGCCGACCATCAGCTCCGGGCCGTTCGTCTGGTGGGACGGCGGCCCAACGGGGAGTACGGCGTCCACGACCCTCTCGCCGGACCACACCCGGCGCATGGTGGCGACCCGGTCGGCCAGCTGCGCCATGGTGCGCGTGGAGAGATCGGCGCCCGCCGCCCGGTAGTCCTCCTCGCGCCCACCCACGCCCAGCGCGACGCTGAGTCGTCCCCGACTGAGCTGGTCGGCGGTGGCCAACGACTTGGCCAGCAGCACCGGGTCGTGGAACTGCGGCACGATCACCGTCGTGGCGATCCGGACCCGGGAGGTCCAGGCCGCGACGGCGCCCAGCAGGGTCAGGGTCTCGGGGTTGTCGAAGGCCATCCGCTCCCCGAAGCACACCGAGGCAAAGGGGCCGGCATCGATCGCGCGCGACCAGGCTTCGAGCACCGCGGGCCCGTCGCCCCACAGGTCGGGCTCCATCACGGGCAGGGTCAGGCCGATCTCCATGGCCGCACTCTGGCAGACGGCGCCCCCGCGGCGGGCGCCTTCCGGACGATCAGCGATCGGCGAGGTCAGAGCCGGTGCAGGTCCTCCAGCAGGTACGCCTGGTCACCGCTCGGGGGCGCGGCGGCCAACCAGGCCTTCGTCGAGCCGTAGGCCCGCTCGATCAGCTCGGCGGCCCGGCTGAAGTCGGTGGGGCTGACGTCCAGCGGGCACAGCGGCGGCACCACGCGCAGGTCGTAGGTGTCCTGGAACTCCTCGATGTCGCGCTGCAGTCGCCGGTTGATGAGCAGGCTCACCGAGTGCAGGACGATGGCGAGCGCACCGGTCGGCGCCTCGTCCAACCCGCAGGCGATCCCCGCCGGCAGCACCCAGATCGTGTCGGCCCCGCTGTCGATGGCGTGCGAGATGGGGGTGTTGTTGACGACGCCGCCGTCGATGTACGGCGTGTCGTCGATCTCGATCGGCGGGTACACCCCCGGGATGGCCGCGCTGGCCAGCACCGCCTCGACACTGTCCCCGGTCGACAGGGGGTTGTCGACACCGGTGAGCAGGTTGGTAGCGACGACCTGGAGCGGGATCGGGGCGTCCTCGAGACGCTCGAACTCGACGTACCGGCTCACGATCTTGCGCAGCCCCGAGATCGGGACCAGGTTGTCGCGGCGGCCCAGGAATCCGAGCAGACCGCCGAACAGGTCGATGGGGAACACGTCCGAGCGCCGCATCTGCACCCAGACGTCCGCCAACTCCTCCACGCCCTCGGGGCTCCACCGGCTCGACATGAAGGCCCCGTTCAGGGCGCCCACCGACGTACCGACGATGAAATCGGGGCGTACCCCGTCCTCGACCAACGCGCGAAGCATCCCGACCTGTACGGCGCCGAGGTTCGCGCCGCCTGACAACACCACGGCAGTGACCATGGGTCGAGCCTAGGGCGCGTCGGGGCGGCGGTGACCTGGCAACCCAATCGGGCGCCGGTTCGGTACCTCACGCACCGCCACCCCGCCCCAGCCACACCCCCACTAGATTCGTAGGCGTGAAGATGATCCTGGGACCGAGCACCGGAGACCTGACCCCCGACGAGGTGGCCGACGCCTACCCGTGGCCGGCCGACGCCCGGTGGGTGCGCGCGATGATGGTCACCACCCTCGACGGGGCCGCCGCAGGACCCGACGGCCTGAGCGGATCGATCTCCTCCTCGGTCGACCGCGACGTGTTCGACGCCGTACGCCGCTTCGCCGACGTCGTCCTGGTCGGCGGCGGAACCTTCCGCGCAGAGGGCTACGGCCCGATGACCGCCAAGGAGGGCGACGCCGAACGCCGCAAGAAGGCCGGCCAGTCCGCCGCCCCCACCCTGGCCATCGTCAGCGGGTCGCTGAATCTCGACTGGGACAGCCCGACCTTCGCCGAGAGCACCCACCGGCCGATCGTGTTCACCGGCCCGATGGCCGACCACCCCGCCGACTCCAAGACCCTGGCCCGCGCCGAGGCCACCTGCGACATCATCTCGGCCCGCGAACCGCACGTGTCGCCCACCTTCATCGTCGACCAACTCACCCAACGCGGCCTGCGCCGCATCGTGTGCGAGGGCGGACCGAGCCTGCTGGAAGGAATGGTTGCCGCCGACCTCCTCGACGAAGCCGACATCACCCTGTCCCCCGTCTTCGCCGGCACCGCCCAGACCCCACGCACCGACGCACTCGAGGAGGTCAGCGGCTTCGACCTCGCCCACGTCCTGACCGCCGAGGGCTTCCTGATGAACCGGTACGTCAAGCCCACCTCGGACGTCACCACGAATGACACCGCGTGATCGATCTGCGCTCCCTGGCCCGCCTGGCCGCGACGTACGCCGACGACCTCGACCACGATGTCGCCCCCCTCCAGATCGGCGACCGCAGCATCGACACCGACACCGAGCCGGCGCTGATGGGCGTGATCAACCTGTCGCGCGACTCGACGTACCGCACCAGCATCTCGACCACGCATGAGAGCGCGATCCGACGCGGCCGCACCCTGACCGCCCAGGGCGCCCACTGCGTCGACCTCGGCGCCGAGTCGACCCTGCCCACCTCCGCTCGGGTCGACGCCGACGAGCAGAACTCCCGGGTCGTCCCCGTCATCGAGGCGCTCAGCGCCGAGGGCATCGCGGTGTCCATCGAGAGCTACGAGACCGAGACCGTCCGCGCCGGCCTGCGCGCCGGGGCCCGGCTAGTGAACCTCACCGGGTCCGTGGACGACGACGCCATGTTCGACCTCGCCGCGGAGTACGACGCCACCGTGGTCCTCTGCCATGTGTACGGCGGCCACGCCCGCGCCCTGGACACCACCGAGGTGGAGGCCGACCCGGTCCCGATGATGCTCGACCAGTTCGCCGTCCGCGTCGAGAACGCCCGCACCCGCGGCGTACGCCACCTGACGATCGACCCCGGCATCGGCTTCCAGTTCCGCCAACTCACCGACCCCGTCAACCGGATCCGCCACCAGGGCCAGGTGCTGATCAACTCCTTCCGCCTACGGCGCCTCGGCCTGCCGATCTGCCACGCCCTGCCGCACGCCATCGACCTGTTCGAGGAGGAGATGCTCCAGGGCGAGGGCTTCTTCGCGGTCCTCGCGAGCCTCGGCGGCACCGGGATGTACCGCACCCACGAGGTCCCCCAGGTCGCGGCCGTCCTCCGCTCGATGCACACCCTCGCCGTCGACTGAGCCGACCAACCGGGACGCCACCCATCCCACCCAGCACAAGAGGGCTAGATTCCAGCCATGTCTGTTGACCCGGGAATCGCCGTCCTGCTCGACCTCATCGCCAACTCGGGCTACCCGCCCATCCACGAGGCCACTGTCGAGGAGGCCCGCGCGGGCTTCCGGGCCATGACGTGCGACGGGGTGACCCCCGACCAGGTGGTCGCGGTGGGTTCGGTGGAGAAGGCCGACGCCGACGGCGTACCCGCCCGCATCTATCGCCCCACCGGCGAGGGCCCGTTCCCGACGATGGTCTACATCCACGGTGGCGGGTTTGTGATCGGCGACCTCGACACCCACGACCAGACCTGCCGCCGGATCTGCGCCGGCGCGGACACGGTCGTGGTCTCGATCGACTACCGCCTCGCCCCCGAGCACCTGTTCCCCGCCGCGGTCGAGGACACCCTGACCGCCGTGGACTGGGCCGCTGCGAACCTCGCCACCCTGGGCGGCAACGACGTCCTGGCCGTCGGAGGCGACAGCGCCGGAGGCAACCTCTCGGCGTACGCCGCCCAGGCGCGTCCCGACACGGTGACCGCGCAGGTGCTCATCTACCCCGCCACCCACGTGGTGGGCGACTACGCCTCACGGGCGGAGAACGCGACCGGCTACTTCCTGGAGTCCGCGACGATGGAGTGGTTCTTCACCAAGTACCTCGGGGACAACGCCGACGTCGACCTGAACGAGGCCCGCCTCTCCCCCATCTTCGGCGAACTCGCCGGAGTGGGGCGCGCGATCGTGGTCACCGCACAGTACGACCCCCTGCGCGACGAGGGTGAGGCGTACGCCGACACCCTGGAGGCGGCGGGGGTCGAGGTCGACCGCACCCGCTACGACGCCATGATCCACGGCTTCATCGACATGGGGCCGCTGAGCCCCGCGGCCGCCGAGGCGACCGATGATCTGGTCAGGCGGATTTCTGCGCTGCTGCACCGCTGAGCAGGAAGTCGACCGTACGCCGCGCGCGGGCGGCCAGGTCCTCGTCGCTCATCGGGTCGGCCTCGCTGTCCAGGCGCAGGGCCTGCATCGTGATCGACCCGCACACGCCGTGCACCAGGTCGTCGCAGTCGACGCGGGGGTCGAGCTCGCCGCGCTCCACGGCGCGGTCGAACATGGGACGGATGCCCTCCAGGCGACCCCAGAACATCTCCTCGCTGGTCGCGCGCCACGGTGAGTCGATCGCCGTGGCGTCGACGGCCAGTCGCAGCGAGGCCCACCCGGTGGGACCGGTGTAGAGGCGGAAGAGGTTCAGCGCCAGGGACTCCAGGTCGCCGCGCAGGGACCCGGTGTCCACCGCGCACACGGACTCGGAGTGGCTGGTGACCGCCTCGAGCAGCAGGGTGTTCTTGTCGGTCCACCGCAGATAGAGCGTGGATTTGCCGACCTTGGCCCGGCGGGCCACGCCGTCCATGGTGAACCCGGCCCAGCCGCGGTCGGCGTACTCCTCCAGAGCAGCCTTGAGTACGCGTGCATCGGCGCCGGGGGTCCGGGGTCGCCCGCGACCGCGGCTCTTCGTCTGTGTTGAAGTGGTCATGGAAAAAGTAGAACAGCGTGACGAGGGTATTCGGGGAAGTTCACAAGACCTTACGATCTCGTCCCTATATCACGGGGCCTTGGTTCTGGCCAGGGTTGAACACCACAGAAAAAACCGTCGTTACCGCTACTCGTATCCGAGGATCTCTTGGCGCTTCGCCCCCCAGGCGAGCGCGGAGGCGATGGCGTCGTCCAGCGACAACTCGCTGCGCCACCCGAGCAGTTCGGCGGACTTGTCCACGTTCGCGAACGCTCCGACGGCGTCGCCGGGACGCGGCGGGGCCTCGGCGACGGGCACCTTCGAGCCGAAGACGGCCTCGAAGGAGGAGACCAGTTCCCGCACGGTCACCCCCTCCCCGGTGCCGACATTGATCACCGTGCTGGTCGACCCGACGGTGGCCAGCACCTGATCGAACTGTTCGACCGCGCGCACGTGGGCGCGCGCGAGGTCCCAGACGTGGACGTAGTCGCGGATGCCGGTGCCGTCGCGGGTGGGGTGCTCGACCCCGGTGATGGTGAAGGCGTCCTTCTGGCCGCGGGCGGCCATCACGAGCTGACCCAGCACGTGGGAGGGCTCGCGGACGTAGATGCCGGACTCGAGGTCCGGGTCGGAGCCGATGGGGTTGAAGTAGCGCAGGATGATCGCGCGCAGGTCGGTGGCGGCGGCCAGGTCGGTCAGGACCATCTCCATGACGCGTTTGGTGCGGGCGTACGGCGAGGCGGGGTCCAGCGGGTCGACCTCGGTGACCTCGAAGTCGTCCTTGGTGGCGTAGAGGCTGGCCGAGGAGGAGAACAGCACCCGCGGCATCCCCAGGGCGGTCAGTTCGTCGAACATGTCCAGGGACTTGGCGACGTTGTTCTGGTAGTACTCGTAGGGCTTCTCCATCGACTCCGGTACGACGATCAGCGCGGCCATGTGGATCGTCGCGTCGATGTCGGGGTGCTCGGCGGCGATGCGGCCCAGCAGCTCGCGGTCGGCGATGTCGCCCTCGTAGAAGATCCGATCCTTGACGAAGACCCGCGGTCCGGACTCCAGGGAGTCCAGGACGACCGGCGTGTGCCCGGCCTCCTCGAGGGCCTTGCAGGTGATGGAACCGATATAGCCGGCGCCGCCGGTGACCAGGATCTTCATGCGCGGCAGCCTAGTCGGAACCCGCGATGTTGCCGAGGAGTGGATCATTCGTGACCCATCTGAGCACCCAATGCACCCTCATCGTGGCCCGAACCGCTCTAAGATGGATGTTGAATCAGGTGCCCTCACCGCCGATTAAACGTCTGTCATCTCAGACTGGCATCGTGAGGGGCAGCGAACCAGTGTGAGGACACGATGACCATTCTTGAGGAACTGCGGGCCCGCAGTGACACGAGAACACCCTCACGAGCTTTGCGCTACCTGCCCGCCACCGCGTTCCTGGTCGATCTGATCATCATCGTGACCTGCGTGTCGGCCGCCGTGATCGGCCGGTCACGGTGGCAGATCTTCGAGGTCGACACCCGGGTCGATGAGTTCGTGGGGATCTTCGCGATCGTCACCGTGCTGCTGTGGATGGCGATCAACCTCGGCTTCGGCGCCTACGCGACCAGCGTGTTCGTGGCCGGACCCGATGAGTACAAACGCATCACGCGCGCCACCCTGTTCACCTTCGGCTTCCTCGGGGTCGCCTGCTTCCTGGCCAAGTTCCCCCTGGCCCGCGGGTTCTACGTCCTGGCCTTCGCCTTCGGTCTGCCGGCCATCGTGCTGGGCCGACTGTTGTTGCGGCGTACCGTCCACCGCGCGCACCGGCGCGGGCACCTGCTCAGCCGGGTCCTGATCGCCGGGTCCGCCACCCACATCGACGAGATCGCCGGCGTCCTGCGCCGCGAGTCCTGGCTCGGCTACGACCTCCTGGGGGCGCTGACCCCGGCCGGTTCGGAGCCGACCACCCACGGCGGCGTACCCGTGATCGGCACGACCGACGAGATCCTCTGCCAGGTCGAGGCCCTGAAACCCGACATCGTGTTCTTCGCAGGTGGGGCGGTCAAGACCTCCGAGGACCTACGTCGCCTCGCTTATGAGTTGGCCAAGGCCGACGTCCAACTGGTCGTCGCCCCCAGCGTGACCGACGTGAGCAGCGACCGGGTCCGGATCCGCCCGGTCGGCGGCCTCCCCCTGATCCACGTCGACCCGCCGCGGGCCAGCGGGATCTCCCAGGTCGCCAAACGTCTCTTCGACATCGTGGGCTCCTTCCTCGCGATCGTCGTGTTCAGCCCGATCCTGCTCGGCATCGCCCTGTGGGTACGCCGCGACGACGGCCCCGCCCTGTTCCGCCAGACCCGCGTCGGCAAGGGCGGAGGCGAGTTCGCCTGCCTGAAGTTCCGCAGCATGGTCACCAACGCCGAGGAACTCCTCGCCGACCTCCACGCCGCCGCCGGCTACGAACGCGGCCTGTTCAAGATGCACGACGACCCCCGCATCACCGGCGCCGGCCGCTTCCTGCGGAAGTACTCCCTCGACGAACTGCCCCAACTGTTCAACGTCCTGCGCGGCGAGATGAGCCTGGTCGGCCCCCGCCCCCCGCTGCCCGCCGAGGTCGCGCAGTACGAGAAGCACGTCGAGCGCCGCCTCGACGTCCGCCCCGGCCTCACCGGCCTGTGGCAGGTCTCCGGACGATCCGACCTCACCTGGGAGGAAGCCGTACGGCTGGACCTCTACTACGTCGACAACTGGTCGATGCTCCAGGACCTCAACATCATCGCCAAGACTGTTCGGGTTGTGTTGACGTCTGACGGTGCGTACTAGTTGGTTGCCAACTGGCGGCGCTAATCGCCTGCCCAAAGTCTCGGCGGCTCCCATAAACGGATAGCGTCTCCGCCCGTGCGCAGGATCGGGGTAAAGGAAAGAGCCTTGCTGAAACGACTTGCCCGGGTCTTTCAGCAAGGTGCCCGTGCGTCGAGGCGCGAACACCCTCCTTTACGCCCCGTTCCCCGTAACAGGACTGCTCGATGATGGCCGCTTCGCATCAGGTGCACTTCCACGGATGCTAGTGGAGTTGCCTAGAGAGTCCTTGGTGGGTCGGGCGGCCCCTACTCGCAATGCGGAATTCCAGGATGTTCCGCCGGCGTTCGGTTAGGGCGTCACCAGTGCGCGGGCATGAGCCGGGCCGACCAACCGCTCGCAGTCAGGCATCCACTTGGCCTGCACGAAGTCCTCGTAGAAGTCAATGGCTGCCACCGCAGGAGTGATGGCTGCATCATCGTTGTCCTTGAGATAGTTGCTGAACCACGTGACGACTGACCGTTTGAGTTCATCTTGCGCTTCGCCTTCTGCAAGGGGCTCTACGACGGTGTTCGCCATCGCCGTCAGAACCTTCTTTCCGTAGGCGTCGCTCGATGGATCGACGCCCCAAGGCACCTCTGGGATGAGGCTGTGGTATTGAGCGCGGACGCTTCCGCGGAGCACGTCCAACAGAGCGAAAAGTCTTGACGATTCTGCTTCATCAGCGCCGGTAGCTCTGACCAAGGCGCGGAACTCACCAGCTGCACCGGCCAGCTTGTAGTCGATTTCATGGGCGCGCCTTTCCCCAGAGCCTCTTTCGTTTAACAACCACGCGAAGCGCGCTGACACCAAGGCGGCGTTGTCGTCTTCGCCCATGCCGGGGTCGGCCCACCATGTGCGGACGTCCCCGTACTGCTCCTTCCAGTAAACTTGCAGAGCAGCCCGGTACTCACCGAGTAGTGACTCAATCTGAGCGGCCTTCTCCAGGACTCGGTCAGCGCGACCGGACCGATACTCGAGCTCTGAGCGGACAACTGTCTTGCGGGCGATATTCACGGCCATTAGTCCAAGAACGGTGGCGACGGTAACTCCAGCAGCGGCGGCGAGAGCGGAAATCGGTTCCCACATACGTGGTCACATCCTGTCGGGGGGGGTGGGGGGATGCGCGATCGTCTGAGGACCGTGCACGTGTTCGGATCTTCCTTGGCCGCGCAGGGCCGGTGATGCCAGTCGCTCCATTCGGTGGCCGACGCTAGGCCGGGAGCAAGACCGTCGGTGAGCGTGGCGACAATGGCACGGACGCCAGGCTGCACATACTGATGGTGGTCTGAATGCGGGTCTTCATCGGCTGGGAGCCCATTCGTGGCCCCACCGTTTGACGGATCCGGCAGGCTTCCATCGAAGGGTTCTACTTCGACCTGATCAGGTCATCTTGGACCACCGGCGTCGGTATGGCTAGGGCCCACTCCAAGCCCCGATCTATTGCTCGGCTCCCAGTCAACGCAGATTGTCTTCGCGTTTCTGGCCAAACCTGGGACTCGACCGGCACCCGGCGGTTGGATCCGAATCCCTTAGAGATCGTGTGGCGCTTCTAGCCAAGCGGTTGTTCGTCTCGTGGTGCGGCACGACGGTGCGGTGCTGATCGCCGAAGGACTGTACTCGTTCGCCGATCACAACCACCCCGCGTATAGAGCCGAGTGCCGCTGGTCGGCTGGTCTGCTGGTCCAGTGCCAGGAAAGTGGTCCGCACACCGAACTTCCCCGACGCCCCACTGCGTATCAAGTCCCGGAACACCCAACGTGCAAGGATCCGGGCGTGGCGAAACAGCGGGTTGAAGCGACCGAGGATGAGCGGCGAGCCATCGAGAATGCTGTCGACGCCGGAGACATGCCGAGAGCCCGTGAGTTAATCGCCGCCGTCCGTCGACGGCGGACCAAACCGGGGGTCAAGAAGGCGCGCGCTCGCAACCCGCCGAAACGGACATCCCTCGGGGTAGAGACAGCACCGGCCCAACCCACGGCTTCCCGACGCCGTAACGATGCGACGCGTTCACCTCTCGCATCACGAAAAACGACTAGGTCCAGGCTGTGTCTTGATTGCGGAAGAAACTTCAAAGCTAACTCCGCTGGACGCCTGCCGGCTCATCGAAGTCTCACGCACAGAGGTCGATGCCGCGGCGGTGGAGTCAAAGTGGCCAAGGTCCAGAACAGGTCGCAATCACGCAGCATCCGCACCGTCTCTGGTGGCCTGCCTGGCCTCGGCAAGCGGCGATAGAGCCCTTCATTGAAGCTCGCCGAGCGTTGTTCTAAGCCCGGCGCACTTGTCGCCTAAGCGGGAGGGCGGCCATGTCTGAACCCTCCGCTCCGCGCAGAGCCTGGCAGGCGACCCCCTACCGAACCCCCTCTTCCACCAACTCCAACAGATACCGTCCGTACCCGCTCTTCAACAACCCCTGCGCCTGAGCGACCAACGCGTCGTCGTCGATGAACCCCATCCGCCAGGCGACTTCCTCGGGTGCACCGATCTTGGTGTCTTGCCGCTTCTCGATGGCGCGCACGAAGTTGCTGGCGTCGTTGAGGTCCTCAAAGGTTCCGGTGTCCAACCAGGCCGACCCGCGTGGCAGCACCTCGACCTGGAGGCGTCCCTGCTCGAGGTAGATCCGGTTGAGGTCGGTGATCTCGAGTTCCCCACGAGACGAGGGCTGCAGGTCCTTGGCCATCGCGACGACGTCGTTGTCGTAGAAGTAGAGGCCGGGCACCGCGAAGTGGCTCCTCGGATTCTCCGGCTTCTCCTGCAACGAGACCGCCTTGCCATCGGCGTCGAAGTCCACGACGCCGTAGGCCGAAGGGTCGGCCACCCGATAACCGAACACGGCCGCCCCGTCGACATCGTTGTACCGCCGCAGCCGGGTGCCGAGACCCGAACCGTGGAAAATGTTGTCGCCCAAGACGAGTCCGACCTTGTCGGAACCGATGTGCTCCTCCCCGATCACGAACGCCTGCGCCAGCCCGTCCGGGGAGGGCTGGACGGCGTAGGTGATCGAGATCCCGAACTGCGACCCATCGCCGAGGAGGCGTTCAAAGGGTTCCGCCTCGTGGGGGGTGGTGATGATCAGTATGTCTTTGATCCCCGCCAGCATCAGCGTGGTGAGGGGGTAGTAGATCATCGGTTTGTCGTAGATCGGCATCAACTGCTTGCTGATGGCGAACGTGATGGGATGCAACCGGCTACCGGTGCCTCCGGCCAGGATGATTCCGCGCATGGGCAGACCCTAGACTGCCGAGCGTGCAACGCATCCTCGTTACCGGCGGAGCCGGCTTCATCGGAAGCAATTTCGTCCACTACCTCGTCGAGAACACCGACGTCGAGATCACGGTGCTGGACAAACTCACCTACGCGGCCACCCGGGAGGCGATCGACGGCCTCCCCACCGACCGGGCCACCCTGGTCGTGGGCGACATCGCGGACCCCGCGACCGTGGACCCGCTGGTGGCCTCCCACGACGCGGTCGTGCACTACGCCGCGGAGTCGCACAACGACAACTCCCTCGACGACCCCAGCCCCTTCATCACCACGAACCTGATCGGGACCTTCGTCATCCTCGAGGCATGCCGTAAGGCCGGCACCCGCCTGCACCACATCTCGACCGACGAGGTGTACGGCGATCTCGACCTCGACGACCCGACCCGCTTCACGGAGGACACCCCGTACAACCCCTCGAGCCCGTACTCCGCCACGAAGGCCGGGTCGGACCACCTGGTGCGGGCCTGGGTGCGCAGCTTCGGCCTCCAGGCCACGGTGTCGAACTGCTCCAACAACTACGGCCCCTGGCAGCACGTGGAGAAGTTCATCCCTCGCCAGATCACCAACCTGATCTCCGGGGGCCGGATCAAGCTCTACGGCGACGGACTCAACGTCCGCGACTGGATCCACGCCGACGACCACTCCTCCGCGGTCTGGACGATCCTCAACAAGGGTCGGATCGGCGAGACCTACCTGATCGGCGCCGACGGGGAGCAGACCAACCTCGACGTGGTCCGGATGCTGCTGCGCCACTTCGGCCGCGACGAGAACGACTTCGACCACGTCACCGACCGCGCCGGCCACGACCGCCGCTACGCCATCGAGTCAGCCAAACTTCGCACCGAGTTGGGCTGGGAGCCCACCTACGGCGACTTCAAGGCTGGCCTGACCGCCACCATCGCGTGGTACCAGGCCCACGAGGACTGGTGGCGCCCCCACAAGGACGCCACCGAGGCCGCTTACGCCAAGAAGGGCCAGTAGTGACTCCGCTGGTTGAGGTGCCAGGAGCGCCAGCGACGAGCCTCGAAACCAAGGAAGGCCCACGATGACCGGACCACGCGCAGAACAAACCCCCATCCCCGGCCTCCTCGTCGTCCACCTCGACGTCAAAGAAGACGCCCGCGGCTGGTTCAAGGAAAACTGGCAGCGCGAGAAGATGCTGGCCCTAGGTCTCCCCGACTTCGGACCCGTCCAGAACAACATCTCCTTCAACACCGCCCGCGGCGCGACCCGCGGTATCCACACCGAGCCCTGGGACAAGTTCGTCTCCGTCGCCAACGGCTCCGCGTTCGCCGCCTGGGTCGACATGCGCGAGGGTGACTCGTACGGCGCCGTCTTCCACATCGAGCTCACCCCCGCCGTCGCGGTGTTCGTGCCCCGCGGGGTCGGCAACAGCTACCAGACGCTCGAGGACGGGGTGGCCTACACCTACCTGGTCAATGAGCACTGGCGTCCCGCGACGCCCTACCCCGCGCTAGCCCTGGACGACCCGACTGCTGCGATCCCGTGGCCGATCCCGCTGAGCGAGGCAGAGATCTCCGAGAAGGATCAGAACAACCCCACCCTCGACAACGCCGCCCGGATGGCGCCCAAGAAGACCCTGATCATCGGATCCAAGGGACAACTCGGCCGTGCCCTGGCCGTGGAGTTCCCCGACGCCGACCAGGTCGACCTCGACGAGCTTGACGTCACCGACGCCACCGCCGTGGCGCAGTGGCCCTGGTCGGATTACGCGTTAATCCTCAACGCGGCCGCCTACACCGCTGTGGACGCCGCGGAGACCCCCGAAGGCCGGTCCAGCGCCTGGGCCGCCAATGCGGCCGCACCGGCCGCCCTGGCCCGCATCGCGGACGCCCACCACCTGACTTTGGTGCACTACTCGACCGACTACGTCTTCGACGGCAGCGACTCCGGCCCCGAGGGCCACGACGAGACCAAGCCCCTGGCGCCGCTGGGGGTCTACGGGCAGACCAAGGCCGCGGGTGACCTCGCGGTCGGCACGGCCGCCCGCCACTACATTCTGCGCACCTCCTGGGTGATCGGGGAGGGCAACAACTTCGTGCGCACCATGCGGTCGTTGGCCGAGCGCGGCATCTCCCCCAGCGTGGTCGACGACCAGACCGGACGTCTGACCTTCACCGACGAACTGGCCCGCGCCACGAAGCACCTGGTGCAGTCCGGGCCGCAGCAGGCGCCGTACGGCGTCTACAACTGCACCAACGCTGGTCCGATCGTCTCCTGGGCCGAGGTGGCCCGCGAGGTGTACGCCGCCTCCGGCCGCTCCACGGAGGACGTTACGCCCTGTAGCACCGAGGAGTACGCCGCCGGCAAGGACATGGCCCCTCGCCCAGCCCACGGGGAACTGAACCTAGCCAAGCTGACGACGACCGGGTTCGAGCCGAGCCCGGCCGCCGACCGGCTTCGGGACTACCTCAGTTCGATGTAGGGGTCGAAGAAGACACTAGGTCGGCGGGCCCGACCACGTTCTCCTCGATCACCGAGACCGGGAAGCACAGCTTCGCCATCGCGTCCCGAACAACTCCGGCGCTGCCCGTCAGGGGCAGGTCGTCGACCTCGCTGTCCGAGACGGTCGGGACCGGCACGTGGGAGACCATCGGGTGGATGCGGTACTCGAACTCCGCCTCGTCGTCCCCGAAGAGCTCCTCGTGCATTTTCTCGCCCTCGCGCAGACCAGTGAACTCGATCTTGCAGGGGGTCCCGGACTGCTCGATGAGCTGATGCGCGACGTCGAGGATCCGGATTGGGTCGCCCATCTCCAGCACGAGCGCCTCGCCGGCCTTCCCGAGCGCGGCGGCCTGCACGACGAGTTGGCAGGCTTCCTCGATGGTCATGAAGTAGCGGGTGACGTCCGGGTCGGTGACCGTGATGGGTCCCCCGTTGGCGATCTGGTTGGCGAAGGCGGTCAGCACCGATCCTCGGCTACCGAGCACGTTGCCGAACCGGACCGATAGGTAAGTACCGTCCGCGGTGGCGGCCCGTTGGGCGGTGACTCGCTCGGCGATGCGCTTGGAGTAGCCCAGCACCGAGCAGGGGTTGGCGGCCTTGTCGGTAGAGACGTTGACGAAGGTGTCGACGCCGACGAGGTCGGCTGCGTCAAGCACGATACGGGTGCCAATGACGTTGGTCTTGATTGACTCGGCGGGGTACTGCTCCAGCATCGGCAGGTGCTTAAGAGCCGCGGCGTGGAAAACGACGTCGGGGCGGCGATCGGCGAAGATCGCATTGACCGCGGCAGCATCGCGGATGTCGCAGAGCACGACCTCGTTGGAGTCCAGCAGCGCGCGCCCGTGAATGGAGAGTTGCAGCGCGTGCAGCGCAGACTCGTCGCGGTCGAGCATGATGAGCTCAGCAGGACCGAAGCGGTGGATCTGACGACACAGTTCAGATCCGATCGAGCCACCGGCACCGGTGACCAGCACCTTGCGGTTCTGGAGGTAGCCGGCGATAGCGGCAACGTCCGTGTCCAACTGATTGCGACCCAGGACGTCGGTGAGGTTGATGTCGCGCAGGTCCCGGATACCGATCTCGTCGGTCAGGAGTTGGGTGCTGGCGGGGAGCACCTTGACCTGCAGGTCGGCCTCCAGCGCCTGCAGGCGCAAGCGGTTGATGGTCGCCGCAGATGCGCTGGGCAGCGCCAAGATGACGGTGCCGACCTCCATCTGCTCGGCTTTTTCGGCCAGTTGGTTCGTGGTGCCGATGACCGGCACCTGACGCACCCGACGACGACTCTTCGTCGGGTCGTCATCCAGCAGGCCTACCGGGCGCCACTGCAGGCTGGGGTCGCGATACATCGAGCCGATCAGTTCGCGGCCGGCCTCACCGGCCCCGACAACCAAGACTCGGGTCGCCTTCTCATCCTGCATCTTTTCGTCGTCCATCTCGCGCCAACGACGCCAAGCCGCTCGGCTCCACGCCATCGCGACCAAAGCCCCGACGGTGGCGGTGGCGGGGACACTACGCGGGAGCCACACGGTGGCGAGGTTGATGGCGGACACCGTCACTCCTACACCCACAACGACAGCTCCCAGGAGAAGCATCTCCTCTAGACTGGCCACTTGCGCCCGGCCATGGTGCAGCATGAAGGCCCGCGAGACGACCAAGAACGCGACCGCGGTGATCGAGGCGACGCCGAGGACTGCGAGCCACGGGACGGCGCCGGCCTCACCGTCGTAACGTAGCCAGGAGGCCACCACAAACGCTGATATCAGGGCGACGACGTCAAACACAACGGACACCAGCGTGCGGTGGCGACGGACAAGCGTGACGACATTCATGAACATTGCTCCAGACTCATATCCGGACCGAGTATGCCCCGATTCGCGATAATTAGCACGCTCGAGTTTCAGGGAGTAACAGAATCCGCTTCGTTCTTGCGCGCATGCTGCACCTTGGCTCGCTTTCCCGAGCCTTTGACAGACTTCTTCGTTTCCCCGCCCTCGCCGGCTGTTTCGGCCAAGGGCTCGTAGGAGTAGCCGTAGCCGTAGCCGTAGCCGTAGCCGTAGCCCGAACGCGTCTTTTTGACCGGCACGAGGTTGATCACCACCCCAACGCACTTGGCGTCAACAGCGTCGAGACGCTCCAAGGAGTGCATCAGCTGGTCCCGGGTGGTCTTACCGTGTCGAACGACCGCGAGCATGCCGTCGGCCTGTGCCGCCAGCAGGGCTGCGTCGGTGACCGGCAGCAGTGGTGGGGCGTCGATGATGACTACGTCGAAGCGATCTCGTAGCTCGCGGATCATGTCGGTCATCGCCTGAGATTGCAGAAGCTCTGAAGGGTTGGGCGGGAGCGGGCCACACGTCATCACGTGCAGCTCGGTGCCCGGCAGGGGCTGCAGCGCGTCGTCGAGCGACACCTTCCCGATGAGCACGTTGGTCGTGCCCACCGAGCCGTCGAGCCCGAGCCTTTTCGCCGTGGTGGGACGGCGAAGGTCACACTCGACGAGCGCCACCTTCTGCCCGGCCTGAGCCAACGTGACGGCCAGATTCACTGCCGTCGTTGACTTACCCTCGCCCGGAAGAGAGGACGAGATCACGAAAACGCGAGCATCGCTGTCTACCTCCACGTATTGCATGTTGGTGCGCAACACCCGGAACGACTCAGCCCACGGCGTAGCTGCGGCCAGCGCCTCCGCGGGTAGGAGTTTGACTGCCTCGGCGTCCACGTTGATATGACCCAGGATCGGCGCGCCAGCAACTTCAGCAACGTCTTCGGCGGAGGAGACAGTGGTGTCCAGCAGATCCCGGACCACCGCAAGTCCGACGCCCAGGAGCAGGCCAAGGACGATACCCAGACCAATGTTCCGCACCGGGTTCGGGCTGACTGGGGCGTCGGTGACTACCGCGTTATCGGAGATCGTGGCCGTAACCAGCGGGTTCGTCTTCCCGCGAGGGGTCTCGTAATCCTCGATCTGGCCGCTCAACGCCTCGGCATAGGCCTGTGCGATGTCGCGGGCAACAAAGGCGTCGGGGTTGGTCGCGATGATGTTCAGACTCACCGTCTCAGGTATGACTTGAGCCCTGATCTGGGCCATCAAGACATCGGCCTCGATCTCGCCACCGAGATTGGTGGCCACCTCTTGCGCAAGCTTCCGGTTGTCGACCAGGACGGCGTAGGTCGACATCTTCTGGGTAGCGAAGTTGCCACCCTGGACTAACTCACCGGTGTTCGACGCGGTGATGGATACATAGAGCTGAGCACGAGACTCGTACTGAGGAGTCGTCTGCCAAGTCACCAGCGACGCCGCGCCAACGACGACCAGCAGGGTAGCCACCACCAGCCTCCACCGCCGGCGAAGTGTCAGCCAGTAGTCCTTGAGTTCCACGCTCATCCTGTCCGTCGTTTGATGGCGCGACTGTATGCCGACCAGCGGTCACGATAACCGCTGGAGCGACCCCGTGCCGAACCCGTCCGAGGCAGCCTACGCGGAGGGAGCGAGTGCCCCAGAATCCTTACGCCCGTAATCATCCTCGAGTCGGCAGATGTCGTCTTCTCCCGTGTAGGCACCCAATTGCACTTCGATTATCACCAACGTGTCCTTTTCGTCGTTAGCGATGCGGTGAGCCTGTCCGACCTCGATATCTACTGATTGTCCAGGGGCCGCTGTCACGACTTCGCCGTCCACGAGACAGGTGGCTCGTCCGACAACAACGGTCCAGTGCTCGGCGCGGTGCTCGTGGGTTTGGTACGACAACCGGCATCCTGAGTTGACGACAATGCGCTTGACCTTGTAGCCGTCGCCTTCGTCCAGGACCTCCCAGGAACCCCAGGGACGCTCTTGGAACTCACCGATCATGTCGCTACCTCTTCGTGGGGGTGACCTAAGCGGGGGACTTCGGTCTGCGCAATACGGTAGCGTCCGAAAGGGTCCGCATCACCCGAATCTCAGAAGCTTGCGCACCCGCGACTACCGACGCCGAAGTCCAGCGAGCGCCGGACGCACATCGACCAGGAACACGATGGCCGCCACCGTGAAGGCGATGTTGAAGATAAACAGGCCGATCGGAAGCAACTGCAAGAGCACCGCCAGACCAAGAATGAGCGACCAAGCAGGCTTGGTCAGCTTGCCCGCGGCTTCGTACGACTCAGCCGAGTAGAGTAGCGAGTTCACGAAGGCGAAGATCTTCACCGCGAGCAGCACGAAGAACACCAGGACGTAGACGCTGTTCTGCAGATCGAAGATGTTCATCGTCTCGGAGTCTATCGACCTTGCTGGCGGATCCCGCATCTGCTGGTCGAGCCCCTCGAATCCGCTCCCCCGCAGAACGCGAACGACCCCCGAGGCTCATACCCTCGGGGGTCGTTCTCTGGAGCAGGTCCTACAGCATCAGAAGAGTGTCAACTGCTCCTCCGACGACTCACCAGGTGAGTCAGTTGCTCTTCAGTTGCCAACCTTCGCGGCGGCGTCGGTCGTGGCGTCGACGGCCTTCGTAGCGGTCGTGGCCGCGGTGGTGGCGGTCGCCTTGGCGCTGCTCTTGGCCGGGGCGCTGGCCTTCTTGGCCGCAGTGGTGGACTTCTTGGCCGCGGACTTGGTCGCGGTCTTCGTGGTCTTGGCGGTCGACTTGGTGGCCTTGGCCGCCTGGGTCTTGGTGGTCTTCGCCTTGGCCGTAGTGGTCTTCGCCGAGGACACGGTGGCCTTGGTGGACTCCTGCTTGCGGATGCGGGTCACCAGGGACTCGCCGCGCTTGGCCAGGTCGCCGTAGGCGCCGGTCACGGTGGCGACGTTCTCGTCAACGAGCTTGGAGACCTTGTCGGCCTGGCTCTTGGCGTCGTTCTGCAGGGCGGCGACGCGGGCCTCGACGGCGGCGCGGCGGGCCTTGGCTTCCTTCGTCACGGAGTCGACGTCGATGCTCTTGACGTTCTTCTGCACGCCAGTGAACTTCTTCTGGACGTCGGCAACGGTCTCGCGGACGTACTCGACGACCAGGTCGGTCGCGCCGACACCGGCGTAGAGGGGCTTGGCGACAGGGGCGGGGATCTCGAGGGTGGTGATGTCGAACTTGGCCATGATGGCCTCCTTATTGGTCGGGGTCACTCAGGTTGAGTGGTTTGCGGTGGGCTGGTGCCCTCATCGGCCTTCGGGACCGCCTTGCCGGCGGGGAAGAAGGACGAGTAGACATCGAGGAGCAGTTGCTTTTGTCGCTCATCGAGAGCGGAGTCGTTGAGCACGGCGATTTCCACCGTCGTACCGACTCCGTCCTCTGGGCTGACGATTCCCGCGCGGATGTAGAGCTGTTCCGCGGAGATCCGTAGCGCCTTGGCGATCGACTGCAGCACCTCGGCCGAGGGCTTACGCAGACCACGCTCGATCTGACTCAAGTAGGGATTGGAAACACCAGCCTGTTCGGCGAGCTGACGAAGCGAGAGTCGCGAGGCGACACGTTGCTCCTTCAGATACTCACCGAGCGACTCAACGGCGCTTCCGATCTTTCCTTGGGCCATGCGTCCATAGTGCTTGCTGGAGTTAGCAAAACGCAAACTCAGCTAGCGTGATGTCGTTCACACCCGTCCGCAATTCGCTTAGCGAGGCGCGCAAGCCATACAGCCGCTGGTTGAGGTGCAAGGAGCCGCTAGGC
The DNA here is from genome assembly GCF_054783655.1 of Nocardioides salsibiostraticola. NCBI lineage: Bacteria > Bacillati > Actinomycetota > Actinomycetes > Propionibacteriales > Nocardioidaceae > Nocardioides > Nocardioides salsibiostraticola. The sequence goes on along the minus strand of NZ_BAAGQD010000027.1, from coordinate 127,682 downwards.
GACGAGCCTCGAAACCAAGGCAGCACAACGCCGACCCCACCACGTCACAAGCAAGCCCGGATCTCCCCCACCCGCGCTCCCCCACCGAATAGCGGATGCTCCCCAGTCTCCCGAAGAGCCACCCCATCAACCCCAGGCTCCTGATCAACCCCAGCCCGCACCAGCGCAGCGGCCATCACAGTGGGCCGCGCCCGAGCACCACCATCGTCAATCTTCAGGGCAAACGCCCGACCGTCCGGAAGCGCAACGGCATAGCAAGCCTCAGCACCCGCCTTGCCGATCGCACCTGGGATGGCGGTCAGCAGACGCCGCTCATCCCGGTCGGTCCCCGAGGTCATCTCCGGATGTCCACGGATTGCATCGGCAACCCGCCGCTCAGACCCGCTCTCGGCGATGGCTAGGCGGCGAAAGGCCCGAGCCAGGCCGGTCAGCGAAGTGGACAGCAGAGGCGCCCCACACCCATCGACAGCCACGGTGTCGACCGTTTCACCCGTGCACTCGACGAAGGTCGCGAGGATGGCCTGCTGCAAGGGATGGCTCGGATCGAGGTAGGTCGCGGTGTCCCAACCGTTCACCACACAGGTCGCGAGCATCCCCGCGTGCTTGCCGGAGCAGTTCATCGCCACCGACGAGCGCACTCCGCCGGCAAGGCGGTAGGCGTCGCGCACCTCATCCATCATCGGCCAGTCGAGTGGCGCCTGGAGCGTCGACTCGTCCAGACCTGCACCCATCAGGATTCGCCGCGCTCCCTCGAGATGGAAAGGCTCACCCGAGTGCGATCCCGCCACCAGCGCCAGCAGGTCCGGAGGCAGGTCAAGTCCGGCGCGGACCATGGCTAGCGCCTGGATGGGCTTGTTGCATGAACGCGGGAGCACCTGCGACTGTGCATCCCCGACCGCCCAGCCGACGTCGCCCGCAGCATCAAGGGCCACAACTGACCCGTAGTGATGCCCCTCCACGAATCCGGAACGGACGATCTTGGCGACGATCGCGGGCCCCGTAGCGCCGGGGTCGATCTCAGTGGCAGTCATGCTGCGGAGGCTACTCATGCGGTGAGTGGCAGGATATGCGCGTGTCGACTCCCGCCGTGCCTCAGTTTTGCCCGAGTCCACGAGAGTTGGAGGACCTCGAACTCCTACTCAGCGGCGCTCTCACTCCGCTTACGACCTTCAACGAGCCCGACTCCGTCATCACGCTGACGCTGCCCGAGGATCTGGAGTCCGCCTCCGAGATCGAATTGGTTGACCCGGAAGGGCTGCCTCTCGCCCTCTGGCACGACGACGGGCAGTTGACCCCGCTCAGCGCTGCCTCACATGGCCCATTCCGGCGACTTCACCTAAGTCCCGCACAGGTCCGCGAGCAATACGCTGGCCGCACGTTCATCCCGGTCACCGATGCCCTGACGGACACCCAACTGGACCAGGTCCTGGCTGTCGACGGACCAATCGCATTCCTTGCCCTGATGGGTGCTGGCACCCCAGCCCTCTCCCCCGTGGCCCTGCTCCGAGCCACCTCTGAAGTCGCCCACCACCTAGGGGCCGCCGTGGTGGCCGTCCCCCTGGCATCTCACGGGGAAGCCGAGACCGATCACGATCTCGGGGTTCAGGTGGTCAACACCTACGCCCACACCGATCCTGTCGTGGCTCTCACCGACGGCGGCGAGATCCTCCCCGAGCTGATGGACATCGTCGCGTCAGATCAACCGCCAGCAGACCGCCGGGGCCTCGTTCTCTTCTTCACGGGACTCTCCGGCAGCGGCAAGTCGACCCTGGCCCAGGCCCTGATGGACCGCCTCCTCGAACAGGGCGGACGCACCGTCACCAGCCTCGACGGCGACGTAGTCCGCCGCAATCTTTCGGCCGGGCTCTCCTTCTCCAAGGCCGACCGCGAGACCAACATCCGCCGCATCGGCTGGGTCGCCGCCGAGATCTCCCGCCACGGAGGGGTCGCGGTCTGCAGCCCCATCGCCCCCTTCGAAGAAACCCGCCAACAGGTCCGAGCCATGGTCGACGACGCCGGCGGCGCCTTCTTCCTCGTTCACGTCGCCACCCCTCTCGAGGAATGCGAGCGCCGCGACCGCAAGGGCCTTTACGCGAAGGCCCGCGCCGGCGAGATCCCCGAATTCACCGGCATCTCATCCCCCTACGAAGAGCCCGACGACGCAGACGTCCATGTCGACACCACGGGCCGCTCCATCGACGAGGCCCTCGCCGATGTCATCGAAGCCCTCGAAGAATCCGGTTACCTCTCCCTCACCCCACCAGTTGCCACCCCACCAAGGCGAGCCGCAAAGCCGGGCAACGAGACTCCGGTTGCGCCGGCTGTGGCATCTGCGCCGGTTGAGGTGCGAGCGCAGCGAGCCTCGAAACCAAGCGACCCCCAGTCGAACGAGAGCGCAGAGGCCCCCCTCAACATCCTCTTCGTCTGCACCGCAAACATCTGCCGCTCCCCCTACATGGAACTCCGCGCCCGAGCGCTAGCCACCGAACTAGGAGCAGCCGACTCTCTCAACTTCTCCGGCGCTGGAACCCACGGCTTCAACGAACACCCCATGGACTCGACGATGGCGGAGGCCTTGGCCCAACGCGACACCACGACCGAAGGCTTTTCCAGCCGCCCCCTGACAAAGGCGCTGATCGCCGAAGCCGACCTAGTGCTCACCGCCGAGGGATCCCACCGCAGCTTCATTCTGGACGACCATCCAGGCGCCTTTCGGAAGGTCTTCACCCTGGGACAGTTTGCGGCCGCCGCCGAAGCAGCCACCACCTCAGACTCTGGAATCTCAGGACGAGACCTCATCACAAGCGTCGGACAGCGCCGCGGAGGCGCTGACCGCAGCCTCGACATCGCCGACCCCTACCGTCGCGGACCGGACGCAGCCGAAACCTGCGCCACACAGATCGACGAGTTGCTGCGCGTCGTGGTCCCCGCACTCGTCGGATCGGCAAGGATCACCCCATGAGCGAGATCCTGACCTCCGAGTTCCCGGCCATCCTCGCGGCCGGCTTCTTCGTCGGCATCGTCGTCGGGCTCACCGGCATGGGCGGCGGCGCCCTGATGACCCCGGCCCTGATCTTCCTCGGCGTCGGCAGCACCGCCCAGATCGTCACCGCCGACCTCACGGCCGCCGCGATCTACAAGACCGGCGGCGCGATCGTGCACTCGCGTGAAGGTTCACCCAACTTCCAGCTGGCCAAGTGGCTGATCATCGGCTCGGTGCCCACAGCCTTCATCGGGCCCTACCTCGTCCACGGTCTGACGGACGACGAAGCGCAACTCGAGTTCGTCCTCAAGCTCGCCATCGGCTTCGCCCTCCTCTTGGCCGCCTCGACTTATGCCGCACGGCTCTACCTCAACCTGCGCAAAATTCGCGCAGGCGGCGACGAGGGCGACCCCAACCCGCCACTCCGGATCGTCCCCACCATCCTTGTGGGTGCCCTGGGCGGCCTGCTGGTCGGCATCACCAGTGTTGGGTCCGGCTCAGTGATCATGGTCGCCCTGCTGATGCTCTACCCGGGCCTGTCTGCGGTGAAACTGGTCGGCACCGACCTCGTCCAGGCGGTTCCGCTAGTACTAGCGGCCGCGATCGCCAACATCTTCCTCAACGACGGACTCGACCTGGCGCTGACGATTCCCCTCGTTTTGGGATCAGTGCCGGGCACCATACTCGGCTCGAAAATCGCCCCGAGAGTGCCGCAGTCCTACATCCGTCGCGCCATCGTGGTCGTCCTGACCATGTCCGGTGTCGCGCTTCTCGACAAGTCCGGGTGGTCCGTCATGGGAGCTGAAGAGACCTACCCCGTCGCTATCGGCCTGGTGGGGGTGGCAATGGTCGTACTGGTCCCCCTCATCTGGGGTCTTCTTCGCAAGGAACAAGGCCTCCCCATGTTCGGTGCACCAACTGTCGCGGAACTCGAGGATCCCAGTCACGCTCGCCGCGTTCGACCACGCAAGGGGAACGGCAACCGCTAGCGTCACGCCGTGCACCTCCTGACCAACCCGATACGCGACTACGCATGGGGCTCCACCTCCCAGATGGCCGAGTTTCTCGGCACGACAGCCACCGGGAAACCGCAAGCCGAACTATGGATCGGCGCTCATGACGGCGACCCGTCCTGCCTTGATGACGGTCGCCTCCTCAACCACGCCATCACTGATGACCCTGACCACATCTTGGGGAAACGCGTCCACGACCTGTTCGGAGACCGGCTCCCCTTCTTAATGAAAGTGTTGGCCGTCGAGCAACCGCTGTCACTTCAGGTCCACCCCAGCGGAGAACAAGCCAGGATCGGGCACAACCGCGAGTCCGACGACGGGATCTCGATGGATGCCGCGCACCGCAACTACAAGGATCCGTCACATAAACCAGAGTTGATCTATGCCATCACCCCATTCGAGGGCCTCGCCGGATTCCGTGAGGTCGACAAGACTGCGGCGCTCCTGCGACTGCTCAACCTTCCCTGGGCCGACACAGTGGCCGATCGCCTCTCGCCAGGACCGTCTTCCCAATTATTGCAAGAGGTTGTTACCGACACCCTCGCGCTGCACGGCAAGACCCTGGCCCGTCTTCTGGGAGACACAGAGATCGCCGCGCGTCATGCCCAAGCGCGAGTTCGCCGTGAGGGATTGCGGCACCGCGCCCGTGGCGGGGGTGACCCGTTGGGCGTCAACCGGGAAGCGATCCGCGTCTTTGGACGCGTTGCCGATCTGGCCAAGCAATACCCTCAGGACCCCGGTGTGTTGGTGACGCTGCTGTTGAACAACGTGCACCTGGCTCCTGGTGAGTCCATGTTCGTCAATGCAGGCGTGGTGCACGCCTACTTGTCCGGATTCGGTGTCGAGATCATGGCCTCATCCGACAACGTTCTTCGAGCTGGGCTCACCCCCAAACACATGGATGTCGACGAACTTCTGGCAATCACCAACTTTGTGCCCATGCCCCCGCCCCGATGGGAGGCGTCCGAGCGCACCGACGATTTCGCTTACCTAGAGCCGCCGGTCACCGAGTTCGCCCTTACCGTCGGTCGAACACCCATCCGCCGGCTACCGCCAAGCGGTCCACGCGTGCTCTTGGTTCTCCAAGGAAGGGTGCAAGTCTCCACCGAGGCTCAGACCCTCAACGTCAGGCACGGCGAAGCCGTGCTCATTCGCCACGACGACGGACACTTCGAGATTCAGGGCGACGGCCAGGTCGCAATAGGCGCCGTACCCGCGTAGACGCCCGGCCGCTGAGTCAGCCACCAGAATCTCGCCCGATAGGGGCTCGGCAGCGATTGCTCCTCAGATCGCAACGCCCACCCAGCACGTCAGGTTCGTGAACGGTCCCGGTGATGGCTACCATATGGTCGGCCGCGCCCACTGTGGTGCGCCCTCGTTCTATCGCCGACACAGATAAGGCAACGATGACGTCCACGCACGCCGACTACCGGCTGAGCCAACTCGACCAGTTGGAAGCAGAGTCGATCCACATCTTCCGTGAGGTCGCCGCCGAGTTCGAGAAGCCCGTCCTGATGTTCTCCGGTGGCAAGGACTCCATCGTGATGCTCCGCCTCGCGGAGAAGGCCTTCTACCCGGCCAAGATCCCCTTCCCCATCCTGCAGGTTGACACCGGCCTGGACTTCCCCGAGGTGATGGAGACTCGCGACAACTGGGTCAACCGCCTGGGCGTGCGGTTGGTCGTCGCCAGCATCGACGACGCGATCGCCAGCGGTGCGGTCATCGACGACGGCAAGACGTCTCGCAACCGTATGCAGATCGGCACCCTGCTCAACGCTATCGAGGAGAACGGCTTCACAGCCGCCTTCGGTGGCGGTCGTCGCGATGAGGAGAAGGCCCGCGCCAAGGAGCGCGTTTACTCCCACCGCGACGAGTTCGGCCAGTGGGACCCGAAGATGCAGCGCCCCGAACTGTGGAGCCTGTACAACGGTCGCCTCCACGAGGGCGAGCACATGCGGATCTTCCCGATCTCCAACTGGACCGAGCTGGACGTCTGGGACTACATCGGCCGCGAAGGTATCGAGATCCCCAACATCTACTTCTCCCACCAGCGCAACGTCTTCGTCCGCGACGGCATGCTGATGAGCGAGACCCCGCTCAACCCGCTGAAGTCTGGCGAGACCGTCGAGGAACGCACCGTCCGCTTCCGCACCTGTGGCGACATCACCCTCACCGGGTGCGTGGAGTCCACCGCATCCACCATCCCCCAGATCATCGACGAGATCTCGATCGCCACCCTCACCGAGCGTGGCGCCACCCGAGGCGACGACCGTTTCTCCGAAGCAGCCATGGAAGACCGCAAGAAGGAAGGCTACTTCTGATGAGTGCCACCCCCACCGAGTCCACCGCTACCAACATGGACCTCCTGCGCTTCGCCACCGCTGGCTCTGTCGACGACGGCAAATCCACCCTGATCGGGCGACTGCTGCTCGACTCCAAGTCGATCTTCGCCGACCAGTTGGAGGCTGTTGAGGCGACCAGCCAGTCCAAGGGGTACGACCACACTGATCTTGCGCTGCTGACCGACGGCCTGCGCTCCGAGCGGGAGCAGGGCATCACCATCGATGTTGCCTACCGCTACTTCGCCACCCCGGCGCGCAAGTTCATCATCGCTGACACCCCCGGCCATGTGCAGTACACCCGCAACATGGTCACCGGTGCCTCGACGGCCGACTTGGGTCTCGTTCTTGTTGACGCCCGCCAGGGTTTGACTGAGCAGTCCCGCCGGCACGCGGTGATCCTTTCACTGCTCCGGGTCCCTCACCTCGTGCTCGCAGTCAACAAGATGGACCTCGTCGACTTTTCTGAAGAGGTCTACGAGAAGATCCACGCCGAGTTCACCCAGTTCGCCACCAAACTGAACATCCCCGACCTCGAGGTCATTCCGATCTCGGCGCTGGCCGGCGACAACGTGGTCAATCGCTCCGAGAACATGGACTGGTACTCCGGTCCCACCCTGATGCACCACCTCGAGCACATCCACGTGGCCTCCGACCGCGACCTCATCGACGCTCGGTTCCCGGTGCAGTACGTCATCCGCCCCAAGTCCGATGAGCACCACGACTACCGCGGCTACGGTGGGATGGTGGCTGGTGGAGTCCTGAAGCCCGGCGACGAAGTTGTCGTCCTCCCTTCCGGTATGACGTCAAAGATCGCGGGCATCGATCTCCACGATCAGGAACTTGACGAGGCCTTCCCGCCCATGTCGGTGACGGTTCGCCTTGAGGACGACGTCGATGTCTCCCGTGGCGACATGATCGCTCGCGTCAACAACGCGCCTGTCCCTTCTCAGGACATCGACGCAATGATCTGCTGGATGGCCGACGCCCCACTGAAACCGCGTCAGAAACTGGCGATCAAGCACACGACCCGCTCGGCGCGGGCCTTGGTGAAGGACATCCAGTACCGCTTGGATATCAACACCCTCCACCGCGATCAGGACACCAAGGAACTCGGTCGCAATGAGATCGGGCGGGTCCAGCTACGCACCACAGTCCCGCTGTTGTGTGACCCCTATTCAAAGAACCGCACCACCGGTTCCTTTATCTTGATAGACGAGGCCACTGGTGTGACCGTCGGCGCCGGCATGATCAACAGCGCTGGTTAATCAAACTCGGCGTGGGATTACTATCGTGACTGTTCTCAGCCCACCCCCCCCTTTCGTCACTCCTAAATAAGGCTCAGCCACCTAAGCATTATCCTGTCGTTCAGAAGCGCGACCGGCTCCTACATAAGGCACTCTCGGAGGTCACTTAAGTTATGACTGTGCGAATTGCCGCGAGCGCCGAAGTAGATCAGACTGCCGAAGTAGGCGCGGGTTCATCTGTTTGGCAGCTGGCGCAAATCCGCGAGGGAGCGCGCCTCGGCGAAAATTGCGTCATCGGCCGTGGCGCCTATGTCGGTAGTGGTGTCACCCTGGGTAACAACTGCAAGGTGCAGAACTACGCGCTCCTGTATGAGCCAGCCACGTTGGACGATGGCGTCTTCATCGGGCCCGCGGTGGTATTGACCAACGACGCCTATCCCCGGGCCATCAACCCCGACGGCTCCATCAAGTCCGCCTCCGATTGGGAGCCCACCGGAGTGGAGATCCACACCGGTGCAGCCATCGGCGCCCGTGCAGTGTGCATCGCTCCAGTGACGGTCGGCGCTTGGGCTCTGGTTGCCGCCGGGTCTGTTGTTGCAGAGGACGTTCCCGCCTATGCACTCGTCGCCGGAGTCCCAGCACGCCAGTTGGGCTGGGTCGGTAAGACCGGGCACCGACTGACGGAGACTGCACCCCACCACTTCACCTGCCCCGACACCGGCGAGCAGTACATCGAAACCGCCGGTCAATTGGCTGCAGAGCCGCGAGAGGAGCAGACGTGAAGTTGCTCAGTGTCGTAGGGGCGCGTCCCCAGTTCGCAAAGATGGCGCCTATTGCTCACGCGGCGGAGCGGACTGGGGTAGAGCACTTCGTGGTGCACACCGGTCAGCACTACCCGGCACCACCGTCAGGCCGGAGACCGAGTGGGTCGAAACTCTCAAGGATGGCTGGAACGAGCTCGTTGATGACCCTGCCTACATCGCGTCGAGCGCCCTGCGACGGCGCCCTGAGCAGCCCCGTGACGCTCCGTACGGGGGCGGGCAGGCTGCCGACACCGTCATCCCAAAATCTCGTAGACCGTCAGCCCTCACCTAGGAGCACCAATCGTGACTGAATTCATCCCTCCCGCCAAGCCACTCATCGGCGACGAGGAGCGTGCGGCCGTTGACCGCGTCATGCGCTCGGGCATGATCGCCCAAGGTCCCGAAGTCGCCGCGTTCGAGAGGGAGTTCTCGGAGCACTTCGGTCTCGACCGTGCATGCGTGGCCGTAAACTCCGGCACCTCGGGTCTGCACCTGGGTCTACTTTCCTGTGGTGTAAGGGCCGGCGACGAAGTGATCGTCCCCTCCTTCACGTTCGCCGCGACCGCGAACTCCGTCGCGCTGACCGGCGCCACGCCAGTCTTCGCTGATATCGACCCAGTGTCCTTCTGCCTAGATCCCGTGAGCGTCGAGGCTTCGATCACCGAGCGCACCGTCGCGATCATGCCGGTGCACCTCTACGGCCACCCTGCTGACATGACCGCGCTCCACGAGATCGCCGACCGCTACGACCTCAAGTTGTTCGAGGACGCCGCCCAGGCACACGGGGCGTCGCTGCACGGCACGCCGGTCGGTGCGTTCGGTGACTTCGGCATGTTTTCGCTCTACCCGACCAAGAACATGACCTCTGGCGAGGGGGGCATGGTGTCCGTCGGCTCCGGGGAGATCGAACGCACCATGCGGCTCTACCGCAACCAAGGCATGGAACGTCAGTACGAGAACGAGGTCGTGGGCTTAAACAACCGCATGACCGACATCCACGCTGCCATCGGTCGCGTGCAACTGACGAAGGTCGGCGGCTGGACCAGGACCCGTCAGGAGAACGCCGCCTTCTTGACTGCAAACATCGAGGGCGTCCAGGCGCCGAGCGTGGCCGACGGAGCCGTGCACGTCTACCACCAGTACACCGTCCGGGTGCCTGAAGGACGCAATCGTTTGGCTGCTGCGCTAAAGAATGAGTACAACATCGGCTCAGGCATGTTCTACCCGACTCCCAATCATCAGTTGGCGCCGTTCCAGGTCGACGTCGACCTCCCGGAGACGGCCAGCGCCGCCCGCGAATGCCTCTCACTCCCAGTGCACCCCTCGGTGGACCAGGCAGGTCTCGAGCGAATCGTGCACGCCGTCAACACCCTTGCAAAGGCTGGTTCTTGATGTCTGATCTCCGCGTAGGCCTCGTCGGCATTGGCATGATGGGCCGCAATCACGCCCGGGTGCTGCGATCGATCGATGGACTCAACCTCGTGGCTGTAGCGGACCCCGCTGGCGACATACACAACATGGCCGGGACCGCGGAAATTGTCGACACCGTGGCCGAGATGATCGCTGTTGGTATCGACATGGCGGTGGTCGCTACCCCCACCGTCTACCACCTCTCGGCAGGGCTTGAGCTGGCCGCCGCCGGGGTGCACACCCTGATCGAAAAGCCCCTTGCCACCGACGGCCCCGAGAGCAAGCAACTCGTAGAGGCATTCGAAGCGGCTGGGCGGATTAACGCGGTTGGTCACATCGAGCGTTGTAATCCTGCGCTCGTGGCCCTGCGCGCCCGACTGGACAACGGCGACCTAGGCGAGATCTACCAAGTGGCCACCCGACGCCAAGGCCCTTTCCCCAACCGGATTGCCGATGTCGGCGTGGTCAAGGACCTCGCCACCCACGACATCGACCTGACCGCTTGGGTGCTTCAGGACAAGTACAAGAGCGTCTCTGCCCATACCGCCCACAAGAGCGGCCGTCCCCACGAGGACCTCATCTCCGTGACGGCCAGAACCGATGGTGGCGTCGTGGTCAGCCACCTCGTCAACTGGCTTTCCCCACTCAAAGAGCGTCTCACTATCGTTACCGGCGAGAAGGGCGCTTTCGTGGCCGACACCTTGAACGCTGACCTCACATTCCATGAAAATGGTCTCGTCGCCACCGAATGGGACCGGATCTCAACCTTCCGCGGCGTCACCGAAGGTAATAGCACTCGCTTCGCGATCCCTAAGCCCGAACCCCTCAAAGTACAACACGAATCCTTCCGAGACGCGGTCCTCGGCGTCCGCCAGCAGGTGGTCACCATGAGAGAAGGGATGCGCACTGTCATGGTGGCCGATGCCTGTCTGATTTCAGCCCGCGAAAAGCGCACGGTCTCCATCGAACAGGGCTTCTGATGCGTATTGCCGTGATCGGCATGGGAAAAATCGGACTTCCTCTCGCGGCGCAATTCGCCGAGAAAGGAAACGACGTCGTCGGAATCGACGTGAACACCAGGACGGTGGACTCCATCAATGCCGGCGAAGTCCCCTTCCCTGGCGAAGCGCACCTAGACGAATACATCGCACGCTTGGTCCCCAGCGGCAGGCTCAGGGCCACAACAAACTATGCAGACGGAATCCCCACGGCCGATGTCGTTGTGGTGGTAGTGCCGTTGTTTGTCGATACGGACGGCGAGCCAGACTTCGGTTGGATGGACGCCTCAACACGCGACCTCGCGGAAACCCTCACTCCTAGAACATTGGTGAGTTATGAAACCACCTTGCCTGTGGGGACGACTCGAAACCGTTGGAAGCCAATGATCGAGGAGATCAGCGGCCTCGCGGAAGGCACAGACTTTGACCTAGTCTTCTCTCCCGAGAGGGTTCTTACCGGTCGCGTATTTCGGGATCTTCGCGCATACCCGAAGCTCATTGGCGCTCTCTCGCCGGCAGGCGCCGAGCGAGCGCGAGCGTTCTACGAAGCAGTTCTTGACTTCGACGAACGACCCGATCTGCCTCGCCCCAACGGGGTCTGGGACCTCGGCACGGCCGAGGCCTCCGAGTTGGCCAAGCTTGCCGAAACCACATACCGCGATGTCAATATCGGGCTGGCTAATCAATTTGCTCTGTTCGCTGAGAATGCCGGCATAGATGTGCACCATGTAATCGACGCCTGCAACTCGCAACCCTTCAGTCACATTCATCAGCCGGGCATCTCCGTGGGTGGTCACTGCATCCCGGTCTACCCCAGGCTTTATCTCCACAACGATCCGAATGCTTCCATCGTTTCAGCAGCCCGACAAGCAAACTCCGCGATGCCGGCCCAAGTCGTGCAACGAATCGCTCGAGAGTTTGGTGATTTAAACGGCTTAAAGGCGACGGTGTTAGGTGCCGCGTATAGAGGAGGGGTTAAAGAAACTGCTTTCTCCGGCGTCTTCGAAACCGTCACGCACCTAGAGGCTGCAGGCGCAATGGTTACCGTGCACGACCCCATGTACAGCGATGACGCATTGCTAGAACTGGGACTTGCGCCGCATCACCTCGGCGAAGAAACGGACATTGCTATTCTGCACACGGATCACCGCGAATACGATTCCTTGAGCGCCAGCGACTTTCCCGGGCTACGTTTATTCGTTTATGGGCGCCGGCACACCACGAAATCTTTCGGGGACGTCGATGTGCTTTCACTCGGCATTTCTTCCGCGCTCTGAGGTGGGCAATCGATGAAAGCGCGGACTGAGTTTTCAGACCCGCGCGCACTTCGGGTATCCAACCGGGCGACAGTCTTGGCCGCCGGCGTTGCACTCGCGCCCGCGGGGGTTGGGACCAGCGGTTACCTGATCTCGTCATCAATGTGGGTGCTCTTGTCTAATATGCTAACTCTCGTAACCGTCGCACAGAGAGAAGCAAGTTGATGCCTAATTTGGCCATCGGCCCCGCGAACTACGCAGGCCAAGCGCATCAATGGGCCGCTGCTGCCGAGTCACACCTACAACTGGAGTCGCGTTCCTTCAGTTACCGAGCTCGTCCATTTGGGATTGGCCCGGGCCCGGCCTTTACGTTCTTCGCAGACGACCAATACCCTCATCCCAGAACGACGACCGCGCTGGGGAGACGTTTGCGTCGTCGAAAACTTGGGCGCATGAGTCACGTAATGCTCGATGGATTCATTCCAGTAGGCGCGAAGGTTGGCGCCGCCATTGACGCTGACGTTGACTACCTGACAGGCCGCGACGTGCGCGTAGCCCTGATATCGCATGGCTCCGATCTGCGTCACCCGGAGGAGCATCGCGCCCTGTTCAGCCACTCATACTTTGATCACGCCGACGCCGCGTGGACTAGCGTCATGCGCGACGCGGTAGAGAGAAATCAGGAATCACTACGACGCCATCCACACGTGCCCCTCTTCGTTAGCACCCCCGATCTCCTCCTGCACCAGCCCCAAGCAAAGTGGTTGCCACTTTGCGTAGAACCAAGCATGCTGCGCGCTGTACCAGCGCCGCTGCTAGAAAGGGCTCGGCCCCAGGTACTTCACATCCCGAGTCGGCGAAACCCACCCATCAAGGGAACGAACTTGATCGAGCCCGCTCTGCGTCGACTCGAGGCGCAAGGACATATCCAATACGTTTCACCAAGTTCGGTTACTCACAAGAAAATGCTGTCGCTCGTGGCTAAAGCCGACATCGTGGTTGACCAAGTTCTCACTGGGTCCTACGGATTGACGGCGGTCGAAGCAATGTGCTTGCAACGCGTCGTTGTAGGGGCAGTTTCGACGCAGGTGCGAGATGTGATGCCGTCCGCACCGCCGGTTGTCGACGCGACTCCGGACAGTCTGGAGGATGTCATCATGGAGATAATCGAGCACCGTTCCTTTTTTGTGGACTTGGCGCAGCAAGGACGCGATTTTGCGGAGACATGGCACAACGGTCGCGCTGCGGCTAACGTAATCGCCGATTGGATTGGCGAGTAGGATCAGCGTCCCCCAGGGCAGAGCACCTGTATGGCCGATATGCAGTGCAAGGTTGAATTGTTCCAGCCGCGATCCGGGCGCCTACTGACCGGGGGTTTATCACCTCTGGCTCTTCCAACCATCATGCTCAATTACAAATTCGCAGGCACCAGCGGGTGACCGGGGTCAGCCACGACGGATGTGCTCATCATCCGACCCCCATCCCAGACCCAGTAACCGTCTCACACCGGAATCTTGGCGAACCATGATGCGCCCCGAAGGCGGCGAGATGCTCAATTGTGAAGGGCCGCCACAGGAGCCTGAGACACGCCCGCACCGCATGGCCTAGGATGGATCAGTGAGTCTTCCGATCGATTATCCTAAGTACAGATCCACGGAACGGCGGAGGGGGATGGCGCCGCCCGCAGAGAGGCTCCCGTGGGGGTCGGCCGAGAACCTGCTTGGCGCGGCACTCGTTCTGAGCCTCTTCGTTACTAGCTTTTCTGTCGACGCGTTCGGCGGAGCGGCAATCACCTACCGCAACATCGGCCTGGTTATTGCGGCCGGTCTAGCCAGCATCACGGTCATCCAAGCCTTCGCACCGAAGGCCAAGAGTGCCTGCATAGACGACCACCGCGGCAAAGACCTTCTGGCTCTGCTGTCCATCTGCTACTTTGGCTGGACTGGCGCTCAGAACTACCTGCTCCAGAACGACTTCATAGGCACCGCTCTGCCAGGCATTGGCTTACTCATCATTCTGGGCGCACTGCGTGCCGACCTAGCCAAAGTGGTGGCGGGTCTCAGGCGATGGCTGTTCGCGGTCGCCGTAGCGTTCATCATCCCTGCGCTGTTTAATCAGGGATTCGAGGAGAATTCGCGCACGTGGTTAGGCATCCTCCCAGGACGATACTTCGCCTTCTCCAATCCCAATGCCGTGGCATTCCTGGCCGGGATCGCCGCGCTCTTGGCGATTCCAGTCATCCGGCAAGGCAGGGGTCGAATGATGCTGCTCATCGCTTTCGTGCTCGCCATCCTGACCGCTGGCTACACCACCGCCATAGCGCTGGGTATCAGCATCTTCGCCTACCTAGCCCTGGCGCGGGTCAAACGTGTGGGACATCTGCGGTTTGGGGTCGTCAGTCTATCAATAGTGACTCCCGGACTACTCCTCTGGCTCCCTTCTGACCACGCCCTGGGGTTCCTCAGTGGCCTCCAAGAACGGGTAGACCTGAGTGGTCGCACCTTCTTGTGGGTCAGCCTTGCCCGCCTCGCGCGCGATAACGGCAACTTTTGGACCGGCATGGGCGACATTGAGCTCGCCGCCTATACGACCCCCGTGCTGGGCGTCAACTCAGCACACTCCACCCTGTTGCAACTCTTTCTCAGCGAGGGGTTCATTACTGCGACGTTCTTTATCGTGCTCGCCGGCAGCGCTGTGAATCGGATCTTGTCGTCGCCACGGAGGGCTTCGCTACCGAAGGCGAATCGGATCGCATTCGCTGTGGCCGTCTACTGGTTCGTGATTTCCCTGACCTCCACTCAACCGGGTACGGCGGTTGGGCTCTGCGTCATCCTGCTCCTCGCGGTCGCCAGTAATCAGCGGGTCGCCGACACGCCCCCGGAGGCGTCCGCAAAACCCAGTACCCTGACCCAACCTGTCACCTGATCGTGCAGCAGTCCCAATATCACGCTAAAAGTCGAAGAGCCTTCATTCCTGAGTCGCCGGCACCCAATCGCCCTTTCTGCGTTGTAGCAGCGTGAGCACGGCCCACGTTCCAATGCTGAACCCAAGCCCAACCAGTCTCCATATCGGATTCATGTTCAATGCGATGCATCCGACGGCCGCGGCTGCCGCCCCGATGGGCACAACCCATCCCCTCATCAGGTCCAGCACGACGGGGATGCGCAATCGACGTGTCATGACCAGCAGTGGCAAACCCGAGGTAAGTGCCGCGCCAACTGCATAACCTAGGGCAACCCCATCTACTCCTGCCATCGGCACTGCCAAAAGCCACGTGGCGACTCCGATTCCAGCGCCTACGAGGCCGATCTTTGCGGAGTCCCTCATCCCAGTCACACCTGTAGAGGTCAGAGCTTGAGAACCGGGCATACCTACTCCGAGGAAGGCGACTGCGCATACCAATATTGGCAGGACCTGAGCCGAGGCATCAAACCCATCCCCCCAGACCAGGGTCGTGACTTCGGGAGCCGAGAACATGACGACCAAGAAAACCGGGACGATAAGGGTAACCATCACCTGAAGCGAACGTCGCATCAGATGACGCATCCGGGCTTCGTCAGCATGTGCTTCGGCAAATGCTGGGAAGAGCACAAGCCCAACTGAGGTTGTCACGAGCGACAGCGGAGTTGCCAGCGCGAAAGCGGCGGCGTATTGGCCCGCGGCGACTCCACCGATTCCTTCCGCTGCCAGAAGGACAGAGCCCTGCAGAAAGCCTGCACTTACTAACGTGCCCAACACTCCTAGGCGAGTAAACTTGGAGATCTCTCGACGTTCAGATGCGGCTATCTCCTCCCCCCTGGGCACGGATACCCACGTCATGGCACCGCACAGCAAGGCTGTTGCAGCCACCGGCCAAAGCAGACGGATATCCCGCACCCCAAGGCTAAGCATGAGCGCCATCAGAAGAACGCCCATCACCGCGGTCAGCACTTCACTAACGACCAGGCGACGGACCTTTCCCGTCCCAAGCATGTGACTCTTCGCAAGACCGTAGACGATCAACCCGCCGATCAACGCGAGTAGCGTCGCCACATGTTGGCTTGAAGCGCCCAGACAGAGACCCCACACGGTAGCCGCAAGAAGCGCCAAAAGAAGGCCCAACTGTAGGGTCCGCCGACGTGTGTAGCGAACGATTCCATCTCTCGTGGTGGTGGGATTCTGTGTATCAGCACCATGACGAGCGAGGTATCGCGTCTGGGCAGCAGCCAAACTCGTTGGTCCAAGCAGAGTCAGAAGTTGGGCGGCGGCCAATATCCCGGCAGATTGTCCGAGGACCACGGCACCTGCAAATCGCCCGATTACCACATTCACGATGACTCTAAAGCCACCTTGAGCTAGGACGCCAAAGAATGCTAGAAGCGACGCGCTCCTGAGGCCCCTAACCAAAACGCACGCCGGAATCCGACAGCAAGCGTCGAGCTAGGGATGAGGTATTGAGCCAGCGATTCAAGGTCGCCCGGTGGATTCGGTCCGTCGTGTCGTGCGGCTCACGTCCGAATATCGCCACGGCGTCACTCAGCACCCTCCTCAGTGCGACGTTGAGCGGTTCCGTTGGCGTATATTTAATTCCAACCACCGGGTCAGTGATAAGATGCCCGACCAGATCGTTATCCGGAAGAACGACGGGCAGGCCTGTCCCCATCGACTGCTGAATGGTGATTGCCGGCATAAGTGGCCACACACCAAGGTCAGCCCCGTTAAAGGCCGCATTTAATCCAGCTGGGTCAACAAAACCTTCGATCGTGACGACGTCCCCCATCGCCCTCTTCTCCAGGATGGACCGCAGATCGAGAGTCGCCTCAGACGTGTCCGACCCAACTATATGAAGTCGGACTCTGGGAACAGTCCGAGACATACTTCCGACCGCTTCGATCAATTCGTCAACGCGTTTCTGCTTCTGTGATTTACCAGCGGCGAGAATGACGAAGTCACCCTCCGAATACCCATGGTCTTTGCGCCACTCAGCGCGAATCTCGTTCGACATATAGTATACGGATTCGTCGAACGCAAGCGGCAAAACCTCTGGAATTCTGCCTGACCCAAAGCGACTGAGACGCTCGACGGTGTTAGGAGTATAACCATATATCCGGGTCGCTTTGCGGTTCACGAGTCGATACAATCCACCCTTTGTCAGGGAAAATATGACGAACTTTGCTGCAGCAATGTTTTTGTTCAACGCTGCGTACATTGCGACGTTATCTCCGTACAAGACCAAGCGGGGGGCAGAACTACTGGAGAAACTCGCAACAGCGGGCAACCCCTGACCTGGCATTACTTGGATCACAAGGTCGTACTGCCCTTCGTCAATCAACTCCTTCGCTCGCGAGGACCACACCATCGATCGCCACTCTTGGGACCGCACGCGTGTGACCTGAACATCATCGACGCGAGTTGTCCCGGTTGGGTAAAAACGCTCCTGTCCGATCTGAAGCAGATGGTTTTGGGAGAAAATTGGACTCACTCGGTCGCTTGCCAGCACATGGGTTTCCGCGTAACGAGTGAGGGCGCGCGCCAGCCCCACCTCTTGGTACCCGCTAAACCAGTCGAAATACCCACAGACAAGGAGCACCCTCGGGCGTGGATCAGTCATTCGCGGAGTCCAATGGGGTTGCAAAGTTGGGAGCGATATTGCCTGAGTCGAGCCGCTCGCGGTGTCTTAAGCGTTCGGCTGGCGAGAAACGAGCGCGTAACCTCCGCGCTGGGTTGCCTACCCAAACCTCGTACTCGGGAACATCTCCCGTCACCACGGCGCCGGCCCCAATTACTGCTCCGTCCCCGACGCTTACGCCCCGCCGCAGAATGACCCCTCGCCCAACCCAAACGTCACGGCCAAGCAGGGTGGGAGACTGCTCAGCGCGACCAGTGAATTGAATTGGGGTGCCCACAACGGTCCAAACGTGATCCCCCCCAACGATCGCTACGTTGGGCGCCAGCATTGTATATGCACCGATTTTCGTCATGGGCGGAATCCAGCAGTTTGGACCGACAAACACGAAACGGTCTGCCTGTAAATCCCTGCTGACCTGTGCGGTGCGGTGTATTGATGCTGTTAGATGTACATCCCGCAGCCTCTTCGTCAAAATTGTTGCGCGGTTCCTGGCACCACGCAGTGCGAAGTAGACACGGCCATTGCGGTCGATGTTCATCGGGACTTCCGAATCCCTGACCACTGGTGGTGACGACCAGCCGTGGAGGAAATGAACCGCACCACACGATTGGATGTGTCGTTGACCTCGTAGCCTGCCGGATACGAAGACACCACGGGCCCATCAGCCAGCGCAATGCCCACTGCTCGCACCACGTCGTCGACTTCTAGCCCCGTCATGATGATGGAGCCGCTGTCCAGTGCCTCGGGACGCTCAATGGCGTCGCGGAGAGTTATCGCCGGGAACCCCAGGAGCGATGACTCTTCGGAGATGGTGCCGGAATCCGACAACACACAAGCAGCGTCGAGCTGGAGCTTGTTGTAGTCGTGGAAGCCGAACGGCTCCATGAAGTCGATGTTCGACAGGTCAAGACCGCTGTTGAACGCCTCAAGCCGCTTCTCTGTACGGGGGTGAGTCGACACGACCACGCGCTTGCCGAATCGGTCACGAACTGCGACCAAGCACTCGAGCAACTTCTGCAGGCGCTCGGGGAGGTCAACGTTCTCCTCACGGTGAGCGCTCACAAGGAAATACTCGCCCTTTGACAGCCCGAGACGCTCGACGGCGTCAGAGGCGTCGATCTGGCCACGAAATGTCTCCAACACCTCGCGCATGGGCGAGCCGGTCACCAAGATACGGCGCGCCTGCACGCCTTCGGCGAGCAGGTTGCGCCGAGCGTGCTCGGTGTAGGCCAGATTGAAGTCGGCGACATGGTCAACCAAGCGCCGGTTGGTCTCCTCAGGGACGTTCTCATCGAAGCACCGGTTTCCGGCCTCCATGTGATAGGTCGGGATCCTCATCCGCTTACTCATCACTGTTGCTATGCACGAGTTGGTGTCACCCAACACCAGCATCGCGCCAGGGTTCTCTTCCAGGATCACCTTCTCCGTGCCCACCAGCACTCCCCCAAGCACTGCACCCAGGCTGGAGGTGTCGACACCCATGTAGTGGTCAGGAGCCCGCAGGCCGAGATCGTCGAAGAAGACCTGGTTCAACGAGTAGTCGAAGTTCTGTCCAGTGTGGACGAGCACGTGCTCGATGCCCTCGGTCTTGTCTAGACGGTCGATCACCCTGGCCAACCGGATGATCTCCGGACGAGTGCCGACTACGGTCATGACCTTCATGCGGTCGCCTCCAAGGCGATAGTTTCTGGGAACTGGTCGGGGCTGTCCATGTCAAGCAACTGGTCAGCCCAAAACATCGTGACCAGTTCGGTGTCGCCCACATTACGGATGTTGTGCACCCACAGGGTCGGCATATCGACGAATGAGGGCTGGTCTCCGCTCAGCCGGAACGTCACCACGTCGTCATTCAGCAATCGCCGCAACTCGATCTCCGCCTCTCCTTTGACAACGAAGAAGCGCTCCACCTTGTGCAGGTGATAGTGTTCGCCCCGCTTCTGGCCCGGCAGCGTGGTCGACATGAAGGCCATCCCGGTACCGCCATGTGCGCGTACGGTCTCGAACAGGTCTCCGCGGTTGTCGGCGTGCACCTGCGGACCGATCGGCCACATCCCCGGAAAGGCCGCTGCGCGGTAGGTGTTGAACAGGTTGCGGCGTAGCGGTGTGGAGATGTCGGGGACCTCGCCACGAGTCGAGTAGAGCTCGTGGAACTCCTGGAAGAGCGACAACACCTCACCGATCCCGATCTCCTCGGCCTCGACCACCTCGCGCGTGTCTGAGCCAATGGCCGCAATTAGCGCAGCGGCAGCGTCCTGCGCATGGAGGAGCGGGATCGCCCGGTCACCGGAGACCGTCGGGGTTCTACCGGCCACTACCTCGTGCACGAAAGTGGCGACGAAGGAGTTGTAGCCGGGGCGACCGTGCTCGCCGAATAGATTCGGGAGCAGCAGATCAGCGAAGTGGCCGCCCTTGGCATGCACGGCTTTCTCGACGATAGACGCGGCTCGCGCCTTACCGCGACCGTACGGGTTGTCCAGATTGGCCTGAACAGAGTTAGCAAAGACCACGTCGATTGGTCGATTTAGCGGCGCCAGAGCGGCCACCAAGGTCTCAGCGAGGACGGAGTTGCCCTCCTCCACCTCGGCGACCGTGTCCGCACGGTTGACCCCGGCGATGTGGATCACTGCGTCTACGTCAACAAGGGCAGCAGCCAAGCGTGCGGGATCTGCAAAGTCATCGCGACCCAGCCTCACCGGCTCGATCTGGTGGAGGGCACGCAGACGGCAGGCAGTGTGCCAGCCAAGGAAGCCGTAGCCACCCGTGATGGCAACCTTGCCTAGGCTCACAGCGCCTTCTCCGGGTCCAGACCGCCTGCAAGCATCTCTCGCCGGATCTCAGGAAGCGTGAGCAGCAACCGCTTGACGCCTTCAACATCGAGGCGCTCCGCGTTGTGGGAGTGGTAGTCCTCCTCTTCGGTGGTGGCCTCGCCCTCGTCAAAGAAGAGTTCGTATTCGAGGGAACGCGCGTCCAGGGGAACGGCGTAATAGTCGCCGCGATCGTCGGCCTTTTGGCGTTCCTCGCGGCCCAGCAGAGACTCGTAAAGCTTTTCTCCGTGCCGCGTGCCAATCACGCGAATCTCAGGGGCGACCACCCCGAAGAGCGACGCAACAGCCAGAGCTAAGTCGCGCACCGTGGAAGCTGGCGCTTTGCGAACGAAGATGTCACCGGGGGTCGCGTTGCCGAACGCGTACTCCACCAGGTCGACCGAGTCCTCGAGCGACATCAAGAAACGGGTCATGTCGGGGTCAGTGATCGTGAGTGGCTTGCCCTCGAGTAACTGCTGGACGAAGACCGGAATGACCGAACCGCGGCTGTACATCACGTTGCCGTAGCGAGTGATCGAGACCGTGGTGCCGCTATCGGCCCAGTTGCGAGCGTGGGCTTGGGCGACCTTTTCCATCATGGCTTTGGAGATACCCATGGCGTTGACCGGATACACCGCCTTGTCCGTGCTCAGGCACACGACAGAGTTCACACCGGCTCGCTGCGCCGCTCGGATCACGTTGTCGCTGCCGTTGACGTTGGTCATCACTGCCTGCTGCGGGAAAAACTCACAACTGGGGACCTGTTTGAGGGCAGCCGCGTGAAAAATGTGACGGACTCCGTGGACCGCGTCCTCGACTCCTCGAGAGTCCCGCACATCACCCACGTAGAAGCGCACCCGGCTGTCGCCGAGGTCGCGACGCATGGCGTCCTGCTTGGCCTCGTCGCGGCTGAAGATTCGGATCTCCTCCACGTCCGTCTGGAGGAGACGGCGCACCATCGTTGAGCCAAAGGACCCAGTGCCTCCAGTGACCAAGATCGGGCCTTCGGTGTTGCTCACAACTTCCCCTCTTCGTGGTTGGCAGGACTAGCGCCTTTTGTTGTCCGACGTCGACATTTCGCAGCTGCTCGACCGAGTAGGCCGACGAGTCGTGCGGCACCGATATCATGCTTCATGAGGCGCTCATATGCTTCGCGGCCTCGCTCACCCATCAGTGCCAGGTTCTCGTTACTCATCGCATTGAAATCTGCCACGGCGTTTGTCACCGACACTGCATCGCCGGGCCTGGCTGCAAGACCGGCGCGCTCGCCCGTCACCACGGCCGCGCTGTCCCCGGGCGCCACAGCAAGCACGGGCAGCCCAGCCGCCAGGCCGGACTGCAGTTTGCTGGGCATGGTCACGGCAAAGAGCGGCTCATCTGCCAGGGCCACGACGTGGACATCGGCCTCTCGATTCATTCGGACGGCTTCAATTCGCGGGACGGGGTCGAGAAAGTGGATCCGGCTCGACCCGGCGGCACGACGTGTGAGATCCGGCTTGGTTACCCCGTCACCTAGCAGCACCAAGTGGGCTGGGGCCGTCGCGGGGTCAGCGAAAGCGTCGATCAGCGCATCAAGACCCTGTGCGCGCCCATGGTTGCCAGCGTAGAAGAAGAGTCTTGCGGCGTCAGGAACACCAAGGTCGGCCCTGATGGTGGAGCGCATGTCGCCCGCGGGCTCGGAGTCCGCGTCAGGAAGCCAGTTGTAGACCACCGACAATTTGTCTCGAGGAACTCCGCGCTCGGCGAGGAGATCGACCATACCCGGAGAGATCACCGCGACGTGATCGGCCATCGCGTACGCGCGACGCACGAATACATCGACGATCTTGAGCGCGACGCTCGACAGACGGCCGCCAAGGAATCCAGACGCAAAGATCGAATCCGGCCACACGTCCTGGACGAGGAGCACATACGGCGTGCCCCACAGGACTTTGCTCACCATCGCGGGAAAGGCTGCGGTCGCTGGGGACGAATACACAAGAATTGCGTCGGCCTTGCGCAGATGCGGCTGACCAAAGAAGGCGCTGCTTGCGGCCCAAGACCCGTAGTTGAGCAGCCGCTTGGCCGTGCTGGTGTCATGGCTCGCATACAAAGGTGTCCGATGGACAGGAATGCCACGCATTAGTTCACTGCGCCGCCGGGAGGCTGAGTATCCCGGAGCGACCTGACCCGACGGGTAGTTCGGCACTCCGGTCAGAACCTCGACGTCGAGGCCGAAGTCATGAAGCGAGTGGGCAATGGACTCGGGGACCGCCACTGGTTCAGGCGGATACCACTGGCACACGAACGCGACCTTGGTCGTCATCGTGCCGGCACGCCTTTCACAACAGCTCTCTTGGGCACGTCGCGGACGACGCACGCGCTCCCACCAATGAGCGCCTCACTGCCGACGACGAGTCGGTTGAGCACGACCGCGCCGACACCGATGAGCGACCCGGTCTCCACGACACAGTCCCCTGAGACCGATGACGACGGGTTCATGCTGACGAAGTCCTCGAGGACCGTGTCATGACCGATGGTCACGTTAGGATTCAGATGGACATGACGACCTAGGGTGATGTTGGTGGTCACCCTAGCCCCAGCGAGGATCACCGTGCCTTCGCCGATCACGGTGTGCGAACCGATGGTCGCCTCCGGGTGAATTAGCGTCGCTGCAGCGAAACCGGCGACGTCGAACCTGTCCGCAACAAGTTTGCGTACGGGTGGGTTGCCGATTCCGACGACGTAGTGAGGTCGCTCTACCCTCGCCATCAGATCAGCTGAGCTCCCCGCGTGGATGATCCCTCGGCTCGCGAGCCTCTCCAGATTGGTAGCCGAGGGGGAGTCATCAACTATCCCCACCAAATCCCACACCGGCGCCTGCGCCGCAGCGTTGATTGCTTCGACGACGTCGGCGGTCTCTCGCCCGAAGCCGCCAGCACCGATGATGACAAGGGGTTCAGCCACAGTCACTCCCCCTGAACTCAGACATCGTCACTTCGCCATCCGCCGAGATCCCATCACGCTTCAGGACCTGAAGGACGGTGCTCCACACGATCTTGACGTCGAGCAGGAGACTCCGAGTGTCGACGTACTCGACATCCTTGGCGAACTTCTCGTCCCAGGTGATCGCATTGCGACCACTCACTTGGGCCAGGCCAGTGACCCCGGGCCTCACCTCGTGACGGCGCATCTGCGCCGGGGTGTAGCGATCGAGATAGCGAACCAACAACGGGCGAGGTCCGACCAGGCTCATGTCGCCCTTGACCACATTCCACAAAGTCGGCAACTCGTCCAACGATGTGGACCGAAGCATCGCCCCGTACGGGGTCATGCGCTGCTCGTCCGTCACCAGACCCCTGGCCTCGTCAACCTCAAGCATCGTACGAAATTTCTTCATATTGAAGACGACGCCGTCCTTTCCCGGTCGGGGCTGAGTGAACAGCACCGGCGAGCCCATTTGCCGTCGTACGAACATCGCCACGAGCGCCTGCAAGGGCGCGGAGACCACCAGCGCGATGCCCCCGACGACGAGGTCGATGAGTCGCTTCAGCGGATCGTAGGCGCGCGTCACGCCGTAGCCTCACGAATCGCGACGGCGATCCGATCGAACTGGTCATCCCTCATGGCTGACCCACTGGGCAGCGTGAGCCCGTGGTCGAAGAGTCGCTCCGAGGTCCCGTCGATGACTCCGGTGAGACCGGCCGAGACCGGCTGCAAGTGCATCGGCTTCCACACCGGACGACTCTCGATCTTGGCCTCCGTGAGTGCCGCACTGAGCTCTTGCGCAGTCCAGCTCGACACTGCGGGGTCGACCACGATGGCGGTCAGCCAGCAGTTGTCCTCGGAGTCGTCGAGACCTCCCAGGAGACGGACACCTGGCTGTTCGGCAAAGAGTTCGGCGTAGCGACGACGCCACTCCCGACGCCGGGCGATCATGTCATCGAGTCGCGTCAGTTGAGCACGCCCGAGTGCGGCCAGGATATTGGAGAGACGGTAGTTGTAACCAACCTCGGTGTGCTCGTAGTGGGCGACCTGCTCACGCGCCTGAGTCGAGAGTTTGCGAATATGGGCAGCGAGGTCGGCGTTGTCGGTCAGCAACATTCCACCACCCGAGGTGGTCATGATCTTGTTGCCGTTGAAGGAGAGCACCGAAGCGTCGCCAAAAGAGCCAGCCGGGCGGCCCTGCCACGTGGCACCGAAGGACTCAGCCGCGTCGCAGAGTAGGCGGACGCTGGCGTCGCGAGCCACCGTCTCGATCGCGGTGTAGTCAACGCACTTGCCGAGCATGTCGACCGGCACGATGGCGGGGACGTGTTGTCCCTGGGCACGCAACTGGTTGATTGCTCGCTCAAGGAGCGCGGCCGACATGTTCCCCGACTCTTCGTCACAGTCGACGAAGAACGGCTCGGCACCCACGTAACGGATTGCGTTGACCGTGGCAGCGAAGGTCAAAGTAGAAACGGGCACTACATCACCAGGTCCCACTCCCCATGACACGAGGGCAAGGTGTAGCGCGGCGGTACCCGAGGCGAGCCCTACTGCGTGTTGCACGCCCACCCGAGCGGCAACCTCCTCCTCAAACGATACCAAGTCTGGGCCTGCCGGGGCGATCCACCCAGATCGCATGGCGGCCATCACGTAACTTTCTTCCAACCCGCCCGTGTCCGGTGGAGAGAGGAGAACTTTCATGTCACACATCCGTCACTTATGGGCATGCCGAGGGGACTGTAGCGCTGCTCTTGCCAGGTACAACGCTCGGTGTCGTACGGACCTCGACGTCGCCGGTCTGTCCCTTGGCCGTGCTCATCTTCCACGTGACGATCAAGTCGTTCCGGTTTTCAAGGAGTAACGCCAAAGTCACGGTCGGGCGACCGTTCAGGGGTAGTACCTCCGCCTCGGGTACGACCCGCCCCCCCAGGCGTATGTCGTCAATGGCCCCACCATGAGGTCCATATATTCGCACAACTGTGAACTGGGAACCTGGTTGAGTCCCGAACTTTCCTCCTCCAGTGACCGAGCTTGGCAACTCTGCAGCGTCCGCCGGCGAGATGGCCTGCCTAAGAGTCAGCATCCCGGCAAGTGATTGCGTCCCTCCAGAACAAGTTCGTGCTTCAATCTCCGCGGAGTATCGAAGATAGTAAGACATCTTCGAACCCGTAGCGTCGTTTAGGCCAATGTCGATGTGCGGCGTAGGCCCGTCATCTCCCGAGATCGCTCCAAGTACGTCGGTATGCGCCAGCATCTCGGCTTCACGGTCAACAAACGGAGCGACCAGGAATCGACCCTCGCGAGCCGACCTACTCATCCCCTCGACGAACCTCATGGGTTTCGCGAGGTCTACGGTGGCTGCCTTGAACACCGCGGCCGCAGCATCCTCAAAAAGTGCGTCCTGTGCGGCGGTGTCGAGGGTTATGTACGGCTTGTTGAGGAGCTGCTCAACGAGATTCTCGGCAGTCAGGGTCAGATCACCCACCGTGACTGGACCGGTGCCCTCAATGAGGTACGAGAGCCCAACGGGGTCGAGAGCCAAGATCCCATCCAGCGGCCGCTCCGGATATTTCGCGCTCCAATGCGCGTTCCACAATTGCGAGGCTCTCGGAAAGTCGGGAGTGAACCCCGCGTCCTGAAAGAAAACACCGAGGAGATCGCTATAGACATCATCCTCCTCGGCCGTGATCGGCAGGACCGGCCTCACCTTCCTCCCAAAGTCGCTTGCCGAGCCTTGCTCTGTCAGATCCAGTTTGCCATTATCTGCGTGTACCAGCGCCCATGAACCAGGCAGCCCGCCAGTCGCCCTGATCTCCGCGTTATTCTGAAAAATCAACAAATAGTCACGCGGCCCATTCCCACCGAGCATTGAGGGCAAGACCTCAGCAGCCTTATCCGCCGATGCGATCGAAGATGCGGCAGAGTCGAGCCGCTCCGCGTATTCGTCGAAGCGGGACCCGAATGTTCCGAAGTAGCCGGCACTATCGAGAGCTGAAACTTCAGAGTTCGCGTCCGAAAAAGCCGACGTAGCCCGGCGTAGCGGTTCCTGCAGAGTTTTCAACTTCTGCAAGTTGATACGGCCGTTCTTGGTGATGTCGTCGAGGCTACTGACGCTGTCGGCGACCGGCCGGATCCCCTCGCTGGCGATCAGGTCAAGCGAGGACGAGAGAACCTCGATGCCCTCGAAGTCGTCACCGATGAGGGGCACAAGCGTAAGCGCACCCCACCAAGGACCGCTTGTCGTGTCCGCGGCGTCAGAAGCGGCGCTCGTCAGCTCGTCGATAGCGGCGTCCCGAGCCACGACATCGTCGTTGTCCAGCGCGCGCTGAATTCTGTTGACGCTCGATTCTGCTTGAGCGAGATCCTTCTGGACGTTGAAGGCCTGCCAGCCAGTAAAGGCGGCGGCGACAACTGCTAGAACTCCCACGGCCAGGAGGATTCGCGGTCGAGTCAGCACCGGGACAGTGTGCCATTGAACGTTTGCTTTTGCGAAGGCTGAAGCGGTTTCGAGACGGTTACGAAGGTAACTTTCCGTTCGGCTGGCATCAATGCGATCGAGACACGCAGGTTGCTTGGTTTCAGGCTCGCTGCGCTCGAACCTCAACCGACGCTGCGGCGCACTATCATCTTTCTCGAAATGCAGAACGTCCCCCAGCCGAAGCTGAGGGACGTTCTACTCAAGCGATGTGTATCAGAGCACCCGCAGCAACTTGATGCCGCGCGAGCGCTTGTACGGGTCGTTCGGGCCGGGGCGGTACTTGACGATGATCTTGTACTTACCCTTGCCGAAGAGCTTGCCAGACCGAATCACCTTGGGGGTGCCGTTGTATCTAGTCGTCTTGACGCGGATCTTGCCCTTGCCCTGCTTGCGGACAACGATGATCAACTTGCCACTGGGCTTCGCGTTGCCAGCTGCGGCGATGCGGATCTTGATCCGAGCGAACGTTCGGTTCGGAACGTTGAACGGACCGGACGTGGTGGTCGCGGTCTTGATGCAGCCCGTGTACGGGCAGCGTGCGGCGGAAGCGGAGGAGCCGGTGAAGGCGACCAGGCCGCTGGCCATCATGAACGCAGTGATGACCCCTGCGAGGAACTTCTTCATGGTGTGTATCTCCTAGCGGCATGTGCATGCCTCGAAACTGTTAACCCCTGTAGGTAATCACACATCGACCTAGATGTGGACATCAGACTCCCGATTTTCGCGCTCTGAGGATTTGGACGCGTCCAATGACAGGGCGACTAAGCGGCTTCCTTGCTTTCAACCCATAGCGAATCGGCGCCTACTAGGGATCGCTCCGCTCCTGACCAGCAAATATGGCTGATCTGGACACCTCCACGCCCATGACCGAACAAATGCAGAACGTCCCCCGAGATGATCGGGGGACGTTCCTGTGGTCTAGATGGTTCAGCGAACCCGCAGGAGGTGGATGCCGCGGGACTTGCGGTAGGGGTCGTTCGGGCCGGGCTTGTACTTCACGATGACCTTGTAGTTGCCCTTACCGAAGAGTCGGCCACTGTTGACCACTGTGGGTGTGCCGCGGTACCTAAAGGTCTTCGTGCGAATCTTGCCCTTGCCCTGTTTGCGGACCACGACGATGAGAGTGCCGTTGGGGCGGGCGTTCCCGGCCGCGGCAACGCGAACCTTGACGCGGGTGGACCGGCCGTTCCTGACCCCGTAGGGACCGGAGGTGGTCGTGGCGGTATTGATGCAGCCGGTGTAGGGACAGCGCGCGGCCTGCGCGGACGTCCCCGTGAGCGCTACGAGGCCTGTAGCCATCATGAACGCGGTGACGATGACGGCGAACAGTTTCTTCATTGTGGCTTCTCCCATGTCTGCCCGAGCGGCTCGATGCAATAACCTAATAAACCACACCAACATGTGGTACCGGTAGTCCCTGTCGAGATCCGGACGGACATTTCTCCGAATCGTTGATGGCGTGTCCGCCTACTCCAGACCGAGAAGGCGTCGAGCTTCGTCCGACGTTGCCGTCGGCCGCTGCACGATGCTTCCGAGTGCCGCGGCCCTCCGGACAAGTTGGGCGTTGCTTTCTACCGCAACGCCGCGGCTCAGGGTCACCACGTCTTCCATCCCGACTCGCAGGTGTCCTCCCATGCTGAGGGCGGCCAACATCACTGGGAGGCTGGACCGGCCGATGCCGGTTGCTGACCAGGATGTAACCGCCGCGGGCATGGCAGCGAGTGCCGCGACCAGTGCTGGGGCTGTCCCGGGCATCCCGCCTGGCACGCCCATCACGAAGTCGCAGTGCACCTTGTCCCCCACGGGCAGCCCGTATCGATCGAGCAGCCTGCCGAGAGATGCCACATGGCCGAGGTCGAACAACTCGAACTCCGGGGCGAGCCCCCGCTCCTGAGCGCCTTGGTAGAGCTCGCAGATGAAGGGCCAGGGGTTGGAGAAGACATCGTCGCCGAAGTTGGTGGTGCCCATGGTCAGGCTGCACGAGTCCGGGGCCGCGTCGAGGACGGCGAGCCGGGCGTCGTACGGGTCGTGGACCGAGCCACCGGTGGACAGCTGGACGACCAGGTTGGTGCTCTCACGCAGGGCCTCGACGGTCTCGCGGAGGCGGGCCTGGTCCAGGGTCGGTCGGTGGTCGTCGTCGCGGATGTGGACGTGGATCATCGATGCGCCCGCGGCCTCACACTCGACCGCGGTTGCGACGATCTCTTCAGTGGTGGTCGGGAGATGCGGGACGTCGGCCTTGGTGGTCTCGGCCCCCGTGGGGGCCACCGTGATCATGAGGGGTGGGGTGGTGGAGGTGCTCACCTCTGCATGGTGCCAGCGCCGGTGACCGGCGTCGCTTCACCACGCTGAACCGGTTGCGTGCGTTGGTTCCACAATGCCCAGACCGCAGCCAGGATGAGGGCTCCGATCAGGGAGCCCAGGGTGTTGGCCACGATGTCGCGGGCCGATCCGCTCCTGGTGGGCAGAACGATCCGTTGGACGATCTCCACCCCGGCGCTGAGCACGAACCCAGCAACCACCCAGTCGGAGAAGGTCAGACGTCGGAGCAACAGTCCGCCGATCAGGCTCAGGGGCACCAGCATCAGGACGTTGAGTCCTCGTTCGGCGGCGGAGCTGCTGATGGTCAAACCGAACCAACCCGCGAAATCGACCAAACTGAACACACCGCGGCTTGGGACGGACGGGTTGGGCGCCCAGACCAGGTAGACGACAGCGGAGAGGTAGACGACGTAGGCGCCGATGAGCAGGTTGCGCCACGGCGGTCTCGAGAGGCCCTCCCACCGAGGGTCTGTCTCCCGGGGTGTGGGTGGGTCGAGGTTGATGCCCGCGATGACCTCGCGGACCATCGCCAACAGGAGAGCCCCCGCGAAGGCGCCCAGCGTGTTGGCCACGACGTCCTGGCTGGAGCCGGTGCGGGTGGAGAGCCCGACCAGTTGGATGAGCTCGACGGTCAGGCTTGCGATGAAGACGCCCGCCACCCAGGCGGTGGGCCGGACCTTCGGGAAAAGCAGCCCGCCCAGCAGTCCGAGCGGGACGACCAGGAGCACGTTGAGACCGAATTCCGCGGCCGAGGTCGACAGCGCTACGCCGAGCTTGTCCGTCACCGAGACCAGCTTGACGATGGCTCGGTCTCCCAGGGAGGTGCTCGGGTTGAGGACTAGTTGGGCGACGACGCCGAGGTAGGCGAGAAATGCCCCTCCGAGTAGGAGGCGGAGGGGTTTGGGCATGAGGAGAAGGATAGTTCGGGTTTGAGGGTGGTCTTGACCAGTTCGAGGGACCTGTGGTGGGTGGGTCGGTCTCCTGCTCGCCGGGTTTCGAGGCTCCTCGCTGCGCTCACTGGTGCACCATCGGGTTGTCGGTGGTTCCAGATGAGCTGCCGGTACACCCCTGGTCCCTACCGGGCCACCGCCTGCTGCGCGTGATTCTCGAGATCCACGACGAGTTCTGTGGGGCCCGGTGGGCCAGGATCCCCAGACCGGCTACAGGGCTATGCGCCGATGAGCGCCGATCAGTGAGCGACCGGCTGCGGGGTCCCGGACCACCGGGTGTTCTCTCACTGCTCCAACAGCGAGGAACCGATATGAGTGTGACCCCTCAAGCCATGAGACCGAGATTCTGTGCGGGTCTGGACTGGGCCCAAGACGACCACGCCGTATGCATCATCGACCCCCGCGGTGAGGTCATCGAACGATTCACCATCGCTCACACCGCGGCCGGAATGAAGCGACTCGTGAAACGTCTCGCCGCCGCCGATGTGCGTGAGATCGGCATCGAACGCGGCGACGGCCCCGTCATCGAGACGCTGCTAGACACCGACCTCACGGTCTTGGTGATCAGCCCGAACCAGGTCAAGAACCTCCGTTCGCGATACGGATCAGCCGGCAACAAGGACGACCGCTTCGACGCCTACGTCTTGGCCGACGTCGTACGCACCGATCGGCGGCGCCTCACACCTCTGGTGCGTTCGACTCACGCGACCAGAGTGCTACGGACCAGTGTGCGAGCACGCCGAGACCTCGTCGAGCACCGCGTCGCGACAGCGAACCAACTCCGCGCGCACCTCCAGATTGTGCTGCCTGGGGTAGTCGGACTGTTCAAGGACCTCGATTCGGCAGTGAGTTTGAGTTTCATCGAACGATTCACCACCCAGACCAAAGTCGATTGGCTCTCCCCGCAACGACTGGCTCAATGGCTGGAGAAGATCGGTTACTCCGGGAAAGACGGACCCCGCCGTCCTGCATCAACACCTCATCGCCGCACCGGCCGGCACGACCGGCCCCGATGCCCATACGACCGCAGCGGTCACCTCCGCCTACGTCGCAGTGCTACGTGTCCTGAACACCCAGATAGAGGCCCTCGCCCGCACCATCAGCGACCAGTTCGATGCCCACCCCGATCACGACCTCTTCGCGTCTCTGCCCCGCTCCGGGACCCTACGAGCAGCGCGCCTACTCGCAGAGATCGGAGACGCCCGCGGCCGATTCCCCACCGCAGCCTCCCTGGCCTGCCTAGCAGGCGTCGCACCCTCGACCCGCCAATCGGGAAAGATCAAAACCGTCACCTTCCGCTGGTCAGCCGATCGAGACCTCCGCGACGCACTGTGTGACTTCGCCGGCGACTGCCGCCGAGCGAATCCCTGGGCGCAAGACCTCTACCAACGAGCCCGAGCGCGCGGCCACGACCACCCCCACGCCGTACGGATCCTCGGCCGCGCCTGGGCCGACATCATCTGGCGATGCTGGCAAGACGGCACCACCTACCACCCCGACCGCCATAACGCGCTCCAACGCGTCCTGAACCAAACACCACCACAAGCCGCATGAAACACAGCGAAGGTTGACACAGGGCAACTCGTCACACCTCAACCACCGGCGGCGGGTGGGTTTCGAGACGGGACTTCGTCCCCGCTCCACCAGCGGCGGCGTTGGGTCGCCGGGTTTCGAGACAAGACTTCGTCTTTCCTCAACCAACGGCGAAGAGATGTAACGCTGTACTTCTGCCTTCGTTAACCCCTCTGACGACCAACGCCCAGGGGGTCGTCCCACGACACTGAGGATCTCGCTCATGCGGCTCACCCGATCTGGCTCCACCCGCCCTCTCGTCCGGTTGCTCGTGGGCGGGGTGATGGCATCCACAGTGGGCTTCGCAGTCCTACCCGCCGCCGCCGATGAGGCGACGCCCGGGGCGTTGACCAATGGGGACAGCCTGTTCCCGCACATGGGGAACGGGGGTTACGACGTCAGCAACTACGCGATCGACCTCGAGTACCTCACCAGCGGTTCGATCGAGGCGACCACGACGATCACCGCGGACGCGCCGGCTCCGCTGTCGTCGTTCGGGTTGGACTTCGAGGGTCTGACCGTCGACAGCATCACGGTGAACGATGCCGCGGCGACCTGGGCGCGTGACCAGGATGAGTCGGTGACGAAGTTCAAGCTGGTTGTCACTCCGGCCGAGCCGGTGTCCGGGGAGTTCACCACCGTGGTGACCTACTCGGGCACACCCACGGCTCACACCGACTCCGACGGCAGCATGGAGGGGTGGAACGCCACGACAGACGGTGCGGTCGCGGTCAACGAACCCGTGGGGGCGATGACGTTCTTCCCAAACAACAACACGCCCCGCGACAAGGCGACCTTCGACATCGACCTCACCGTCCCGGAGATCGTCCCCGGGGTCGGGGTCTCTGCGGTCAGCAACGGGGTCTTGCTCTCGAAGGACAGCAACGGGGACGGCACCCGGACCTGGAAGTGGCAGCAGCCCAACCAGATGGCGCCGTACCTCACGCTCGTAGCAATCGGGAACTTCACCGAGTACACCTCGACCATCCCGCTCCCCGGGGGACGCAGCACCCAGGAATGGAGTTATGAGGACCCCGCAGCCCGAGCCACCAGCGGCCAAGCCACGCAACGGGCCCGGTTCGCCGACATCTTCGCGTTCATGGAAGGGAACTACGGGCCCTACCCGGGCGCCGCAGCCGGGCTGGTCGTCGACATCTCCAGCCTCGGGTACGCCCTGGAGACCCAGGACCGCTCCTACTTCGAGGCCCAGATCGGGGCCGACACCCTGACCCACGAGATCGTCCACCAGTGGTTCGGCGACAACGTCTCCCCCACCGACTGGAACGACATCTGGCTCAACGAGGGTCCGGCGGAATACATGACCAGCGAATACAACTTCGCCGCCGGTCGAACGGCCACCACCCCGGAGACCAAGTGGTTCAACGTCTGGAACTCCACCGGCGCGGACGACGACAAGTGGAAGACCCCGCCGGCGAACATGCCCGACGACACCGACCTGTTCGGCTGGCAGATCTACACCCGCGGCGCGATGACCCTCGAGGCGCTGCGCAGCGCGGTCGGCACCGAGGCCCTCCACGCCATCATGCTCACCTGGCAGCAGCGCTTCGGCGGCGGGGACGCCTCCACGGCCGACTTCATCGCCCTGTCGGAGGAGATCTCCGGACGCGAACTCAGCGCCTTCTTCCAGGACTGGGTCTATGACGCCGACAAGCCCGCGTGGCCCCCCTCTTTCGCGCTGAGCGAGTCCGCAACCCCCGCAGGCGGGACCGCGGTTGCCGGTGGCGACACGGTGACCTACACGCTGACGGCCGCAAGCAACGGCAAGGTGCCGCTCACCGCGAGCGAGGTCACCGTCGATCTGTCCGGCCTCGACGACTCGGCCGTGGTCACCACGTTGCCCGCCGACGTGACCCGCGATGGCGACACCCTGACCTGGTCCATCCCTGAGACCGCCCTCGGAGCCAGTTCCACCATGACCTTCGACGCGGTGGTGTTCGATCAGCCCGACGACACCTCCCTCTCGGTAGTGGCCGCCCCGGTCACCCTCGGCGGAGTGTGCGAATCCTGCTCGGTGACACATCCCGTAGACACGGGCGTCTCTCCCACCCCGAAGCCGACGATCTCCGGAGTCGTCCAGGTCGGGAACCGCCTGACCGCGGACCCCGACACCGACGACGAGGGCACGCAGGTGTTCTTCCAGTGGTACCGCGACGACGAGAAGATCGCCGGCGCCAACGGGGCGGCGTACGACTTGGTTGGTGCGGACTACAACCACCGCATGACCGTGGCCGTCGGCTACCGCAAGGGCGGGGCCGACGATGACATCCAGACCAGCGAGCCCACCGACCTGGTCCGCCTCGGCGACCGGACCCGGAATCCGAAGCCGGTCGTCAAGGGCAAGACCCGGGTCGGCAAGAAGTTGCGGGCCAAGGCCGGGCGGCACGACATCGGGGCGGTGGTGCGCTACCAGTGGTACGCCAACGGCAAGAAGCTCGGCAAACAGAAGGACCGGAAGATCGTGCTCGTGAAAAGCTTCCGCGGCAAGAAGATGTCCGTGCGGGTGGTGACCCTGAAGCAGGGGTACGACAAGACATTGCGGTTCAGTAAGCGTACGTCGAAGGTGCGTTGAGTTCGCTCGTCGAAATTGGCTGAGCAGTCAGGTGGAGGGGCCTTCCCCTCCACCTGACTTAACGCTTCACCCTTTTTGCAGGGCTTCCCACATCAAGAACACCGTGATCATGGCCAGGATCGGTAGTCCCACCCACTGCATGATCATCAATCGTCGGTGTTGTGCCACCGGACTTCCGTACACGGTCCGCTTCCTTCGACGCGTACTCATATGCCCCTTCTTTTCTTGTTGTCCCGGGCACAGGATGCGGCCAACAGATTATTCGGACAAGGGGTGACCAATAAGATCCGCGTCACATTTTGCGATGGCTAGACCAGCTGGGTTTGGTTAAGAGTGGTCTTGGGTTTTGGGGGCCTGGTTTCGAGGCTCCACCAGCGCCACTCTCGCCTTGGCCAGCGACGTGTTAGTCAGACTTTGTTCATGGCCTGCCAGACCAGGAAGATCGTGATGAGGGTCAGCAGTGGGAGTCCGATCCACTGCGCGATCATCATGCGGCGGCGGTCGTCGACCACGTTGTCGTGGTGTTGACGGGTGTGGTGGTGGTGCTTTCCTCGGTGCGTGCTCATGTACTCCCCCTGAAGCGAGTGCGTCTCCCGAGCCAATATCCGCCTATCTGGGATATCGGACAAGGGGTGGTCTAGGCCGATCAGCGGAGGAAGTCTGCGACCCGACGATGGTAGCCCGGTGGGGTGAGGAGGAACGAGTCGTGGCCGTGCGGGGAGGAGATCTCGGCGAGGTCGACCTCGCGGCCGCAACGGGCGAGTTCGGCGGCCATCCGTTGGGACTGGGTGGTGTCGAAGCGCCAGTCGGAGTCGAAGGACGTGATCTGGAAGCGGGTCGGTGACGCGGCCAGTCGGGCTTCGGTCTCCGGGTCGCCGAACGGGTCGAAGTAGTCCATCAGCCGGGTCAGGTAGAGGTAGGACAGTGCGTCGAAGCGGCCCAGGAACGTTTCCCCCTGGTGTTGGAGGTAGTGCTCGACCGCGAAGTCCGGACCCAGGCGCCAGTCCCGGCCTGTCGAGTCGCGCTCGTGGTCGAACTTCGCCTCCAGCGCCTGGGCGCTGACGTAGGTGATGTGGGCCATCATCCGGGCGACCTTCTGGCCGTGGCGGGGCACGACCCCGTGCTCGACGTACCGGCCGCCGTGGAAGTCCGGGTCGGCCAGGATCGCCTCACGGGCCACCGAGGAGAAAGCGATGTTCTCCGTCGAGATCCGTGAGGAGGCGCCGACCAGGACGGCCCGGTCGATCTGGTCGGGGGCGTCGATGACCCACTGCAGGACCTGCATCCCCCCGAGCGAGCCGCCGACCGCGGCGTAGAGGCGCTCGATGCCCAGGTGGTCCAGCAGCCGTCGGTGGGCGGCGACGAGGTCGGCCATGTGCAGGATCGGGAAGTCCAGGAAGTACGGCGACCCCGTGGCCGGGTTGATCGACTGCGGCCCGGTCGTCCCCGAGCACCCGCCCAGCAGGTTCGCCGAGATCACGAAGAACCGGTCGGTGTCCAGCGGCTTGCCCGGCCCGATCAGGTTGTCCCACCAGCCCGGCTTGGTCTCCCCCTCGCGCAGACCGGCCGCGTGGGCGTCCCCGGTCAGGGCGTGGCAGACGAACAGCGCGTTGTCGCGCTCGGCGTTCAGCTCACCGTAGGTCTCAAAGACGACCTCGACGTGCTCGAGTTGCCCTCCCCCGCGCAGCGGCAGCGGGTTCTCGGCGGTGGCCAGCACCGCTCGACGGGTCTCGGTGAGACCCACCGAGTTCGATCCCGCGGAGCTGGATGGCATGGGGTCGAAACTACTGGTCGGGCGAGCCCATTCCCCGGGTGGTCCCTCCTGTCGAGACTGTGGTCACGGTGGGGTGCCGGGGAGGGGGCGGTGAGTCGGCGTACTCAGTCGATCTTGGGTGTCCGGGCGGTGCTGGCGACCCCGGTCCCGCTCCTAGATTCACCAGACCACCTCGGCAGCCCGCCGGGTGAAACCGCCCAGGAGAACCCCATGTCTCACACCGCCTCATCCCGCCGCCTGACCGCCACCCTGCTCGCGCCGGCCCTCGTCTCCGCCCTCGCGCTGGGGTTGGCGACCACCGCTGTCCCGGCCTACGCCGAGGGGAAGACCACCCACGACGCGACCGGGGACATCTACAAGTTCAACGAGCACGACTTCGAC
The DNA here is from genome assembly GCF_054783655.1 of Nocardioides salsibiostraticola. Lineage (NCBI taxonomy): Bacteria > Bacillati > Actinomycetota > Actinomycetes > Propionibacteriales > Nocardioidaceae > Nocardioides > Nocardioides salsibiostraticola. The sequence continues at coordinate 91,184 of NZ_BAAGQD010000027.1, read as the reverse complement.
AACAACGACCTGGTCCCCGCACCCCGCCACCGCAAGGGCGACACCCTGAAGCTGCGGGTGGCCCACACCGAACGGGTGGTGCGCTTCAAGCTGAGCGTCAGCGAGCTCGAGGAGAGCAAGCGGGTCGACACCTTCGCGACCTTCGCGATGAAGACCAACACCGGCAAGCGCGCCAACCTCGAGGTCCTCATCTTCGGTGACGGGGTCCCCGACGAGCCGTACTTCTACGTCGACGGCGCCGGCGTACGCCGCGACAAGTGCCCCGGCGCCCGGATCGCTGTCGACTACGAGGCCGACACCGTGGTGGCCCGAGTCCCCCGCAAGTGCCTGAACTACCCGAAGTGGGTCAAGGGCGGGGCCGGGTTGGGGTCGCTGACCAAGACCACGACGTACGTCGACGACGTGAACCTCGACGGCGCCCCCGGTCAGGAGCTGAAGCTCGGGCCGAAGGTCCGCACCAGCTGACCCCGGGTTGTCCCGTCAGACCGGTTCCTCCTGCTCTTCGAACTCGTCCGCTTCCGGTTCCTGCAGCGCCATGGGGGGCTCGGACCGGGCGGCGACCTGTTCGTCGAGGTACCGCAGGATCACCGCGACCACCGCCATCAACGGGACCGCGAAGAAGGCGCCGACGATGCCGAACAGGGTCGACCCCAGCAGGACCGAGAGCAGCACCACGGCCGAGTGGAGTTGCATGGAGCGCGACTGGAGCATCGGGGAGAGGATGTTGCCCTCGACCTGCTGGACGACCACGATCACCACGAACACGATCAGGGCGCCCTTCCAGCCCAGCGACACCAGGGCCACCAGCACCGCGACCCCGCCGGCCACGAAGGCCCCCACGATGGGGACGAACCCGCCGAAGAAGGTCAGGACGGCCAGGGGGATGGCCAGCGGCACCCCCACGATGAGCAGGGCTGTCCCGATGAAGACCGCGTCGAGGAACGACACGATGGCCTGGGCGCGGATGAACCCGCCCAGGGTCACCCAGCACCGGTGGAAGACCTCGGCGAGGTGGGCACCGGCGTGACCGCCGGCGAGGTGGCGGACCCACGGGACGAAAGCGGGGCCGTCCTTGAGGAACAGAAACGTCAGGGCCAAGGTGACCACGAAGGTGACCGTCAGGTTGGTGACGGTGGTTACCCCGGTCAGCAGCCCGACCGCAATCGTCCCCGTCTCCCCCTGGATCCCGTCCTGCAGGCTCTGCAGCGCCTCGCCGATCTCCGTCGACGACATGAACCCTTCCTGAAGGACCCAGTCCTGAATGGACTGCAGACCCTCGACGGTCGCGGTGGCCAGGGCGTTGGACTGCCCGGCCACCGAGGGGGCGAGGGCGAACCCGAGTCCGACCAGGGCGGCGATGGGGCCCAGCATGGCCACGAACGCCGCCAACGCGGGCGGGAGCTTCCACCGACGGCGCAGGTAGATCGAGATCGGCGCCAGGACGGTGCAGATGATCAGCGCCAGGAAGACCGGGAGCAGGATCGTCCACGTCTCCATCACAATCAGCCCCACCACGATCGCGCCCAACGCGATAGCCACCCAGCGCAGGCTCCACCGCGCACTCCAGGTGATCCCGGCACCGATCAGGTGCTCTCGGGTGGGCAGGTCGTGCTCGGGCGTGCTGGTGGGGGTCGGCGCCTGGGTGGGGTCCATGGGAGAAGAGTCCCAGCAGTTCACCCTCTTAGTCCCCACCCGTTGGGGTAGTTGGTGGGTGGGTTTCGATCGCCACCGACGTTGTGGTTGTTCTCCGGACGGATTTCGACCACAACGCAGGTCGCGGCCGGTCGGGACCCTTGGCGATCCCGGACACGAGCGCCTACGGTTCCGCTATGCGCATTCTCTCGGGCCGAACCCTTGTCGGCGCCCTGGCTCTCACCCTCGTAGGTATCGCCCCTGTCACCGCGAGCCATGGGCAACCAGCTGACAGCAAGTCCGTCCAACGCGTCACGGACGCACCCGAGCCGGACGCCCCGACAGATGTGAAAGTCAGGCGAGCGAACCGGGGAGCCCTGGTCAGGTGGACCGCGCCGGCCAGCAGTTCGCCGATCACGGAGTACCGCCTCACGATCCGGCCCCAGATCCGCGAGTGGACCGTGCCCGGGAACCGGACCTCGGCCCTCATCCGGCCCCTGAAGAACGGTAGAGAGGTCACCTTCAGGGTCCAGGCGATCAGTGAGGGCGGCAAGAGCGTCAAGAGCGAGCCGAGCAACACCGTGGTCCCGGCCACCACTCCGGGCCGCGTCAGGGCGATGCGGGTCAAGGAGACCAAGAAGAAGTTCGTCATCAGGTGGCAGTACCCGAACTCGAACGGTGAACCCGTCCTGCGCTACCGGGTCCGAGTCAACGGGACCGCACAAGCGGTGTTCGGCAGGCGGTTCGTCGTTCGCAAGAACCGACCGGGGACCTATCGGATCAGGATCAGGGGAGTCAACGATGTCGGGGTGGGCCGCGCCAGCCGACTCATCGTCGTACGGGTCGCGCACCGCTAGACCTGCGTTCTGGTCGTTTTTCGGACCGGATTTCGACCACTTCGCAGGTCTCGCGGGCCAGCAGACGGCAACGGGCCGCCCACCCGAAGGTGAACGGCCCGTCGTCGACGAACGATCAGCGGCTGGCGGTCAGCGCCTGCTCGAGGTCGTCGATGATGTCGTCGATGTTCTCGATGCCGATCGAGAGCCGAACCATGTCCTCGGGGACGCCGGCGGCTTCGAGTTCTGCCGGCTCCAACTGGGAGTGCGTGGTCGTGGCGTTGTGGATCGCCAGCGACTTCGCGTCCCCGATGTTGGCCAGGTGGCTGAACAGCTTGAGCGACTCGATGAACTTCTTGCCGCCCTCGCGCCCGGACTTCAGGCCGAAGCTGAGCAGGCCGCCGTACCCCTTGCCGGTGCCGATCTTGTCGTGGATCGCCTGGTAGGGGCTGTCGTCCAGACCCGGGTAGCTCACCCACGACACGTCCTCGTGCGCCGCTAGGTGCTCGGCGACGGTGAGGGCGTTCTCGCTGTGACGCTCCATCCGCAGGTGCAGGGTCTCGAGGCCCTGGAGGAACAGCCAGGAGTTCATCGGGGTGATCGCGGCACCGGTGTTGCGCAGCAGCACGGTACGGGCCCGGATGATGTACGCCGCCGGTCCGGCGGCGTCGGTCCACACGACTCCGTGGTACGCCGGGTCGGGTGCGGTCAGGTTCGCGAACCGCTCGGCGTGCGCGGTCCAGTCGAAGTTCCCGGAGTCGACGATGACCCCACCGATCGAGGTGCCGTGGCCACCGATGAACTTGGTGGCCGCGTGCACGACCACGTCGACGCCGTGCTCGAACGGCTTGATGAGGTACGGCGTGGGCGCGGTGTTGTCCACGATGAACGGCAGCCCCTGCGCGTGAGCGGCCTCGGCCCACACCGGCAGATCGATGACGTTGATCTTCGGGTTGCCGACGGTCTCACCGAAGACGAGCTTGGTGCGCTCGTCAACGTGCTGGGCCAACTCCTCGGGCTTCTCGGGGTCGACGAACCGGACCTCGATGCCGAACTGGGGCAGCGTGTGCGCGAACAACGCGTACGTGCCGCCGTAGAGGGTCGAGAGCGCCACGATGTTGTCGCCGGCGTGCGCCAGCGTCATCACGGCGTACGTCGTCGCGGCGGAGCCGGAGGCTGTGGCCAGGGCGCCGACACCGCCCTCGAGGCGCGTCATCCGCTCCTCGAAGACCGACTGGGTCGGGTTCATGATCCGGGTGTAGATGTTGCCCGGCTCGGCCAGCGCGAACAGGTTCGCCGCGTGCTCGGTGTCGTTGAAGACGTAGGAGGTCGTCTGGTAGATCGGGACGGCCCGCGCGTTGGTCGTCGGGTCCGCCTCCTCCTGGCCGGCGTGGACCCCGAGGGTCTCGGCGCGGTAGTTCGCGCTCTTGCTCTCTTCTGTCATCTGAACACCACTACTTCCGCTAGGGAGCCGACCGCGGCCGACACCTGGTTGTCTACGGGTTCTGCTTTAGGGGCGAGCGTACGCAGGGTCCAATCGCCCCCTCCGGCGAAGAACCGGAAGTGACCCGTGGCGGAGGCTGGCACCTCGGCGGCGAACTCGCCGGTGCGGTCCAACAGCCGGACGTATGCCGACGCGACCCCGGCGTTGGCCGTGGAGCCCGCGTGACTCAATCCATCACGACCAATGGTCGGGATCGACGACGGATGGGGGCTCTCGGTGCAACACTTCCCCCGGGGAGGGGAACTGCGACGCCTACCCAAGGAAGTACATGAAATATCGTCCCGAGATCGACGGACTCCGCGCCTTCGCCGTCGTCGTGGTCATCTTGTTCCACGCCTCGCTGGGGCCATTACCCGGTGGATTCATTGGCGTGGACATCTTCTTCGTCCTCAGTGGCTATCTGATCACCACGATCATCCTCAACCAATTCTCCGAAGGAACCTTCACCTTCAGCGGATTCTGGGAGCGGCGCGCACGCAGGATTCTTCCCGCCCTGATCTTCGTTTGCCTGGCCTGCGTCCCCTTTGCCTACGCGTGGATGCTGCCCGATGAACTACAGAACTTCGGCCAATCCCTGCTGGCCACTGGCTTCTCCGCGAACAATGTCCTGCTCAGCACCACCTCCGGCTACTGGGACCTCGATTCAAACTTCAAGCCACTCCTGCACACCTGGAGCCTCGGAGTGGAGGAGCAGTACTACCTGATCGCTCCCCTGCTCCTGTTCGTGGTGTCGCGGTACGCACGCCGCGCGCTTCTGCCGGTGGTGGCCGGTCTGGGGCTGCTCAGCTTGGGGTTGGCGGAGTTCTATCTGCAGCGCAACCCGAACTTCGCGTTCTACATGCTTCCGACGAGGGCCTGGGAACTCGCGGCGGGCGCTGTGGTCTCGATGGTCCTGCTGAGGAACCCCACGATCCGTGAACACCGCGGGGCCCCCTTCGCTGCGGCGGCCGGGCTGGTGATGATCACGCTGCCGGTGTTCACCTTCGGGGAGAACACCCCGACGCCCGGGGTGGCGATGCTGCTGCCGGTCGGTGGGGTGTGCCTGCTTATCCTTGGCGCTCACGCCGAACGCGGAGTCGGACGCCTCCTCGCGACCCCAGCCCTGGTGCGCATCGGACTCATCAGTTACAGCGCCTACCTCTGGCACCAACCGCTCTTCGTGTTTGCTCGCATCTACGCCAAGGACACGCCCCCGGCCTGGGTTTTCGGTCTGTTGTCGGTCCTCACGTTCGGATTGGCCTGGCTGACCTGGAAGTTCGTCGAAACCCCCTTCCGGTCCAGGCGCACGACCAGCCGGTCAGTCGTCTTCGCCGCCTGCGGCGTGGGGGTTGCCGCCATGGCCGTCAGCGGACTCGGTCTGCACATCACCAAGGGCGTCCCATCACGGCTCCCCTTCGCCACCGGGAGTACCTACACCGCAGAGTCGACGATTGCCTACAACGTGGCTGTCTTCGCACTCAAGCAGGACGAATTCGTCGACGACGGCCGCCGCAAGGTCCTCGTCGCGGGCGATAGTTTCGCGAGGGACTTCATCAACAGCGTCAACGAATCATTTACGCCAGCCCAACTCGCCACGGTCGAAGTCGTGTACCGCAACGACTACCCCATTTGCGTTGCGGAGGCGACCGGAGCGCACCAAGCTTTGTACGACGACGCGGACGTCGTCATCTCAGCCCGCGCAATTGAGCCGTGTATCGAGGAGAACCTTTCGACCTTCACCGGTGACAACAAACCCTTCGTCGTGATCGGGACCAAGCACTTCGGTGGGAACCTCGACTGGCTGATGCGAATGGACAACTGGGCCGATCAAGTCAACGCGGTGCCCGAGCACGTGACGGAAACCGAAACTTCCCTTCAAGCGGAAGTTCCGCCCGGGAATTATGTGTCCTGGTTGGACGCCGTCGCGCGCGACGGTGAAATCCCGATCACCGACGGAGTCGGTGTTCCCCTGACCTTTGACCGACTCCACCTCAGCAAGGCGGGCGCAATCTACTTCGGCGCACGAGCCCTTCCCGGGTCGGCAGCCGAGACCGCCTTCTTTGGCCGGTTGTCGAACCTCACGCCCTAACCCGGCGGGCGGACCCGCTTTCGATCGCCCGCGTAACGCACACCTACCCGTGCACCGATGGCATGTGGCCGCTTGCTCGCTCGATCAGGCGAGAAAGGCCAGCGACCCGCTCGTGGCAGCACGGGCGGCAGGCCCGCCGCATCAGCGGCGGGCCTGCCTGCACCTTTCGGCCCGTGCGGGACGGGGGTCAGATGCTGATGGAAACCTCGGCGACCTTGCCGACCGAGGCCGACACCTTGTTGTCTACGGGGTCCGCCTTCGGCGCGAGCGTACGCAGGGTCCAATCGCCCTCTCCGGCGAAGAAGCGGAAGTGACCCGTGGCGGAGGTTGGCACCTCGGCGGTGAACTCGCCGGTCCGGTCCAGCAGCCGGACGTACGCCGACGCGACCGGCTCGCTGCCGCGCAGGACCTGGCCCTGGATGATGGCCTCCTTGTTGATGTCGACCCCGTCCAGGGACAGTCCGCCCTCAGTGGCGCCGCACATCAGTTGCCACCCTCGGGGAAGCCGGCCTCGTCGCCGAGCTGAACCGGGACACCGACCAGGGAGCCGTACTCGGTCCAGGAACCGTCGTAGTTCTTCACGTTCTTCTCGCCCAGCAGTTCCTTGAGCACGAACCACGTGTGCGAGGAACGCTCGCCGATGCGGCAGTAGGCGATGGTGTCCTTGCTCCAGTCGACCCCGGCCTCGGAGTAGATCTTCTTCAGGTCCTCATCGGACTTGAAGGTGCCGTCGTCGTTCGCGGCCTTGCTCCACGGGACGTTGGAGGCCGTGGGGATGTGGCCGGCGCGCTGGGCCTGCTCCTGCGGGAGGTGGGCCGGAGCCATCAGGCGGCCGGCGTACTCATCGGGGCTGCGGACGTCGACCAGGTTCTTGGTGCCGATCGCGGCGACCGTCTCGTCGCGGAAGGCGCGGATCGACAGGTCGGGCTCGGAGGCGGAGTACGACGTTGCGGCCCGGTCGGGCAGCTCGTCGGTCAGCTCGCGGGAGTCGAGCTCCCACTTCTTGCGGCCGCCGTCCATGAGGCGGACGTCCTGGTGGCCGTAGAGCTTGAAGTACCAGTAGGCGTAGGCCGCGAACCAGTTGTTGTTGCCGCCGTAGAGGACCACGGTGTCGTCGTTGGAGACGCCGCGCTCGGAGAGCAGGGCGGAGAACTGGGCCTGGTTGACGAAGTCGCGGCGGACCTGGTCCTGCAGGTCCGTGGTCCAGTCGAGCTTGATCGCACCGGCGATGTGGCCCTTGTCGTAGGAGCTGGTGTCTTCGTCGACCTCGATCAGGACGATGCCGTCGGTGGTCAGGTTGTCTTCGACCCACTGGGTCGAGACGAGGGAGTTCTCGCGCGTCATGGTGGTGCCTGCTTTCTTGTGGATGGCTTGTGGGGTTGCGTTTTGTCGTTGTGGGGTCGGGGTCTCGAGGCTCGGGCCTGCACACCTCAATACGCCTCGTTGGTCGAGGGGTGAGGAGCTCGTTAGCGACGAGCCTCGAAACCTCGGCAGAGGTTGCGTGATCGGTCCCGGGGTTTCGAGGCTCAGGCCTGGCGGCCTTCGCACCTCAACCACCTAGCTGGGGACGATGCGGGCTTCGTTGCTCGAGGCGATGGCCTGGATGCGGCGGAGACCGAGGTACATCTCGCAGCCGAGGCAGAAGCGGAAGACCGCGTTGAGGAGGGCTGCTGTGAGGGCGAAGCCGGTGGCGACCAGGCCGAGGGTGTCGGCTCCGGCGAGGAAGCCGGCGACACCGACCAGGGCGAAGGCGAGGCCGACGGCCTGGGCGAACCGCGGCGGGGCCGGGTCCTCGACGTCGGTGGTCGGCGAGAGGCGCGGGCGGACGAAGTTCTTGAACAACCAGGCGTGTGGGGTGCTCTGCACGCCGCGGGCTACGGCCCAGGCGAAGAGGCCCGCCTGAATGACCAGGAGGCCGGTGGCCAGGGCGCTGGGCCCGGTCAGGAGCACCGCGCCGAGGAGTAAGGCGGTCAGGGCCGCGGCGAACTGCGGCCCGCGGGCGTCGATCTGGCCCGGCGTCCCGGTGACCGGGGCGGTACGAGTGGCGAGGCTGGGGTTGTTGCTGGTGGTGGCGCTCATGGCTGATCCTTCGAAGTCCTGGGTGGCTGATGTTCCTGCTACCGGGACCCGCGGCTCTCAGATGAGCGACAAATGGGGGGTCCCGATCAGGGCATGCAACACAGTGCCGAGGACACGCGGCAGTGATCCACTGCGCGTCGCTTGGTCAACCAGGTCGAGAACATGTGCAGAACCGTAGCCACTGAACGGGACTCCCGACCAATGCTGTTCTCAACAGATGAGACGCGTGTCCACATGGTGGTCAGGAGTCCGTCTCGACGTCGATCGGAAGCGCGGCCAGAACCTGCTCCTTGCGCGGCGCACCGGCCGCCCGGGAGACCTCAACGCCGTCGGCGTTGAGGATCAGGGTGGTGGGGGTGCGCTGGACCGAGAGGCGGCGTACGAGCTCGAGGTGGTGCTCGGCGTCGATCTCCAGGTGGGCCACTCCGGGCACGACGTCAGCGATCTCGCCGAGGGTACGACGCGTGGCCCGGCACGGCGCGCAGAAGGCGGAGGAGAACTGCACGAGCGTGGCACGCTCCCCCGGGGTCGAGTCGGGCAGCGCAGCCACGACCTGGTCCCACACGGTCTCTTCGCGGACCACGGGCTCCGACGCACCGGCGGGCTCCTCGGCCGACTCGCCCGCCGAGACCTTCAGCTCGTGCGTCCCGCGGAAGCGCCCATCGGTCAGCATCCGGTAGCCGCCGAACGCCAGTGCGGCTGCCACAGCGACCAACAGCACCCAGGTTCCTGTGCTCACGACTCAACCTCCCGCGAACGGGGGTAGGAATTCCAGCGTCGACCCGGGCTCGATCAGGACCTCGTCGGCGTTCCGAGAGGCGACGGGCTGGTCGCCGACCAGGACCGAGCAGCTCTCGAGGACCGCAGCGAGCCGGGAATCGGGGTGAAGCGCGACCAGGCGCGTCTTGACCTCGGTCAGCGAGATCGGACCCTCGACCGGGACCTCGTCGACGCCACACCCGGCCGCCGCGCGAGCGGAGGCCCAGTAGTTGGCGCGGATCGTCCCGGGGGTGGTCATAGCAAGGGAACGATAGACCCGGGCCGATGTATTCCGTCTCGGCAGGCCAAGTCAGCAGGCGGACCGGGCGAGAACCGACTCGTCCTCGGGCGCAACCCCAGGGGTGACCGTCACCTCGACATCACCGTCCTGACCCGGACCGGCCTTCATCGACCAGGTGACCGTCCGGGTCTGGCCGGGATCCAGGACGAGCGCCAACGACACCACGTCGCGGCCCTCGAACCCCACCCCGGCGCCGGCAGTGGGCTGCCCGTCGATCTCGAAGTCCGACGAACTCCCGCCCACCGGGGACATCACGTGGGCCACGAGCAGTTGTTGGCCGGGCCGGAGGGATTCGTCCCGGAACGGCGCGAAGCCCTGCACGGAGTCGGGTAGCGCAGCGGCGTTCGGCGGGGTCGCCGAGGTGACGGTGAAGGAGCCGAGCAGTTCGTTGCGGCCGCCCCGACAGTTCGTCGGGGTCACGGTGACGTCGTAGTCGAGGTAGAAGGACATCTTCGACCCGGTGCCGTCGTTGAGGTAGACGCCCACCTGGGGGTTCGAACTCTCGGCGCCGACGAGCTCGCCGGCCACCTCGGTCCCCCTGATCAGGTCCTGCTCCTCCTCGACGAACGAATGCAGTTGCACCCGGCCCTCGGTCACCCCGCGCACGAGACCGCGGATCAGTTCCACCGGGTTGCCGCGGCCGTTGGCGAAGGCGTTGAACGCCTTCTTGGCCACCGCGTCGAGGATCTCGTCCTGGACCTCCGGGTCGGGGTTGCTCAGGTAGACCTGGTTCTCCACCGCCTGCACGATGTTCTCGGCGGTGAACGTGAAGCCCGCGACCTCGAGGGGCCCGGTCGCCGCGATCAGGTAGGACAGGGTCACCGGGTCGACGGTGAAGATGCCGTCGATGTCCCGATCGAACCTCGCCTTCCACCGGGCCCGCCACAGCTCGGCCGCGCGGGGGAAGTCGGGGGTGAAGTTGGCGTTGAGGAAGTAGGTGCCCATCTGGCTCCCGAACACCTCACGCTCCTCGTCGGTGAGCGGGAGGACCGGCTTGTCCAGCAGCGGGAAGTCGGCTCCACCGGACTGTTGCTGGGCGATCCTGACCCGACCATCGGCCGCGCGGACCCGCGAGATGCTCCCCGGCAGCCCGCCGGTGGACCGGATCTCCGCGTTGTTCTGGAAGATGAACAGGTAGTCCCGCTCCCCCTCCGCGCCCAGGAACGAGGGCATCAACTGAGCCGCCCGGGTGGCGATGTCCAGCGTCTCGGTGGCGGAGGTGACCTCGACCCGCAGGTCGTCGAAGGCCCGTTGGACCGGACCGGCGAACCCCGTGGAGTCGATCGGCTCCAGGCGCTCGCGGGCCTGCTCGAACGCCGTCTGACTCCGGGTGGCCGGGGCGACGAGCGCCGCGATCTCCTCGAGCGGGAACTGGGAATCGGACGGTGAGAAGGATCCGGCGTTGATTCCGCCGGCTGACTCGACCAGCGGGGGGATGGCGTCCTGTCCCAGGCCCGACAGGACGTCGGAGACCATCGTCAGACCGCGGGCGTCGTCCCCGATCAGGGGGATCCACTCCAGCAACGTCCAGCCGGGTGAGGTGGTCGCGTCGGCCGCCGCGGCACTCGAGGATTGGAACTGCGTCAGGGCCACCTCGGCCGATGGCTGGTCGCCGGCCGTGAGCGCCACCTGCAGCGACTCGGCCTGCACCTGGGCGTCGCGGAGGTTGGCGAAGGCCCGTTGGGCGCTCCAGCCCAACCACACGACCCCGAGGATCACCAGGGTCCCGGCGACCCCCAACGCGATCTGTCGACGTCGACGCCGGACGCTGCGTCGGGTACGCCGCTTCTCAGCCACGTAGGGACCGCCCGGACAGGGCTCCTCCGTGCAGTGCCCCCATATCCGGCTCCTTCGACGTCGTCAGCGACCGCGACCCTAACAAGGGACCGGCCCCCGAGGACCCGAATCCCACGACCCCGCTCAACCTGTGCACATGACCGACCGGAAGGGTGTGCCGTGACCTAGGATCCAGCGCAGGCCGGATCACCTCAGACTCACCCGGGAGACACGTGGACTTCAAGCAGTTCGCTCAACTGCTCAGACGGCGATGGTTGACCATCTTCGTGTTCACCGTCGTCGCGGTCGGCGTCAGCGCAGGATTGAGTGCGCAGGCCACCCCTCAGTACGAGTCCGAGGCCCGGGTGTTCGTCTCGGTCGACCTCCAACAGGCCAGCGACGGCGTGGCGGTCAGCCTCTTCACCGAGAGCCGGATCGGTTCCTACGCCAGCCTGGCCACCAGCGGGAACCTGATGCGACAGGTCGCCGACGACCTCGGGATCGACGTCACCACCCGCGAACTGGCCGAGCACATCACCGCGGAGGTCGTCCCGGAGACCACCATCATCCGGATCGTGGCCCGCGACGACCAGGCCGAAGGCGCCCAGCGCCTGGCGTCGATCACCGCCCAGCGCCTGACGCAGTACCTCACCGACCTCGAGACACCGAGCGGTTCGGACACCCAACTGGTGGCCACGGTCACCGACGAGGCCGGACTCCGCAACACCCCGGTCAGCCCCCGCACTCGGCTGAACCTCATCGTCGCCCTCCTGATCGGCCTGATGATCGGCACGGCGACCGCCCTGGCTCGAGAACTGCTCGACCGCACCGTCACCACGATGGAGCACGTGCGCGACGTGAGCGAGGCCCCGGTCCTGGCCAGCATCGGGGTCGACAAGCAGATCAAGAAGAGCCCCCTGCTCACCGACCTCGACTCCTTCGCCCAACGCACCGAGGCCTTCCGACTGCTGCGCACCAACCTGCGTTTCCTCGACCTCGACGAGGACCCCCGCTGCCTGGTGATCAGCAGCGCAGTGCCCAGCGAAGGCAAGACAATGACCTCGACCAACCTCGCGCTGGCGTTGGCGCAGGCGGGCCGTAACACCCTGCTCATCGACGGCGACCTGCGTCGACCGCGGGTGGCCCGGCAACTCGACCTGGACGGCGCGGTCGGTCTGACCACCGTGCTCGTCGGGTCCGCCGAGATCGAGGACGCCGTACAGGTCCACGAGGCCAGCGGACTGCACGTGCTGACCAGTGGCCCCAAACCCCCGAACCCGACCGAGATCCTGCAGTCCCGGGTCACCCACGAGACCATCAAGGAACTCATCGGGCGTTACGACATGGTCATCATCGACGCGCCCCCGCTGCTCCCGGTGGCCGACGCCTCGGTGCTCTCCACCCTCGCCGACGGCGTGATCCTGGTCGTCCGGCACGGTAAGACGACCCGCGATCAGCTCGAGCAGGCCGTGGGTCGCCTCGAACAGGTCGGCGGGCGGCTCTTCGGTGTGGTCATCAACCTCGTGCCCAAGCGTGCCTCGCGCGGCTATTACTACTACTACTACGAGGACGGCAACGCCTCCCGCGCCAAGTGACGCCGGCGCTCCCGCCTAGCCGGTGATCGCGGTGTGCAAGGTGTCCTCGAAGGTCGAGGCGCAGGTCGTGAGGTCGAACTCGCTCTCGGCCAGCTCACGGGCCCGCTTCCCCAGGTCCGAGCGGCCCTGGTGGTCGCGCAGGACGTCGGCGGCCCAGTCGGCGGCCTCGGCCAGGGAGTCCCTGTGCGGAGGCACCACGCATCCACCCGCGGTGGTGACCAGTTCGGCGGCCAGGTTGTCGGCCGGCATGAAGCCCACGATCGGGCGGCCGGCGGCCAGGTAGGACAACGTCTTCGACGGGACGGAGAAGGAACCTGCCCCGTCCTCGAGGAGCACCACCAGCAGGTCTCCGGAGGACAGCACCTCGGAGAGTCGCTCATAGGGCTGGAACGGAAGCAGGGTCAGGGCGACCCCGCACCGGGCGCTCTCCTCCTCCAGGACGGCCCGGGCCGGACCCTCGTTGACCACGACGAGGCGTACGTCGACGCCCCGGTCCATGACGGCCCGCGCGAGTCGGGGAAGCAGCGCCGGTTGGTGCTTGAGACCGAGCGTGCCGGAGTACAACAGCGTGAGTTCGGAGGACAACCCCTGCTCCTGGGACCACGGGTTGTCCCTGGGTCCGGGTCGGATCTCGCCGAGGGGCGCCCAGTTGGGGATCACGGTGACCCGATCGAGGGTCCCCCACTCGCGGTGCACGGGCAGGAAGGAGTCGGCGATGACCACGATCTGGCGGGCTCGTCGCGCCGTCCACCGTTCGGTGCGGGCGTAGCCCCACGCCAAGATGCGGAAGTAGAGCGGTTTGCTCTCCCGCGCGAAGGCGCGCACCGCGTGACCCTGGATGTCCTGGTGCCACAGGACCCACGGCGTACGCCGGATCCGCAGGAAGCAGGCGAGCAGGAACGCCATCGGCACCGGGGTGGTGGAGACCAGGACGACCTGAGGGCGAACCCGCGCGACGAGCAGCAGCAGCTCCAGGCCGAGCCAGACCTCCTGGAAGAAGCGACGGAAGAAGGCCGACTTCGCGATCCTCACCCGGCGCCCGATAACGCGGAAGCGCAGGGCACCTCCGGTCCCGCCGGCGTCGTTGGTGGCATCGTCGTCGGTCCCCAGGTTGCCCTTCCCGCTGACGTACGCCCCACAGGAGCCGTGGACGACGTCATGACCGCGCGCCGCCAGGGCTCGACTCAACTCGGCCTGGAAGGGGTGGCCGCTGAAGTCGAAGACGAGTACGCGTAGGGGGAGGTGAGCCTGGGGCGTCACTCCATCGATTTTTTGACCTCGTCGTAGACCCAACGGTAGGTGGCCTCGAGCCCGTCGGCCAGCGACGTGGACGGCTCCCAGTTGTAGTCGCGGAGGATCTGGGTGTTGTCCGAGTTGCGTCCTCGCACGCCCTGAGGGGCGTCGAGCAGGTAGGTGCGCTCGCACCGGACACCGGCGATCTCCTCGACGATGTCGACCAGTTGGTTGATCGAGACCAGTTCGGAGGAGCCCAGGTTGACCGGCTCGGCCGAGTCCCCGGCCATGATCATCTGAGTGCCCTCGACGCAGTCGTCGATGTAGGTGAAGCTCCGGGTCTGATGCCCGTCGCCCCAGATCTCCAGGCTCTGGTCACCGGTGATCATCGCGTGCGCGATCTTGCGGCAGACCGCAGCCGGCGCCTTCTCGCGCCCGCCGACGTAGGTGCCCTGGGGCCCGTAGACGTTGTGGTAGCGAGCCACCCGGGTGGTGAAGTCGTAGTCCTCAGCGAAGTGGCGGCACATCCGCTCCGCGAACAGTTTCTCCCAGCCGTAGCCGTCCTCGGGCATGGCCGGGTAGGCGTCCGCCTCGCGCAAGGCGACGACGTCGGTCTCGGTCTGCTTGTGGGCTGCGTAGACGCAGGCGGAGGAGGCGTAGAAGTAGCGCTGCACCTCGGCCTCGTGCGCGGCCTGGAGCATGTGGGTGCTGGTCAGCACCGACAGCATGCAGGCTGCCTTGTTGTTCTCGATGAAGCCCATCCCGCCCATATCTGCGGCGAGCATGTAGACCTCACTGGTGTCCGCGACCGCCGCCCGAGCATCGGCGAGCAGCGACAGATCGCCCTGCTGGTTCTGAGCGTCGCGATGGACTTGGTACCACTCCGAGGTGGGCTTGACGTCCACCACTCGCACGTCGTACCCCTGTTGGAGCAAGGAGCCAGCAAGATGGCCGCCGATGAAGCCGCCACCGCCTGCTACCAGAATCGGACCGTTTCCGCTGTTGGAGCTTTTCACCACTGATCACCCCATGTGATCTCATTTATGCGCTGCCCCCCACGGACAGGTTGTGATCGAGCTCAGCGTGTCGCTTGTGGCGGACTGGGCTGGACCGCAGCCGCACTGGTGCTTGATAGGTGCGACGCTGGGTAGACACTATCGGCCGGATGGAGCGTCTGTCACGATTCGTCCAAAACCTGTTCGTACCCCCCTCAACGAAGTAGGCATCTGTTGAATCGCACCGCCTTCATCACCGGCATCACGGGTCAAGACGGCTCCTATCTGGCCGAGTTCCTGCTGAGCAAGGGCTATGAGGTGCACGGGCTCGTACGCCGCTCCTCGGTCTTCAACCGGCAGCGGATCGACCCCATCTACCTGGACCAGGAGATGGGTCAGCGCCTTTTCCTGCACTACGGCGACATGACCGACGGCATCAGCCTGAGCAACCTGGTCCGGGAGATCCAACCCGACGAGGTCTACAACCTGGCCGCGCAGAGCCACGTCAAGGTGTCCTTCGAGATGCCGGAGTACACCGCCTCGGCGGACGGGATCGGCACCGTCCGACTCCTCGAGGCGATCCGGTCCTCGGCGCCCCAGGCCCGGTTCTACCAGGCCTCGACCTCCGAGATGTTCGGCGCGACCCCGCCTCCCCAGAGTGAGGGCACCGCGTTCTACCCACGCTCGCCGTACGGCGCGGCGAAGCTCTACGCGCACTGGAGCACCATCAACTACCGCGAGGCCTACGACCTGTACGCCGTCTCCGGGATCCTCTTCAACCACGAGTCGCCCCGTCGTGGGGAGAGCTTCGTGACCCGCAAGATCACCAAGGCCGTGGCCGCCATCCAGGCCGGGGTCCAGGACATCCTCATGCTCGGCAACCTCGACGCGGTCCGCGACTGGGGCTACGCCAAGGAGTACGTCGAGGGCATGTGGTTGATGCTCCAGGAGGACACCCCGCGCGACTACGTGCTGGCCACCGGGGTCGGCACCACCGTGCGCGAGTTCTGTGAGTTCGCCTTCGAACATGTCGGTCTCGACTGGCAGGACTACGTCATCCTCGACGAACGCTACGAGCGACCCACCGAGGTCGACGCCCTCATCGGCGACGCCAGCCTGGCGCGCGACACCCTGGGGTGGGTGCCGCAGACCCAGGTGCACGACCTGGCTCGGCTGATGGTCGACGCCGACATCTCGATCATGAACGATCTGCGCCGCGACACCCATCGTCCGGACTGAGCGGTCCCTGATGTCGCAGCCGCAGTCTGACCACCCGACGGTGGTCGTCACCGGGGCCGCGGGTCAGGACGGGATCTACCTGTCCCGCCTGCTGGCGCGTGAGGGCGCCCGCGTGGTGGGGACCGTCCGCCCGGGGTGGACCGACGCCGATCCCCGTGCGGCGTACCTGACCGACGTCGAGGTGGTCCCCCTCGACCTGCTCGACGGAGCCGGCTTCGCCGAACTGGTGCGACGGGTCCGTCCCCAGCAGATCTTCAACCTGGCTGGGTTCACCTCGGTGGGCGCCAGTTGGGGTGAGCCTGAACTGGTCGAGCAGGTCAACGCGGTCGCGGTCGAGCAGATGTTGGACGCCGTGACGCAGTACCGCGATGACCTCTCGGTCGACGTCACCTTCGTCCAGGCATCCTCCGCCGAGGAGCTCGGTGAGGCCCCGGACAGCCCCTACGCCCGGTCCAAGTCCCGGGCCCGAGCCGCCGTGGACGCGGCTCGCCGCGATCACGGCTTGCGCGCCTGCTCCGCGATCCTGCACAACCACGAGAGCCCGCTACGGCCGTCGCGGTTCGTGACCCGCAAGATCACCCGCGCCGCCGCCGAGATCAGCCTCGGCCGCAGCGACCGGTTGAGCCTGGGCAACCTGGACGTCGTCCGGGACTGGGGATCGGCGCAGGAGTACGCCGAACTGTTGAGCGGCCTGCCCGCTCGGCTGGCGGCGCAGGAGCGCCCGGGCGACGTGGTCATCTCCACCGGAGTCACCCACTCGCTGACCGACCTGATCCAGGTCGCGTTCGGCGCGGTCGGGCTCTCCGACCCGATGCAGTACGTCGACCACGATCCTGCCCTGCTCCGACCCGCGGACGCCCAGGACCTGTCCCCCGCGGCCGACGGGTTGTCGGCCACCTCTATCCGCGCCACCAGGATCAGTTTCGAGGACGTGATCACTCACATGGCACGAGTCGACCTCAAGCGGCTGCGCACAGGGGTCGAGGAGTCGGTGGACTACCTCGAGGCCCACCTCGAGGGCTATCTCGAGGCCCCCACGCACTGACCGGGTCCGGCCAGGTCGCGAAACAGCTCAGACCGACCAGTCGGCCAGTTCGAGTCCGCTGAGCTCCCGGAATCGCTGGGCATCCGGCGCGAGGACCTCTCGCAGCCGGCCCTCGAGCTCGGGGGACAGCGTGGGCCGCTCCATCGGGGACGCGAGGCGACGGCGTACGGGCCCGGACAGGCGGTCCCGGAGCCCGGGGGGCAACCGTCGCAGGGCACGACCCGGGGCTCCTCGTCGGGCTCGGGCGGCCCAACCGGAGTACTCGACCTTGGTGGAGAGGTCGTTGTGCCGGGCGTCGACGTCGACCACCGGCTCGGGGTCCACCCCCAAGAACGTGAAGACCTGCGACATCGTGCGGGCCGGCTGGTCGCCGAGATCCTTCAGGGACAGCAGGAGGATCTGGTCTCGTGGGAACCGGAGCAGGTAGGGCTCGAGCTGTTCGGCGTAGCGGCTCGCCGCCACGTAGGGGTTGTAGGGATCGTCCAGATCGGCGAAGGCATCGTCGATGCTGCGTGGCTCGAGCCCGTGGAACCGCTCCTCGGTGTAGGAGGCGATGGCTCGTGCGACCGGGTCCCGCACCAGGTAGATCAACTTCGCGTCGGGCACCAGGTCGGCGGCCCGCCCGGCCACCCCCGGGAGTGCCGGTGACCGGGTGTACATCGTGGAGCTCTCCCCCACGATGGTGGCCGGCGAGGCGAACTGTTGACGGTAGGTCTCCAACCACGACAGGTGATCGGGGTCGGTGAAGAACCGCAGCTCCTTCCAGGTGGCCATGAAGATGTCGGGGTGCTCGTCGAGATAGGCGTGCATGCTCGTCGTGCCGGCCTTGGCCGCCCCGATGAGCAGCAGGTTCGGGAGCCGTCCGCCCGTCACCGGGGGCTCCCAGCCCTCGCGTCGCCGCTCGAGGGGCGCCCGACTGGACCGCTCCTCCTGACACTGGGGGCACGCGTCGTACGACGCACCGCGGCTGGTGAGCCGCCACCCCTGGCGGGCGATCACGGGCTCGGTGTTCGTGATGATCAGCGGCAGACCGCACAGGTCACACTGCACCGTGCGCATGCTCGGGTCGCGCTCGCTGACGGAGAGGAGCGCCACGTCAGCCTTCACCCCCGGCAGGGCCCACGGTGCACACCGGCGCCTCGATGCTCATGGCCGGGACCCTATCCCCCGCGACCGGGTCACCCGAGCAGATCGTCCAGGGCATCGAGAACCTCCGCCACCGGGATCGAGACGTCGTCGAGGACGCCCGAGTTGTGGGTGGGCTCGCGCGACGGGTCCGCCACGAGGTAGCGGTAGTCGGCCTCGATGGCCTGGCCGATGGCCCACAGGCCCAGGTGCACGTAGCTGGCGGCGAACATCTCCAGCACCTTGACCCCGGGCGGCGCGAAGGTCAGGTTCGTGAGCGCCGCACCGTGCGGGGCGACGATGACCTCCGCGGTCGAGAACAGATCGATCTGCTCCCGGACGCTGAACTGTCCGGGATCCACGCACCGGAAACCACGCTTCTCCAGGTGCGGCAACAGTGCCGCCTCCTCGATGTAGCGACGGGTGTTCGGCGCCGTCCCGCGGGTGAGGTAGAGCCGCGACGAAGCCGCTTCACGGTTCGGGGCGAGGAGTCGTTCCCGCAACCACGACACCGTGCTCGGCGGTGCGTCCAGCGCCCAGTTGGGATGGCTGGGTGCCCACAGGGTGTCCGCGACGACCGTGATGCCGACTCGCGGCTGGACGAACGGTCCCGTCAGGCCAACCAGCTCGAGGAGCTGCCGCTGGTAGCGGGTCTGGTGCGGGACGACGACGGTGTTGATCGGGGTCCCCGGACAGGTCTCCTCGAAGACCCCGAGCCGCCCGATCGCGTCGTACATGAAGTGGTAGTAGTTCGAGTCCGTGCCCCGCGCGGTCAGGGTGAGCGTGTTCCCGGGCAGGTGCTCGAGGCTCCCCAGGGTCGGGCGCAGGAACAGCGGGTGCTCACGCCAGTCGGTGACCCCGAAGTACGGACTGGTCTGGTGATCGAGCACCTTGCCCGGGGTGATCACGGCTCCGTGCCGGCCGCTCACCATGCCGCCCTGCACCTCGAGGCAGTACGCCGCGGGGATGGTCGCCGTCCGGGCCCCCGCGAACACGGGATGGTCGGCGGGGCTCCCGACCGTCTCCGATCGCGTCAGCGTCACCTCCGGAGCCCCCTCGTGCAGGGTCACGCCGGATCGTTGAGCCGCCTGGGCGGACGTGGCCGCAGCGCTGCGCGGCAGCCCCCGGCGGCCGACCAGCGGCGAGATGAGACGGAACCCGAAGCCGCTGGTCCGGGTGAGGAAGCGGTGCACGAGTTTGAAGTAGCGCCACCACGGACGCAGCCAGGCCGGCAGGGTCATCGGGAGACCACCCGCGAGACCACACGCCACACCGGGGGGAAGGTGATCACCCGACGGACCGCCGCCCGCATCCACAGGGGTCGGATCACCTGCCGGGCCCACCGGGACCACTGTCCGTCGATCCGCAGCAGGTGGAGTTCCAACTCCTTCTCGACCTCGTCGTCGAGGCGGACCTCCGGCGGGTGCACCAGGGGGAAGGACATCGGTTGGGCGGGCACCGGTTCCTTGGCCGAGTGGGTGTGCGTCGCGTCCGCGCCGTACCCGTCGTTCTCGACCAGGTTGAGGGCAGGAGTCACCGAGAGGCCGTGCTGGGACATGATCGTGACCCACCAGTGGTGGTCCCACCCGCGCAGGTCTCCGTTCTCCTCCTGGGCCACCACTGCGAAGTGCTTGCGTGCCGCCTCGGTGACCAACGCCTCCGGGTGGGGCACGACCGGGGTCCTGCGTCGGCTGCGGGCGGTGCGGGGGGTCATGCCCACTCGCTCCTCGGCGCCGGCGTGGTCCCGGTCGAAGCTCGCGCGGTGCGCCTGCCACCGATCTGCCCAGGTGGCCCACCCCCACACGCTCGCCCAGGTGCTGAAGGCGTAGCTGCGTTCGGCGAAGAATTCGGCTGGGACGCCCTTGTTGTCGCCCGCGATCTGCCAGACCCGCGGCTCGTCGGCGTACCGGTCGAGCAGTTCTTCGCAGAAGGTGAAGAAGGACCGGTCGCCGATGCAGTCGTCCTCCATGACGATGGCGCGGTCGACCTGGTCGAAGACCCAGTCCATCCCCAGCTCGATGTTGGCCTCGAGACCGAGGTTCCGCTCCGCGAACCGGGTGTGCACGCGGCCAGGCCAGTCCTGGCTGGTCACCAGCCGGCGGACCTCCTCACACCGCGCCTGGTCCTCGGGGTGCGTGGACCGGGGGCCGTCGAGGATGAGAAAGACCTCGGCCGGGCGCAGCGCCTGGAGCGCCGCGACGTTGCGTCGGGTGACGTCCGGTCGGTTGAAGCCGACCAACACCACGGGGGTCTGGAACAGCGGATCAGCCACGATGGCTCCGATCGGTGAAACGAGAGATGGTCCGGGAGACACGAGCGAAACTTCCGCTGTCCGCGATCCGGCGAGCGGTGCGACGCAACCGAGAATGACGGACGAGTCGTCGCGCGATCCGAGCGGTGCGGCCCCCCACCCGGCTGAGGACGAGTTCCAGCTCCCGTTCCACCTCGACGTCGAGGGCGACGTTGGTGGGGTGAACCAGCGGGAACCCCATGGACGTGCGCGGCTGGTCGCGACGCGCCGAGTTCACGCCGTGGGTGGCGTCGGGGCCCCACCCGAGGTTCTGGACGAGGTTCACCGCAGGCGAGGCCGCGAACCTTCCGTGCGTCATCATCGTGAGCCACCAGTGCTTGTCCCAGCCGTGCGTGATCGTGTCCAGCGAGACCGCAGCCTCGGCGAAGTGATGCTCCCCCGACCTGGTCACCAACAATCCCGGCTGGGGGGCGGCGGGTGTCACCCGCTCGGGACGACCCCCGTCTGGCCCGACGTGGCTCCGCGTGAACACCTCACGGTGCTGTTGCCACCGGTCACTCCAGGTCGCCCACCCCCACACACTGGCCCACGCGGTGAACGCATAGCTCCGACCCTCGAACAAGGGCTCGGGGACCCCGAGCCCGCTTCCGGAGATCTGCCAGACCCGCGGATCGTCCCGATAACGGTCGAGCAGTTCGACGCAGTAGTCGAAGAAGGTCGGGTCGGCCAGACAGTCGTCCTCGAGCACGATGGCCTCGGGAACCTGGGCGAAGACCCAGTCCAGACCGAGCTCCACATTCGCCTCGCACCCGAGGTTCTCCTCGGCGTACCGTCGCTCGACCGTGCAGGGCCAGTCGATCTCATCGAGCTCTTCGCGCGTCGCCGCACAGGCCGCCTGGTCGCTGGGCACCGCAGCCCGTGGGCCGTCGACGATGAGGAACAGGCGATCCGGACGCGCCCGTCGTACGGCGGCCAGGGTGTCGCGCGTCAGCTGCGGCCGGTTGAAGGCGAACAGCACCACGGGGGTTTCCAGCACGTCACGTCCTCGTCGATTGCCTGATCATGCCTGCATGTCGTTCCTGCAGGTCATGCCTGATGTCGCTCGGTGTCGCCGACCGGCGCGGAGGCACAGCATTCCACTGATTGCGATTCCCAACGACGGATGCTCACGCGGCACTAGGGTGACCCACCATGCCGACCAACTCCCCCCTTCGCCCCCTCATCGCCAAGGCTCGACGCACCGATGCGCACCGCACCAAAGCCTGGGCGTTCAAGCACGCGCGTGCCGGCGCCGCCAAGGCCGGCCTCGACGTCAAACGCATCGACGACGAGGGCCGGCGCTACGTCCAGGTCTCCTACAACGACGAACTGCCCCTGCCCGACAACGCCGAGTCGACCCTGCGCAGCGACAACCCGGAGCTGATCGGGCTCGAGCAGGCGTACGCCGCCCTCGATATCCCCGCCACGGCCCACAGCCAGTGGCGAGCCGGCTTCTTGAAGAAGAGCCTCTCGATGGCGTGGTTCCGAGGGGACAACGCCTACGTGTGGCAGTTCCGGCAACTCCGGACCGCGGCCCGGGCCCGGATGTACCTCCAGTTGCTCGATGTCGAGGGCCGCGACACGTTGGGCCTCCTGCGCCGTCTCCCCGAGGACGCTCTCTTCGGGGCCTGGCTGTTCACCTACGGCCAACGGCCACCGGTCAGCCGCGACCTGCTGGACAGCGTCAACGAGATCAACTACCTGGAGAAGCACACCGGCCTGAGTGAGATTCCCGGACTACGCGTCCTGGACATCGGCGCCGGCTACGGCCGTCTGGCCTACCGGATGTCGACGGCCCTGGACAATCTCGAGGCCTACGACTGCATCGATGGTGTGGCCACCTCCACCTTCCTGTGTGACTACTACCTGCGGTTCCGTGAGGCTCCCGAATCGGTCCGGACCGTGCGCCTCGACGAGCACGAGACCCTGGCGGATCGCTACGACATCTGCGTCAACATCCACAGCTTCGCGGAGTGCTCGCTGCAAGCCATCGAGTGGTGGCTGCAGCGCATCGCCGAGCGGCAGATCGAGTGGCTGCTCATCGTGCCCAACAGCCCCCCGGAGCTCCTCAGCACCGAAGTGGACGGATCCAAGCGGGACTTCATGCCGCTCGTGCTCGACGCCGGCTATGAGTTGGTGGACAGTTCGTGGACCCACGAGAACGACGAACTGCGCGAACTCATCGACGTCGACGACAAGTTCTACCTGTTCCGGCGATCGACCCCGACGACCTGACGGGCTAGCCGGGGACCGTGGCCGCCTTGTCGGGTGATCGCATGTGCTGCTCGAAGGAGAACCACCAGAAGGTGGCCGTCAGGAGCTGACCGATCACCAGGCCCCACACGGCTCCGGAGGCATCGTTGATGACGGCGCCGCCCACCATGCCGCAGACCAGCAGCACCGAACCCACGATGTCCGCGCGCATGGATGCCTTGAACTGACGACGCCCCAGGAGCGCCGCCCGAACACCACTCGGCAGGGCCGCCGCGATGATCGACAACCCGATCGGCAGCCGCAACGGATCGATGAGGGTCCAGATGTTTCCCAGGAGGCGCGCCCCGATCTCGTCGGGCAACAACAGGAGCACCGCGAGGTTCGCCAACGCGACGGTGCCGGTGAGCATCAACGCGCGACGCTGACGTCGACGAAGGCCCCGATCCTCGGGCTGGTCCCGGGCCACATCGGTGGTCATCGACGTCGACACCGCGGCCTGCAGCGCACTCGCCGGTCGTCCCAGCAACAGGGAGGCGCGGACCGCGGCGACCGCGACCGGGCTACTGACCAGGATCATCAGGGAGGCCCCCAGCAGGGCACCTCCGGAGGCGGTGAGGTCACCCACCAGGGAACGCCAGGAGAAGTTCCACCGCTCCTTGAGCCAGCCCAGCGTCAGATCCTGCGCGGTCGGAAGTCCGTAGGTCAGCACCCAGAGTGAGGCCGCGGCACCCGAGAGCCCCCAGACCAGCAGGAGAGGTAGCAGGCTGAACGAGGCGAAGAACCCAACGGCGCTCGCCGCGGCGACCATCAGGGTCAGCCAGATCAGGTCCAACACGATCGCCTGACCCGGCATGGCGCGGCTGATGGAGATGAAACGCGCGACGTCGTGCACCTGCAGGAACGGAAGAGCCGCAGCCAGGAACATGACCGGAACGCCCATGGACGAGCCCGCAAGGAGAAGTGCCAACCCGGCCAGCAGACACAGGGCACCCCCGGCCAACGCCAGCATCACGGCGCTGCCCAGCACCGCCCAGGTCCGGCCGTCCGCGTCCTCGGGATGCACCAGCGCCGGGATCGAGATCATCGCCCGGGTGGGGCCCAGAGCGAAGGCGTAGATCAGCAGGATCAGGCTGAACCGGCCGAAGTCGGCCGGAGCCAGGACATGGGCGGCAACCAGGACGACCAACAGGTTCGATGCACTGGAGAGCGCTTGGTCCAGGGTGACCAGGCTCGTACGCCGCCCCGCCGACGCGATCGGCGCACGCCTCACCAACACCTTCTCCCACCGGAGTGCTTCACCGGGTCATGGTGACAGACGACGATCCTGGACCTGCCCATTTCGAGAGCGGAAGTGGACTAGGTTCTGGCCGTGGCCGGTAACCAGATTCGATCGCGCGTGTCCCGAGCGCGTCGGCGCCTCGTGAACGAACAGCTCCGGCAACTCCAGCACGTACGACGACACCTGGTTCGAGGCGAGGTCGACGTCCTGGTCCTGGGCGACAGCACGTGCCTCACCGCTGCTGCCCACGACACCGACCGTTCCATGATCGACGCGCTCATCGCCCGGGAGACGGGTGGCGTTCGTGTCGTGTCGCTGGCGGCACCGGGTTTCAGTGCGTTGGCCTACGTCGCGGTCCTGCGCTGGCTCGAGACCCTTTCCGTCCGTCCCCAGGCTGTCGTCGTCTCGACGGTCATCCGCACCACCACCAGCCTCCACGTGCGTGAGCACCCCCTCTACCACTACGAAACCTTCCGGCAGGCCCTCGTCGAGAGCGCCAACGCCGAGAAGCGACTCCGCTCACTGGGTCGCGGATCGGACCCACGGCCCGCGGAGTACCAAACGTTCTACGACCTGCCGGTCACGACCCGGTGGGGCGGGCCCAGCACCATCGGGTCGTTCGTCATGGAGATGAAGGGGTCCGGTCCGCACCCCTGGCCCCTCGAGCGCCGCCGTCGTCTGTTCGACTACTTCCATGGTGAGACCGTGACCCCCGACAACGCTGGCCTCGACGAGGTCGCTGCATTGGGCCGACAGCTCACCGAGTACGGCGTACCGGCCGTCGCCTACTGGGGGCGCCCCCCCATCGCCCACGGCGAGGAGTTGTACCCCGGCGAGTTCACTCCGCACGTCCTGGAGAACTGGCGACTGGTGAAGCAGGCGCTGCAGAGCGACGCCTCCGACCTCACCGTCACCGAACCGGACCTGGAGGATCACGACTTCGAATTCAGCCCCAACGGGACCGAGCACTACGCCTACGCGGGTCGCCTCAAGATCGCCCGCAGCGTGTCCGCCGCCCTCCACGAGAACGCCCTCAGCGCACCGGGAGTGAAGTTCGATGAGTGAACCGACGCCCTGCCCCGTGTGCGACGACCCCATGGCGGCCTTCGACTCCGCGGTCATCATGGACACCCACCCGGCGGACTACCACCAGTGCCCGACCTGCGGTCTGGTCGCCACGCGACCGACACCCTGGCTGGAGGAGGCCTACACGAGCGCCATCCACGGTGCCGACAACGGACTGCTCCGTCGGGCCCGTCGCCTCAGCGCCATCACGAGCGCCGTGATCCGTGCCGAGGGACTCCAGTCGGGTCGGTTCCTCGACTGGGCCGGCGGCTACGGAGTGTTCACCCAGGCGATGCGGGACCGCGGCTTGGATTTCTGGCAGTACGACGAGTACGCCCAACCGGTCTTCGCGCTCGACTTCCGCGACCAGGGTGAGGGCCGGTTCGACCTCATCACGGCCTTCGAGGTCTTCGAACACCTGGAGGATCCTCGCGTCGAACTGGCCGGACTCGCGAGTCGTACGGACCGCCTGCTGCTGACGACCGAGACCCTGCCGACGCCCACGCCCCGGGTGGCTGACTGGTGGTACTACATGCCCGAGGTGGGCCAGCACATCACCTTCCACACCCCGGGTTCACTGAGGATCCTCGCTCACCACCTGGGCTATGAGGTGATCAGCAACGGCGCCAACTGGCACCTCTTCTACCGCGGGACCATCAGCTGGCGAACCCGGCTGATCTTCTCGTCCTGGCTCGTTCGGGCCGGACGATCGGCTCGGCGTACCCGCAACGAACTCCGGCAGCGGATCAGCCGACCGACACCGGCTTCACCACCGGCTTGAGTCGACGGGCAGGGCGCTGAGCGCGGCCATCCCCTGAGCGTCCTCGGCGTGTACGGCCGCGACGTCCCAGTAGATCCGCTTGCCCGGGCGGCCCTTGAGGGGTTCGGCGAGGGTCTGTGCGCGGGAGACCACGTCGACCGTGGAGCTCAGGCCGAGGAGGGCGCCGCCGTTGTCCCAGACAGCGACGCGGTCGTACCCCAGATCCGCCAGCTCGGACCACACCGCCATCGGGTCCAGACCGGCGATGCGCGTGAGGTAGGGGTCGTACTCGAAGAACACGACCGGTTTGCTGTGCGCCCACTCCTGTGCCACGACCGGGACCAGGGCCACGTCGTACCCGTCGGTGTCGGACTTGATCAGCCGCAGGTCCTCGAAGTCGGGGTGTTGGGCCCTCAGCGCGGAGGCGGTGACCTCCGGCAACCCGGTGGCCTCCTCCCCGTGGGTGAAACGGGTCGTGCCGCCCGTGCGTACCGCGGTTGCGGCCCCGACCGACTGGGGGACGGCGAGCAACGCCTCCACCACGCTGACCCGGTCGTCGGAGGAGGTGTTGAGGTGAAGGAAATCGAGGTAGAACGGGTCGCCCTCGACGCACAGCACCCGAGCGTCGACGGCGTGGAGGATCTGCAGAGCCGAGTCCCCCACGTTGGCGCCGATGTCCAGCACGGTCAACGGACCCTGCTCCCCCATCAGCCGGGCCAACTCCACCAGATTCTGCCCGTACGCCGACCCGGGGCCGGCGTAGTCGGGCAACCGATGCGACCAGGGCAGGGTCAAGGAGACTCCCTGGACGTCTCGGACGACATGCCGATCAGGCATCAACCGGTCACGGACCAGCCAGGACACACGCCGCTTGGCCTTCTCGGGCACATCCTTGAGACTCAGCTTCATCCGGCGAACCCTAGCCCTAGGATCGGCGCCATGTTGAGCACGCGCCTAGGCGGCGACCCGGGTCTCACCCGGTGGTCGACCACGGGACAGACACCCACGTGCACCTAGTCGTCGACTGCGTGGCCGTCCAGACCGGCAGTTCGGCGATCCTGATCGAGCATCTCCTGCGTGCCTGGCGAGGCGCGTATCCCGACGACACGATCACCGTGCTGTCCGGCCCCGAGGGGCCGGCCTTCACCGCACCGTCGGGTGTCGAGGTGGAAGCACTGCAGCCGCCGGTCCCCGGTGCAGCGGGACGGATCTGGCTGCGGTCGGCGGGCGTACGCCGTGCGGCTGACGCCCTGGGTGCCGACGCGCTGCTCTCCGGGGTCCCCGCGAGCGGTCTGCTCGGCAGCCGGTGTCGACGCGGGGTGATCCTCTACGACCTGCGCCACGAGTTGCGCCCCGACCAGTTCTCACGGCGACTGCGCGCGGCTCGACGCCTGTCCTGGTCCTGGTCGATGCGACGGGCCGATCGAATCTTCACGATCTCCGAACGTACCTTGACCGATCTGGGTGTACGGCACCCGCGAGCCGCCGCCAAGGGGGTCGCCGCCCCGTTGGGTTCGGACCACGTGACCGCCTGGCCCGACGCCGAACGTGTCCACCCGCCGTACGCCCTGGCGTTCGGTCACTTCGCGAACAAGAACGCCGACGCAGTCATCCGCGCGTGGACCGACTTCAGTCGCGACCACGAGGACTGGACCCTGCGTCTGGTCGGGATGGGTGCCAGTGATCGTTCGGCCGCCGGAGAGGAGGTCCGACGAGCCGGCACGGAGCGCAGCGTCGAACTCATGCCGTGGCTGGACGATGCACAGTTCACCCGGTTGTTCGTGGGGGCGAGTCTGGTGGTGTTCCCCTCCGACTTCGAAGGCTTCGGCCTCCCCGCCGTCGAGGCGCTGCGGTTGGGTATCCCCTTGGTCATCTCGTCGGATGCGGCGCTGGCCGAGGTCACCGGGGGGCACGCTCAACTCGCGCGGTCCATGGCCCCCGACGAGGTGTCACGGGCCATGGCTCGCGCCGTGGCTTCGTCCGCCGCCGAGATCGAGGCCGGGCGGGAGCAGGCCACTCGCTTCTCGTGGATGCGAATGGCGGAAACGATCAGATCTGACCTGTCACCGCGCGACCACGACCACTAACACTTCTGGGCGCATCGCCCGGGGGGTCGCCCTTCCGAACCGACTCGAGGGCGGGAATCACCGCGAGAGCCAGCGGAACCCAGATCGTCCGGTCCCAGATCTCGGGCAAGCCGACGGCCACGCCGAGGAACGCCCACACCAAGTAGCCCAACCGTCGGTGCTCGTGGAACCCGAACAGGGGCCGGGCGAGTAGGGACAGCACCACCAGATAGGACAGCAGGCCGAACACGCCCGCCGCGACGGCCACCTCGAGGTAGATGTTGTGAATCGGGTCCACACCGGCCAGGCCGGTGCCGATCAACGGTGACTCGGAAGCGGTTCTCAGCCCGGCGTCGAAGGTCTGTTGCCGTTCGGCGTCGGCGAGTTGGGCTGATCCTCCGCCGGCCAACCGACTGATGGCCGACCCTTCATCGCTCAGGGACACCGCGAGGGGCGTTGCGAACAGTGCCAGCGCACCCACCCCGGCGAGCACGAAGGTGACCGGGGCTGACCGCTCCACCACCGGGATCATCATGATCAGGACGGCGGCAACCCCGGTGGCCGTGCGGCTTCCGCTCATGCTGAGGGACGCCAAGCTGAGCAGACCGATGCCGAAGAGGACCGCCCGGATCCGCGTGTTCTGATGTTGGTGGAAGAGATAGAGGATCATCGCGATGCTGACCAGACCGGCCAACCCGAACGCGTTCGGGTGGTGGGCCAGACCCCGGTAGCGGTCCCCCTCCACTCCGACGCCGGCCAACGCGAAGACGGTGCTGACGGCATGGCCCAGCAGATAGGCCCACAGCAGGGCGACGATCACCGCCGACGCCGGGCGCCACCACGCGACGTACGCCGGGAGGAAGCCCAGGAAGAACAGCCACTGGGCCAGGCGGAACGCATTGACCCCGGCCGCGTCGGCGGCCAGCACGCCGACCAAACCGAACGCCACCACCCCGGCGAGTCCGACGATGTACAAAGTGGGCAGGGCGAGCCGGTTCTCCAGCAACCCGGGGGCGAGGAGCACGATCCCGGTCACGAGGAAGAGGTCGGTCGGCGACACCAACCCGCCGGTCCACGACTCCAGACCGCGATACATCGGCGCGGTGGCGAAGGCCCCCACCATCAGCAACGTCCCGGTTCGTTCGGCGCCGAGGGCACCGATGACCACCAGGAACGCCGCTGCGAGCACGGCCACGATGGCGAGCACCGGGTGCCGTGTGGAGGCGAGGACGAGCACCAGAACCGTCGCCAGGCCGGCCACGGTCGAGAGGAACCGTGCTTCCGAAAGGAACCTGATCACCGGACCGCTCAACACGCGCTCAGGTTAGCCTCCCCGCCCCGGCCGCGTGCGCTCTCTCGACGAGACGACCCCTGGCGGCAGGTCCCAAATCTTTCGACGCGGGCTCGGTCACGCCGGAATGGGGTAAACTTGCCCCACCTTTCAGGCCGGAGCCCAGTGTTGCGTTTCGGTCTCACCCTCCCAAGGGAAGAGACCCATGAGTCAACTGTTGCTGCTCACCGACACTCTTGAGCCGTCCGCGGAAGTGCTGCCTGCGCTGACGTTGCTCGGCCATCACGTCAAGATCCTGCCCGCCGGGGGCAGCGCCCTGCTCGAGGCCCCCGAGTGCGATCTCCTTCTCATCGACGGCCGACGCGAGCTCGCCGGGGCCCGTGACCTGTGCCGGCTCATTCGCGCCACCGGGACCGATGTCCCCGTCGTGCTCGTCGTCACCGAGGGCGGGCTCTCCGTCGTCGCCCACGACTGGGGCTTCGACGACGTGGTGCTCTACACCTGCGGACCGGCCGAGCTCGAGGCCCGGATCCGCCTCGCCATCGGGCGACTGCGTGCCGACCGCGACGACGCGGACCCCGACTCCCACCTCATCCGCTCCGGCGAGGTCGTGGTGGACGAGGCGGCGTACACCGCCAAGGTCGGTGGGCGACACCTCGACCTGACCTACAAGGAGTTCGAGCTCCTGAAGTTCCTCGTGCAGCACCCGGGCCGCGTCTTCAACCGCCAGCAGTTGCTGCAGGAGGTCTGGGGCTACGACTACTTCGGGGGCACCCGGACCGTCGACGTCCACGTGCGCCGTCTGCGGGCCAAGCTCGGCTCCGAGCACGAGATGCTCATCGGGACCGTGCGCAACGTGGGTTACCGGTTCGTCCTGCCCGCCAAGGACAAGGCCACCCGCAAGGACTCCGCCCGGGTGTCCGAGGGCGAGACCCAGGACGCCTGACCGTTTCTCTGGTCTTCAGCTCACATCTAGGGTCGGGGCATGTCACCGGATGCGCAGACCACCGCGACCCTCGACCTGATCACCTCCGTGCGGGCTGAGTCCCTGGCCGCCGACGGGCAGGACCCGTTGGACGAGGCCGCCTCGTTGCACCTGAAGCACCGGGGGCTGGACGGTCTGACGGCGTACGTCGACGACGCTGCCCCTGGCTTCGCGCTGGTGCGCGGTGACCAACTCGACCTGACCGTGGCTCCGGACCACCGCAACCAGGGGGTCGGCGGACGCCTGCTCGGCCAGGCGCTGGAAACCGGTTCGATCGGGACCGCGTGGTCCCACGGTGACCACCCGGCCGCCGTACGACTGGCTGACCGGCACGGTTTCACCGCCGCCCGCGCGCTGTGGGTGATGCGCCGCGACGCCGCTCCCCTGCCCGCGTCCGAGGTCCCGGCCGACCTCGAGATCCGCTCGTTCGTACCCTCCGACCTCGATGCGTTGCTGCAGGTGAACGCCGAGGCCTTCGCTGCTCACCCCGAGCAGGGCCAGATGAACCGGGCCGACTTCGCCCAGCGTGCCGGGGAGGACTGGTTCGATCCCGCCGGTCTGCTGGTCGCCATCGACACCACACCGGGGCCCAGCAGCGGGGAACTGCTGGGTTTCCACTGGACCAAGCGACACTCCGCCACGGTGGGTGAGGTGTACGTCGTGGGCGTGTCCCCCCAGGCCCAGGGGCGTGGGCTCGGCCGCACGCTGACCCTGGCCGGGCTCCATCACCTCGGCGAGACCAGCGACGTACTGCTCTATGTCGAGTCCGACAACGCCCCCGCGATCCGCGTCTACTCCCAACTCGGCTTCGGGCACGACCCGAGTGACACGCACGTGCAGTACCAGCGAACCTGATCTGCGGCCCTCGTTGCGTGGAACGCCCACACACCGTCCGCTGGCGTAGGTAGCATCACAACGGTGAGTGCTCCTGAGGATGATGTGACGATCCCGCCCCCCGAGGGGCGCGAGGAGGAACGGCCCACGACGGGTGTTTTGAAACGTTTTCGTCGCAAGCCGCAGGACGAGGCCGAGGAACTGCTCGACGAGGAGTCCGCCCGGGCCTTCGTGCAGCGTTCTGCCGATCTCGACCAGAAGGCGCGAGCCAACGAACGTCCGATCGCCTCCCTGGCCAGCGCCCGGGCCGAGCGCGGCGAGGACGTCACGGTCACCACCGATCTGCGCGCCGATACGACGTCGGGTACGACGCCCTCCGCTTCCTCCTCCAACGACAGCATCGTGCGGCTCCGGTCCCGCCTCGACGCCGCCGAGAACAAGTTGGTGGAGGCCCAGGAGGAGTTGCGGGTCGCCCAGGTCGCTCGTGACGTGGCCCACCGGTCGGCCGAGGAACAGGCCAACGACGCCGGGACTGCCCAGTTGGCGCGCAACCGCGCGGAGCGGGAAGCCGCGGCGGCCCGTGACGAGCTCTTCGACGTACAACAGGCCTATGAGCGGGCGCAGACGAATCTGTCCGAGCTCAAGCGCACCGTGCAGGAGCGCACCGAGGAGGTCGAGAACCTCACCACCGAGCTCGCCCGGGTGTCCGCGGAGGGGGCCCGATCCTTGGCCCAGGCCCACGTGCAGGCCCAGGCCACCGCGGCCGAGCTGACCGCGAAGCTCGAGGCCCTCGAACAGGACCGCACGGCCGCCGAACAACGCCATACCGACCTCCAAGCCGAACACGACACCACCACCGCCCGCGCCGAGGAGGCCCAGGCCGAGGTCACCCGACTGACCGACGAGTTGGCCCAGGTGTCCGCAGAGGGTGCGCGGTCCCTGGAGCAGGCCCACGAGCAGGCACAGGCCACCGCGGCCGAGCTGACCGCGAAACTCGACGCCCTCGAACAGGACCGCACGGCCGCCGAACAACGCCATACCGACCTCCAAGCCGAACACGACACCACCACCGCCCGGGCCGGGGAGGCCCAGGCCGAGGTCACCCGCCTGACCGACGAGTTGGCCCAGGTGTCCGCGGAGGGTGCCCGATCCCTGGAGCAGGCCCACGAGCAGGCCCAGGCCACCGCGGCCGATCTGACCGCGAAACTCGACGCCCTCGAGCAGGACCGTGCGGCCATGCAGCAAGGGCACGCCGACCTTCAGGCCGAGTACGACACCACCACCGCCCGGGCCGAGGAAGCCCAGGCCGAGCTGGCCCGCCTGACCGACGAGCTGGCCCGGACCCAGGCCGAGATCGAGCAAGCCCGGCTACTCGGCGCCGAGCAGGCCGAGCAGATCGCGGGGACCGAAGCCGAACTCGCACGCCTCACCGTCGAGGCCGCCCGGTCCCAGCTGAACGCCGACCGTTTCGAGGACAGCGGCGCTGCCCTGCAGACCGAGATCGCTGAGGTGACCGAACAGCTTCGGCTCTCCCGGGACGCCGAGGCCGAGACGGCGCAGCGGGCCCACGCCACGGCGAGTGAGGTGGCCACCCTCACCACCGAACTGACCCGGCTCCAGGAGACCGCTGACCAGGAACGCGAGCGCGCCGAAGCCCAATCCGCACGGCTGGTCGAGGTCGAGGCGCAGGTCGAACAACTCACCGCGGACGCCACTCAGGCTGCCGAAGAGGCCCGGGAGGCCCAGGAGAACGCCTCGGCCACCGAGTCCGAGCTGGCACAGACGCGCGAACAACTCGAGGCCGCCCTCACCGCCAGCGCGGAGGCGACCGTCGCGGACAACGCGGCGCGGCACGACCTCGAGAGCGAGTTGGGCGCCCTGCGTCACGAACTCGACGCCATCAACGACCAGGCCCAGCGGTCCGCAACCGACTTCGAGTCCGCGCGGGAGGAGATCGCGGTCCTCGAGTCTCGACTGGCCGAGGCCTCGACCCGGGCTCGCGACGTGAAGGTCGACCTCGACGCCGCTCGCATGGTCTTGTCCAGCGCGCAGAGTGACGCGGCCGACAAGACCGTGTCGCTGGAGGCCGCTCTGGGACAGGTCGCCACGCTCGAGGACCAGATCGCCGAGGCGCAGACCGCACAGGATGCGGTGAGCCACGACCTCGACACCACCCGGGCGGCCCTGGCGACCGCCGAGTCGCAGGTGGAGTCGCTCCAGGCCGAGGTCCACGACGCCGCGGCCCGCAACGCCGCTCTGCTCGACGCCGTCGACGAAGCGGAGTCGGTTCAGGCCGCGATCCGCGAGAGTGCGGAAGCGCAGGCCCGAGAGGCCCGCGAGCGAATCGAGGTGGCCGAGAACGAGGCCGAGGAGTTGTCGCTCGAGGTCGAGGGGCTCCGCCACGAGGCCACCCAGTTTGAGCCGCGGGTGACCGCCCTGCGCGCCGAGAGCGACCAGGCGCTGGCCGAGCAACGCGCATCGACCGTCGCCCGGATCGAGGCGGCACTCACCGCCCAGACCGACGCCGAGGTCGAGGTCCGCATCCTCAGCGAACAACTGCGCCGTGCTCGCGCGCGCAGCGTCGATCTCGAACTCGAACTGGCCAAGGCAGCCGCGGGCGCACCCGGACAGGACGACCGCGAGGCCCGTCTGACCGCGGAACGCCAAGCCGTCGAACACCAGGAGCAGACCGAGGCCGCGGTCGGTCAGGTCGAGATCCTCACCGCCCGCGTAGCCGCCCTCGAAGCGAGCCTGGCGGACGCGGAGGCCAGCGCGGCCCTCCACTCCAGCGCGGTCGTTGAGACCAGCGAGTCGGACGGGGAGGCGGAGTCCACCGACACCGCGGCCGGGCCTGCGGCCCCAACCGCCCATGAGGAACGGATCCGTGAGCTCGAGGCGTCCGTCGAATCGGGCAACCTCGCACTCGAGGAAGCAGCCCAAGCCACCCAACTGCTCGAGCAGGCCTCAGCCAACGACATCGCCCGGATCTCTCACCTGACCGAGCAGCTTCAGTCCGCGGAAGCCGCGTTGGCCCATCAGGAACAGGCACAGCAGGAACAGACACAGGAGGACCAGGCACAGGAGGAGACCTCAAGCGAAGAGGTGTCCGACCTCGAGTCCCACGTCCAGGACCGCGAGATGGCCGACTCGTCTGCGCAGGAAGCCGTCGCATCCGGGGACCTTTCGGAGCCTCTCGCTGACCTGGAGGATGTCGAAGACACCGACGAGGTCGAGGACGTTCAGAACGACGACGTCACCGAGGACGTCGAGGACGTCGAGCAGGCTGAGCCCGCTGAGAACGACAACGCGGTGGAGGACGACCACGCCGGGGACGTCGGCCCGGTCGAAGAACCCGAGGACGAGGCGCAGGACGCCGTTGCTCTCGAGGCCGAGGACCCGAGCCACGACGAGGCCGAGCACTCCGCCCTCCTCGAGGGCGAGGACGTCGAAGCAGACGACGAGGCGGACGATGAGGCTGGCCCGGTCGCCGGCGGTTGGTCGGGTATCGAGGACATCCGAGACCTGGAGGACCCGGCGTACGCCGAAGACCTGGGCGACTTCGAGGCCTCGGAGGGGCTCGAGAGTGTCGAGCAGCAGGCTCACCCCACCGTGTCCATCTTCAACGCCCCGGTGGCGTCGATGGACGACACCGCCGAACGTGAGGCCATCCGCGACTGGCTGCTCGACCCGCTCGAGGAGTTCCCTCCCCCTCCGCCGGAGCCCGTGGTCGAGGAGGAGCCCTACTTCCCGACCATCTTCGACGACGACCAGGAGCGCGAACCCGAGGTCGATCCCCTCCTCGAGGACCCCGACTACGCCGCCCTGATGGCTGCCTTCGACTCAGCGATGGCCTCGACCCACGCCATGGTCGACACCGTCGAACCCGACCACGACGAGTTCTGGATCGACCCCCACGCGGTGCCGCCCGAGGAGGGCCCCGAGATGTGGGCCGCCGAGTGGTACGACCACGAGAACGACGACACCACCGACGGTTCCCCCGACCGCGACGCTGAGGACGACGCCGTGGATGCCTCCGGGCAGGATGCTGGGGACCCGAACGGGCCGTCCACGGAACAGGACGGGACGTCGTACCCCACGCAGGTGCCGGCCCCACCCCCGGCGCGGATGCTGGCCTCGACCTCGACGGGGCCCTCGGACGGCACCTACACCACCGACTCGGTCACCGGCCGAACCCCACAGATCGTGTCGGGTTTCGCCGCGGTCGGAGGGGTCGGCATCGTGATCCTGGCGGTGACCGGCTACCTGGTCAGCCCGGTCGGGATCGCCCTGATCGTGCTGGTGGTCGCCGCCGTCGCGGTGGTCCTGCGCCTGAACACCTCACGCAGCAGCGTGCAGATCCAACGCGGGGCGATGAACGTCGTACTCGGCGAGCGGCATCACACGTTCTATCTCAACGCCGAGAGCACCCAACTGACGATGACCGGAGAGCCGGGTGACCGCGACTGGAAGGTCGAGGTTCTGCGCAAGGGAATGGCGTCGGTGACCATCGACGGCCGCTCGGTGGATCCTCAACGCTTCACCGCGGCGCTGCGCGTCTGGAGACCCGACCTGTGAGATCAGGCGTCCGTAGGGTCTCGACGTGGTTCCCCACCACGTCGAGTGTCGGTAGCATCACCTACGGTGCGTGCTCCCCACCTGTCCCGTAGAGCCGTCGACATCGAGGCTCAGGTGCGCTCCGCAGTAAACTTTCCCCCGAGGCGATTGATTTCTGGTCGCCGCTTGCACGTCTTGACCCACAACCGGAACTGAGCCTCACACTGATGACTGGTACCTCCCGTTTCGCCGGTGCGACCGAGCAGGCCGAGCGCCTGCGCCGTGACGCCGAGCTGGCCGCCGCCGAACAAGCCGCCGAACGTCTCGTCGCTGAGGAGGTCGCCAAGGAGGCCCTCCAGGCGCGAGCCGAGGCCGATCGGGTCGCCAAGGGTCACGCCGAGGCTGCCGCCGAGGCCCACCAGGCCCGGCTGGAGGCCGAACGCGCCTCCACCGAGCACGCCGAGCAGCGCCGCCAGGCCGAGGAGTCGGCCGAACGCGCCGCCCGGTCGCGCGCCACCGCGGAGCAGTCCGCCCGTCAGCACGTCTCGCTGGCCGAGGCCGAGTCCTCCAAGCGCGAGTCCGCGGAGCGCCACGCCTCCGAACTCGCCGAGCGGGTCGTCAGCACCCTGAGTGAGCGGGAGGCCGCCGAACGGGCCGCCCTCGAGCAGGCTCAGCGCGCCGAGGCCGCCGAACGCGCCCGCGCCGAAGCCGACGAGAACGCCGCCGAACACGCCCGTGCCGCCGAGCAGGCCCTGGCCGACCGGGCCCAGGCCGAGGACCGTGCCCACCAGCTCGCCGAGGCCGCAGCCGAGGCCAACGACCAGTACGCCGCCGTCGTAGCCCGCGCCCAGACCGAGCGGGCCGAGCTCGAACGCGTCGCCCAGGAGCAGGCCGCCGCCCGCACCAGCGCCGAGGACGAGGTGATCCGACAGGCCGATCTGGCCCGGATCGCCCACGAGACCGCCGCCGCCGCCGAGCAGCGGGCCCAGGACTCCGCCGACGCCTCCGCTGCCGCCGCCGACGAGCACAACGCCTTCGCCGCCCAGGCCCTCGCCGACCGTGAGGCCGCCGAGCAGGCCGCGGTCGAGCAGACCCACGCCCGGCATAACGCCGACGCCGACGCCCAGGCCCACGCCGAGCGCGCCGAGCAGGCCTTCATGGACCGCGCCACCGCGGAGAACAGCGCCCGCGAGACCGCCGAGGCCGCCACCGCCGCCGCGGAGGAGTACAACGAGTTCGTCCGCCAGGCCGAGGTCGAGCGCGCCACCCTGCAGGCCGCCGCCCTCGAGGAGGCCGAGGCCCGGTCCCACGCCGAGCAGGTCGCCGCCGCCGAGGCAGGTCGCGCCCAGGCCGCCCACGAAGCCGCCACCGCCGCCGAGGAACGCGCCCGCGACACCGCCGAAGAGGCCGCCCACCAGGCCGAACAGCACCGAGCCTTCGCCGAGCAGG
Source organism: Nocardioides salsibiostraticola (assembly GCF_054783655.1). Taxonomy (NCBI): domain Bacteria; kingdom Bacillati; phylum Actinomycetota; class Actinomycetes; order Propionibacteriales; family Nocardioidaceae; genus Nocardioides; species Nocardioides salsibiostraticola. Next base: position 54,210 of record NZ_BAAGQD010000027.1, on the reverse strand, counting down.
CGCTCGCCGATCGTCAGGTCGCCGAGCAGGTCGCCACCGAGCACACCGCAGCCCGGGTGGAGGCCGACACCGCTGCCGAGCGTCAGGCCCGCGCCGCCGAGCAGGCCGAGCTCGAGCGCACCAACGCCGAGGACCGGGCCCGCTCGATCGCCGAGTCCGCCGCCACCTCCGCCGAGGAGTACGGCGTCTTCGTCCGCGAGGCCCAACGCGAACACGAGGACCTGCAGAAGTCCGCCCTCGAGCAGACTCGGGCCCGCAAGGCCGCCGAGCAGGCCGCCGCCCGCCACGCCGCCCTGGCCGAAGAGGCCCACCACGCCGCGTCCGAGGCCGAGGAACGCGCCCGCAGCCTGGCCGAGGCCGCCGCCGCAAGTGCCGAGGAGCACGGGATCTTCGCCAGCCGTGCGCTGGATGAGCGCCACAGCGCCGAGCAGGCCGCCGCCGAACAGGCCGAGCTGGCCGAGCAGGCCCAACGCGCCCGGGAGGAGGCCGAGATCCTCGCCCGCGAGCAGGTCGAACTGGTCACCGAGGCCAACCGGGTCGCCGCCGCCGGGCAGGAACAGGCCGCCGCCTTCGCCGAGGAGGCCCGCTTGGCCCACCAGGCCCGCCGCTCCCTCGAGGAAGCTGCCAAGGAAGGGACCCGCGCCCGTCTCGAGGCCGAGGAGTCGGCCCGCGTCCAGGCCCTCGCCGCCGCGGAGGCCAGTGCCGAACGGCGTACCGCCGAGTTGTCGGCCCGCGACGCCGCCCAGGCCGCCGAGACCTCGCTGCGTGAGCACCGCGAGGCCCTGCGCATCGCTCAGGAGCAGCTGTCCAGCGCCAAGCGCGAGGCCGCCGAGCAGGCCCAGGCCCGCGCCGACGCCGAACGCACAGCCGCCCGTCACGCCCAGGCACGCGCCGAGGCCGAGACCCGGGCGGCCGACCTGGCCATCCAGTTCGCCGAGGCCCGCTCTCGCGCCATCGGCCCCGCTCAGGACGCCCCCACCCCGGTGGCCGCCGCCGCTGCGCCCGCTGCGTTGGCCCAGCCCCAGAACGACGCAACGGACTTCACAGCTGAGGAGGATGACTCCTACTACGACGAAGTCGACAGTGCCGAGTCCTCCGTTCAGGAGGCTCCTGCCTTCGAGCAGGCCCCCGACGAGTACGACAGCCAGGTCGCCGCTGATCCCGCCGCTGCCGTCGAGCAGGAGCCGGCCGCTGCCGTGCGCCCTCCTCGCCCGCCAGCCGAGGCCGCCACCGGTGAGGCCGCTGACCCCTTCAGCCCGGTCCCTCAGTCGGCCTCCGGCACGCCCACGGGCCCCAAGCCCTCCTCGCCTCCCACCGGCGAGAGCAAGGTGCGCTCCTGGTTCAAGAGCGCCCGTCCCGCCACCGGGACCCAGACCGGGACCCGCGTCAGCGCCACCATCGCGGACAAGTCCCCCTCCGAGGTTCCCGCCGCGGACGCCGATGACCCTGAGCGAGCCGGCTTAGCCGAAGCCCCATCAGAGACCCTGGACCGCTCGGAGACCGAGTACGCCGCCGACACGGACGCCGACACGGACTACGAGGCCGAGTCTGACGCCGAGGTCGCGTACGACGACGAGGTTGTCGACGACGAGGTTGCCGACGATGAGGTTGTCGACGATGAGGTTGTCGACGAGGTCGAGGACGACGTCGAATCCGTTGTTTCCGCAGAGTCCGGCATCGACATCGACTCTGACGACGCCGACGTGGTCGCCTACGCCTCCTCCGCCGACCACGGCGGCTCACCGCGCGTCGTCGAGGGTGTCGTCGTGGGCTGGGACGACATCGAACCCGTCTCCCCCGATGAGTCCGATGCGCCCGCCGATGAGTCCTCTGTCGAATCCACCGATGAGTTCGCCGCCGAAGACGACGCCGACGTCGAGCAGGACTCCGATCTGGATCTCGAGGACGACCTCGACGCCGATCCGGACGACGTCGAGGTAGCCGCCGAGGGCTCCGACGAAGACGCTCTCTGGGACAACGATGAGGACCTCGAGCAGAGCATCGACGAGGACGCCGCCGAGGAGTCCGTTGAGGAGTCCGTTGACGAGGACGAGGACGACGCACTGTCCGAGGTCGACGACGAGACCGAGGCGGACGTCGACGAGGTCGAGTTCGTCGACGACGTCGAGGACCTCTATGTCGACGATGAGGAAACCGACCTCCCTGAGGTAGAGGACGAGGCCGACGCCGAGCACGCTTCCGTCGTACCCCTCGAGGACCCCGACGAGCACGACGAGCACGACGAGCACGACGCGACCGAGGACAGCAACGACGAGCCTGAGATGGACGCCGGCCGGGCCGTGATCGCTGCCTTGCAGAGCGACGACGCCGCCACCGACGCCGATCGGGACCCGGAGCTCGCGACCGACGAGTCAGGCCCGGCGACCACGACCCTTGCCGCGCCAGTGACGGCCACCGAGCACCCGTTGAACTACCACTCCTCGCACTCCCGGCGGGGCATCACGATGCTCGCCGGCGGCGTGGCCACGGTCGCGGGAGCCATCGCGATCATCCTCGCTCTGCGCGGTGATCTGGTGACCATCGGTGGACTCGTTGCGGCCGCTGTCGCCCTGATCTCGGTCCTCGTCGTGGTGCAACTCGGCGCGATGAAGCGCAGTGTCACCCTCGAAGAGGGCGTGTTGACGGTGGTGCTCGGGGACAACCGGCACACCTTCGACCTCACCAACGACAAGACCCAGATCGACCTCGTGGGCAGCCCCGGCGACAAGGAATGGCGGATGATCCTGACCCGCCGCGGGCTTTCCTCGGTGGAGATCACTCCGGCCGCGGTCGACCCCGAGCCGTTCGTCGAAGCCGTGCGCCAGTGGCGCCACGACCTGTAATCGATGAGTGCATCCGAAGTACCACCCTCCGAGGGCCTCGGAGGCGATGACGACCTCGCCACCCAGCTGACCCACGCGCAGCGCCGGGCCGCCACCGCCGAGGCCCGGCTCGCCGAGGTCGTAGCCGAGTTGGAGATCCTCCGCGGCGGATCGACGCCCCAGCAGGAACCAGCGGACGGCGACTTCTCCCTGTTCCAGGACCAGTTGGTGAGCCAGCCCAGTCTCGCCGCCGACGGCAGCGACCCCGGCGTACTCCCGATCGCCCTGGGCGGGACCGCCCTGGTGGGCCTCATGGTCGTCGTACTCACCACCGCCAACGGGCGCCTCTTCCAGCCCTTCGGGATCGCGATGATGGCCATCACCGCGGCCCTGGCCTACTTCGCCTGGCAGACCCGGGTCGAGCGGATCGAGGTCCAGATCAGTGACGGCGGGGTCGTGTACGTCGAGCGCAGCAGCACCGGCGCCCTGCGCTTCGACCTACGCAGCACCAGCACCCACGTGACGATGACCGGTGACCCGGGCACCACGTCCTGGGAGCTGACCTTCACCCGTGGCGGTGGGCTCGACCCCTTCACCGTCACCGGTGCCATGGTCGACTCGACCGCCTTCGTCCAGCGCGTCCGCGCCTTCCGCCCCGACCTCTGACGACTCGGCGCAAGTTGACTCTCAGGAACCGCTGAGTCGGCGTTAGTTGACTCTCAGGAACCGCTGAGTCGGCGTTAGTTTTCGAAGAAGCGCCGACTCACCGTCATACCGGAGTCAACAAGCGCCGACTCACCGTCATACCGGAGTCAATAAGCGCCGACTCGCTGGACCACTCAGCGCAGGGGGCGCACATGCAGGCCGACCTCGGGGTCGACGATGACCTCTTGGGCTGCGGTCAGCCCGTCGGTGGTCAGGGTGGCGTCGAGGGCGACGTTGCGCTTGACCATGGCCAGGGCGATGGGCCCGAGCTCGTGGTGGCGGGCCGAGGAGCCGACGAAGCCCACGACCTTCTCCCCGAAGTAGATCTCCGAGCCCTGCGTGGGCAGTCGGTTCTCGGATCCGTCCAGGTGGAGCAGGGTGAGGCGGCGCGGCGGTCGGCCCAGGGTGTGGACGCGCGCGACCGTCTCCTGGCCGCGGTAGCAGCCCTTGTCGAGGTGGACCGCGGAGTCGATCCAGCCCGCTTCGTTGGGGATCGTGCGGTGGTCGGTGTCGACCCCCATACGCGGTTCGCCGCGCTCGATACGCAGCGCCTCGAAGGCCCACAAACCAGTGGCGGGTCCCGCTGCTTCGGCGTACGTCGCCAGCTCGGCTCGGGGGACGACCTCGAAGGCGGCGTACCCTCGCGGGTCCTCGGCGCCGGCGGGCACCTTGGAGGGGCGCCACATCACGGCCAACTCATCGGTGGCGTCGGTGATCTCGACGCGGGTCATGAACTTCATCTTCTCGAGGAACGCGATCAGGGCGGCGCCCGCTCCCGGCTCGGTGTGCGCGGTGAACGTCTCGTCGCCGTCGTCGCAGCCGTAGAACGCGTGCTCGACGTGCCCCTGCGGGCTGAGGATCAAGGCGGCCACGGTCTTCCCGGGGGCCAGGTTCAGCAGGTGCTGGGTGGTCAGGGAGTGCAACCAGGTCAACCGGTCGGGGCCTTGGAGGCGTACGACGTCGCGATGTGACAGGTCGACGAATCCCTCCCCCGCCACCAGGTGGCGCTGCTCGGTGTTGAACGATCCGTAGTGCGCCGCCACCGGGGCGTCGATGCCGTTGCCGGCCACCGCTCCGGGCAGTTTCATCAAGGGGCTGGTCATCAGGGGGCTGGTCGTCTCGGGGCTACTCATCGGTCGTCTTCCCTTCCTTGCAGGTGGTGCAGGAGCCAAAGATCGTCAGGTGCCCGACGTCGGCCTCGAAATCGAAGTCCGTGGCGAGCCGGTCCACCAGGGGCGCCACCACATCAGCATCAACGGAGACCACCTCCCGACAATTCCGGCATACGAGGTGGAAGTGGGTGTGATCGCGCACGGAGTGGTACGTCGGGGCGCGGTCGCTGAGGTGTGCGTGCCGCACCAACCCGAGCTCCTCGAGCACCTCCAGGGTGCGGTAGACCGTGGAGATGTTGATCGCCTGGGAGTGCTGTCGGACCTCGGTGAGGACCTCGTCCGGTGTCGCATGGCCCAGCCGGTCGACCGCGGTCAGGATCAGTTCGCGTTGCGGGGTCAGCCGGTAGCCACTGCCGCGCAATCGCTCGCGCCAGTCGGGTCCCGCCTGCTCCGTGGCCACTCAGACCCGCTGCAGGCGTGCCCACAGGTGCGGTTGGAGTTCCTGGCCCATGGCGGCCATGTCGAAGGCGTAGAGCAGGTCGCCCTCGACGTACCCGTAGAGACGCTTGCCGGCGGTGTACTCCTTGGCCGAGTCGGTGCGGGCCACCGCGTCGGTGATGACTTCGAGCTTTGCGCCGCCGGCCTCGCCGTGCCAGACCTCGGCGAATCCGGTCTGGTGAGTCAGCAGCATCTCGATCTTCCCCTCAGGGCGGCATCGGAGGAAGCCGCTCTCCATGGCGGCGTCGCGGACCTTCTCGCCCTTCTCGTCGACGATCCAGCTGCGCGAGAGGTAGTGGATGAAGGGGCGACCGTCGTGGGTGAAGATCAGCTCCTGCCCGAACTCGAACTTCTCGATCGTCGGGTAGTCGCCGTGACCGTTGCCCTGCCAGGTGCCGAGCATCCAGGCAAGGGGGCCGCAGTCGGGGTGAAGGTTGTCAGGGAACTCGAAAGGCACGTTCCGAGTGTAGGGCGTCCCAACCCGTCCTCCACCGGGGTAGTCCCTGACGCTTGTGCGACGACACGCCGTACGAACTCGCACAAACGTCAGGGACTACCCCGGTGGGGCGGGACTGGTCAGTAGACGATGGCCTGGACGTCGGGGCGCAGGATCTCCTCGGCGAACACGGCTGCGCCGGCGATGACGATGCCGGACCCCAGGTCCTCCTCGCTCAAGCCACGGCGGGCGGCGCACTGGCTGCACACGGTGATCCGGCCGGTCTCGAGGATCGCTTCGATCAGGGCGGGCAACGGGGTGGCCAGGGGAAGGTCGAAAGCCTCGGCCCGTTCGGGTACGCCGAGCCAGGCAGCTTCCCCGGTCAACCACAGGGAGACGTCGCTCCCGCCCACCGCTGCGGCCGCGGCGACGGTGAACGCCTGGTTGCAGCGCTCGAGGTCATCGGTGCCACAGGTGGCCTTGACGACGAGGGGACGGACCATGGGGTCAGGGTAGTCCCCGGAATCGAGCCCTACCCCGACGCGCGTACGCCGGCCCGCAACTTCGCGGCCACCTCGTTGACGGCCTCGCGGTTGCGGCGGCCGACCCCGACGATGTTGAAGAAGCCGTGAATCAGGTCCGGGAACCGCTTGAGTTCCACGGTGACCCCGGCATCGGCGAGTTTGCGGGCGTAGGCCTCGCCCTCGTCTCGCAGCGGGTCGAACCCCGCCGTGCAGAGGTACGCCGGCGCCAACCCCTCAGGTAGATCGGCGTGGAGCGGAGAGACCCGCGGGTCGCGAGGGTCCACGCCGTCGGCGAGGTACCCCCGGTTGGCCAGCCGCATGAAGTCCTGGGTCAGGAAGAACCCCTCGCCGAACATCTCGAAGCTGCGGGTCTCGCGAGCCGCGTCGGTGGCCGGATAGACCAACAGTTGGAAGGCCAGCGGCCAACCCCGGCGGGCGGCCTCGATCGCGAGGACCGCGGCGAGGTTGCCCCCCGCGGAGTCACCGCCGACCGCGAGACGTGCGGTGTTCGCACCCAGACTCTCGGCGTTCTCCAGCACCCATTCGTAGGCCGCCAACGCATCGTCGTACGCCGCGGGGAAAGGCTCCTCCGGCCCGAGGCGGTAGTCGATCGCCAGCACCCGCACCCCGGCCTTCTCGGCCAACAACCGGCACGGGGCGTCGTGACTGTCGAGGTCGCCGTAGATCCAGCCGCCGCCGTGGAAGAACACCAACATGGGGCTCGGGGTGACCGCGATGCTGGGGACGTAGAGCCGGGCACCGAGGTCGCCGACCTGCAGGTCGCGCACCGAACCGATCGGCAGCGAACCGCCAGCGATCTTGGAGCTGTGCACGATCTCGCGTCGACCGTCCTCCAACGGCAGCGTCTCGGCGGGTTTGCGGGTCATCGCCATCAACCGCAGCATCAGTTGCGCCTCGACGGCCAACGTCTGGCCGTCCTTGACGATGGGGGGTCCTGCGAGTCGGCGTTGGACTCGCTCGGGCAACCCCATGACCCGAGCGAACACCAGGGCTTCGATGCGGGCCGCGCCGCTCGCAAGTGGATTCACAGGCTGAACCTATGTCAACAGCGGGTCGCTCGTAACCCTTTGTTCATGGTCCGGTGAGACAATCAACAACATGTCGTTGGAGATCGTGCACCCCGCCTCGGACGAGCCCTCTGCGACGGGTCCGTCGGCGGGTTCATCGACGGGACAAACGTCAGTCCCGTCAGTAGTCCCGGAGACCGAGGCGACCGAAGACGAGGGGACCGACTTCGTCCCCACGCAGGAGTCCCTCGACGCCATCGAGGCCCACGAGGACCGGTTCCTGGACCGGGAACTGTCCTGGCTCCACTTCAACCAGCGCGTCCTCGAACTGGCCGAGGACCCGACCCTGCCGCTGCTCGAGCGCGCCCGGTTCCTGGCCATCTTCACCAGCAACCTCGACGAGTTCTTCATGGTCCGAGTCGCTGGCCTGAAGCGCCGGATCGCGACCAGCCTGGCCGTCCGGGCGGCGTCCGGGATGCTGCCCCGGGAGGTCCTCGCCTCCATCCTCGCCACGACCCGCGAGCTCAGTGAGCGCCAGGCCCGGGTCTTCCACGAGCAGATCATCCCCGCCCTGGCCGAGCAGAACATCCGCATCGTGCGCTGGGACGACCTGGCCAAGGACGAACAGAAGGACTGCAAGCGACTCTTCCGCGACCGGGTCTTCCCGGTGCTCACCCCGTTGGCCGTCGACCCGGCCCACCCGTTCCCCTACATCTCGGGGCTCTCGCTCAACCTCGCGGTGGTGTTGCGGAACCCCAAGACCGACAAGAAGCACTTCGCCCGGGTGAAGGTGCCGCAGAGCTTCGAGCGGTTCGTCGCCGTGGGCAACGACCGGTTCGTGCCCCTCGAGGACGTCATCGGCAGCCACCTCAAACGCCTCTTCCCCGGCATGGAGGTCCTCGAGGTCCACACCTTCCGCGTCACCCGCAACGAGGACGTCGAGGTCGAGGAGGACGACGCCGAGAACCTCCTGGCCGCCCTCGAGAAGGAGCTGCTGCGGCGCCGGTTCGGACCCCCGGTCCGCCTCGAGGTCGAGGAGACCATCACCTCCGAGGTCCTCGACCTGCTCGTCTCCGAGTTGGACGTCACCCGTGAGGAGGTCTTTCACCTGCCCGGCCCCCTGGATCTACGGGGTCTGCACGGCATCGCCGACCGGTCGCGGGAGGACCTGAAGTACCCCGCGTTCGTGCCCACCACCCACCACACCCTCGCCGAGGTCGAGTCCGCCGCCCCGGTCGACGTGTTCAAGGCGACCCAGCGCCGCGACGTACTCCTCCACCACCCCTACGACTCCTTCGCGACCAGCGTCCAACGCTTCATCGAGCAGGCGGCCGCGGACCCGCACGTGCTGGCCATCAAGCTGACGCTCTACCGCACCTCGGGGGACTCCCCGATCATCGACGCCCTGGTCGATGCGGCCGAGTCGGGCAAGCAGGTGCTGGTGATCGTCGAGATCAAGGCCCGCTTCGACGAGCAGGCCAACATCCGTTGGGCCCGCAAACTCGAGCAGGCCGGGTGCCACGTCGTCTACGGGCTGGTCGGCCTGAAGACCCACTGCAAGCTGGCCATGGTGGTCCGCGACGAACCCGAGGGCATCCGCCGCTACACCCACATCGGCACCGGCAACTACAACGGGAAAACGGCCCGGATGTACGAAGACCTGGGCCTGATCACCACCAACGAACAGATCGGTGAAGACATCGCCCACCTGTTCAACAACCTGTCCGGATGGTCGCGCAACGCGCAGTACTCCCAGTTGCTGGTCGCCCCGGACTCGGTGCGCAACGGCCTGATCGAGCAGGTGTACGCCGAGATCGCGAACCACCGCGCTGGACGACCCTCGGGGATCCGGATCAAGGCCAACTCCGTGGTCGACGAGGCCATCATCGACGCGCTCTACCTCGCCTCCTGCGAAGGCGTCACGGTCGAGTTGTTGGTGCGCGGCATCTGCGCTCTGCGTCCCGGCGTACCCGGATTGTCGGAGAACATCACCGTCCGCTCGATCCTGGGTCGGTTCCTGGAGCACAGCCGGGTCTTCTGGTTCGAGAACGGGGGCGAACCCACCACCTGGTTCGGCTCCGCCGACATGATGCACCGCAACCTGGACCGGCGCGTCGAGGTGCTCGTGCGGGTGCCCGACCAGGACAGCGTCGCCTCCATCGGAAAGTTGCTGGACCTGGCCTTCGACGAGAACACCGGCGCCTGGTTGCTCGAGGCCGATGGTCGATGGACCCACAACGGCGGGACCCTGCACCTCCAGGAATCCCTCATCGACAGCCAGCGTCGCCGCCGTATCTCTTCCTGACCAGCGGCCCACCCCGGGAGCACCTCACCGGTCCGGGGTGCGTCGTACGACGTTATGGCCCTAGGCTGTCGGCGTTTCCCCGCCGCCTTCCCAGGAGATTTCGTTGTGGCCCTGAAGTTTCGACCCGTCGAGGCGTCGTTCTATCGCCTCTTTGCGGAGTCAGCCCAACACCTGGTCACCGGTTCCCGGTTGCTGGCGGAGATGCTCGATGAGGGTTCGGACTCCGTCGAGGTCGCCACCCAGATGCGTGCCGCGGAGCACGCCTGCGACGAGACCACCCATGCGATCGTCAAGCAGGTCAACTCCACCTTCATCACCCCCTTCGACCGCGAGGACATCTACTCCCTCGGCTCGGCCATGGATGATGTGATGGACATGATGGACGAGGTCGTCGACCTCGTCCTGCTCTACAACGTCGTGCACCTGCCCGCCGACCTCTCGCTGCAGGTCGAACTGCTCCAGCGCTGCGCCGAACTGACCGCCGAGGCGATGCCCGGGCTGCGGTCGATGGCCTCGCTGGAGGAGTACTGGATCGAGATCAACCGGCTCGAGAACAGCGGCGACAAGAACCACCGCCAGATGCTGGCCCGCCTGTTCTCCGGGGAGTTCGAAACCCTCGAGGTGCTCAAGCTCAAGGACATCGTCGATGCCCTCGAGGGGGCGATCGACGGTTTCGAACGGGTGGCCAACATCGTCGAGCAGATCGCCGTCAAGGAGTCCTAGGTGTCCTGTTCCCTGATCTGCGAGACGGGTCGCTAGACCTCTCATGGATCTCGCGATCATCATCGCCGTCGTCGTCGTCGCCCTCACCTTCGACTACACCAACGGCTTCCACGACGCGGCCAACGCCATCGCCACCTCGGTCTCGACCCGGGCCCTGACCCCGCGCGCCGCCCTGGCGATGGCCGCGGTCATGAACTTCGTGGGCGCCTTCCTGGGCCAGAAGGTCGCCAAGACCGTCTCGGACGTCATCGATCCCGGGGTCGGCTCCGCGGGGCTCCTCATCGTGATGGCCGGCCTGATCGGGGCCATCACCTGGAACCTCATCACGTGGTACTTCGGCCTGCCCTCCTCCTCCTCCCACGCCCTGATCGGCGGCCTGGTCGGCGCCGCCATCGCCGGGGGCGTGACCGCCAACTGGTCCGTCGTGCTCGGCAAGGTCGTCATCCCGATGATCCTCTCGCCGCTGGTCGCCTTCGGCCTCGCCTTCCTGGTGATGGTGGCGATCATGTGGATCTTCCGCCGGGCCCGACCCGCGAAGGCGAACCGCGGCTTCAAGCTGGCCCAGACCGTCTCGGCCGCGGCGATGGCGCTCGGCCACGGTCTGCAGGATGCGCAGAAGACGATGGGCGTGATCTTCCTGGCCCTGCTCACCGGCGGGTACGTCGGCGCCAACGACGGGCTGCCCCTGTGGGTCATCCTCTCCGCGGCCGCCGCGATCTCCCTGGGCACCCTGTCCGGCGGACGCCGGATCATGCGCACCCTTGGTCGCCGGATCATCGACCTCGACCCGCCGCGCGGGTTCGCCGCCGAGTCGGTGGCCGCCTCGGTGCTCTACACCACGTCGTACGTCTTCGAAGCGCCGATCTCGACCACCCACACCATCACCTCCGCGGTGATGGGGGTCGGAGCGACCAAGCGGTTCTCCGCCGTCCGGTGGGGGGTGGCCCGTTCGATCCTCACCGCCTGGGTGCTGACCTTCCCGATGGCGGGCCTGGCCGCGGCGGCGTCGTACTACATGCTGCACCTCGTCGTCCCCGTCTGAGGTCTCGCTTGAGGCCGGCCTGAGGTCTGGCCGCACGACGTGACCTCACCCGGCGGCGGACCGCTCCAGTCCGTCGAGGAGCAGGGTCAGTCCGAACTCGAACTCGTCGCCGAAGTCGTATCCCGGTTGCAGGACGTGTTGGGTGGTGAACTCGAGCAGGTGGGGGTAGTCGCCGGCGGCGAACTGCGCGGTGATCGCCTCGGCGAGGTCGGACATGTCCTGCCCGCCGGTGGCCGGGAGGTTCGTCTCCTGCAGAGCGAACCCGTAGAGGTAGGCGTCGAGCAGGGCGTAGGCGTGGCCGGTCATCGCGACGGAGAATCCGGCCTCCCGCAGGCACCCGAGGACGGCGTCGTGGTGGGTGAGGGTGGCCGGCCCGGGGTGGGTGCGGGACTCCATCAGCGGGGCGGCCCACGGGTGTCGCGCCAGGACGGCGCGGGCTGAGCGGGACCGGTGCCGGATCGCTTCCTTCCAGTCGTCGCCCTCGGGCAACTCGATCTCCGCGAAGACCCGGTCGACCATGCCGTCGAGGATCGCTTCCTTGTTCGGGACGTGGTGGTAGATCGTCATCGGTTTCACGTCCAGGGCGACGGCCAGCTTGCGCAGCGTGAACCCTGCCATCCCGACCTCGTCGGCGAGGGCGACCGCGCCCTCCAGCACCCGATCCCGGCTCAGCATCCATGACCTCCCTGGTCTCGCTCTTGACGATTCGTACATTGTACGGTTACCGTCGATCGGGTCAACCCGTACTAAGTACGACCGCCATCGAGGAAGCCAGGACCATGACCCACCCCACGACCCAGAACCACCGACCGGACACCAGCCAACCCACCAACCAACCCACCAACCAACCCACCAGCCAAACCGCCGCACCACCGATGCGGGCGATCGTCCAGGACAGGTTCGGCCCCGCCGACGTCCTGGACTACACGACGATCGAGCGGCCCGGCATCGCTGAGGACCAGGTCCTCATCGAGGTCCGCGCCGCCGGGGTAGACCGCGGCACCGAACACCTCATGACGGGGCTGCCCTACCTGGTGCGCCTCGCCGGGTACGGCGTCCTGCGACCCAAGCAGCCAGTACCGGGCGCCGACGTGGCCGGGGTGGTCGTCGAGGTCGGCGACGCGGTCGACCGTTTCGCCCCGGGTGACGAGGTCTTCGGCATCGCCAGCGGATCCTTCGCGCAGTACGCCGCCGCCGACCAGAACAAGCTCGCCCACAAGCCGACGAACCTCAGTTTCGAACAGGCCGCGGTCGCGACGATCTCGGGGATCACCGCCCTGCAGGCGCTCACCGAGGTGGGGAAGGTTCAACCCGGCCAGCGGGTGCTGATCCTGGGCGCCTCCGGCGGAGTCGGGACGTACGCCGTCCAACTGGCCAAGGCCCTCGGCGCCCACGTGACCGGGGTAGCCACCACGACCAAGGTCGACCTGGTGCGCTCGCTGGGCGCGGATCGGGTGATCGACTATCTGAGGACCGACTTCGCCGATGGGTCGGACGGGTCGGACGGGGAGCACCGCTATGACCTCATCCTCGACGTCGGCGGACGCAACAGCCTGACTCGCCTACGCCGGGCGCTGACCCCGACCGGGACCCTGGTGATCGTGGGCGGCGAGGGCGGCAACCGCATCACCGGTGGCGTCGGCCGCCAGGTGCGCGCAATGGCGCTCTCCCCGTTGGTGGGCCAACGCCTCACCGCGTTCATCAACACCGAGCACTACTCCTACATCGAGCAGCTCGCCGAACACCTCGCGAGCGGTCGCGTCGTACCGGTGATCGGTCAACGCTTCGACCTCGAGGACCTTCCCGAGGCCATGCGACGCCTGGCCGCCGGCCGGGTCAGTGGCAAGACCGCCATCACCGTCGTGCCCGGCTGAGACGGTCGGCTCCCCCTCCTCCGCAAGAAGCCCTCACCTCCGACGTGCCGGGGGTACTGTGGAAAGTCCGAACCCGTCGTCCCGGACCCTGACGTCATTGAGCACGTCAGGAGGGTGACCTTGTCGTCACACAATCCACGGCACGGTGTCGGGACCTCCCGCCCCAGGACCGCGACGACAGTCACCAGTTCCTACACGGAGCTCGCGCAGGCCGTGCGCGCCTCAGGTCTGCTGAAGCGTCGCTACTGGTTCTACTGGACCCAGATCGGGTCGGCGATCGTCGCCTTCGTCGCGCTCCTGACTGCGGTGGTCGTGATCGGGGACTCCTGGTGGCAGCTCGTGCTGGCCGTTGCCCTCGGTCTGGTGGTCACCCAATTCGGCTTCCTCGGTCACGACGCCGCGCACCGGCAGATCTTCGTCAGCTCGACCTGGAACGACTGGACGTCGCGGATCCTGTCCGGACTGTTCGCCGGACTGAGCTTCGGGTGGTGGAAGGGCAAGCACAACCGGCACCACGCCTCACCGAACCGCGAGGGCCGGGACCCCGACATCGCACCGGGTGCACTCGCGTTCACCCGCGGGCTCGCCGAGACCCGCGACGTCGGCTGGCAGGGGTGGTTCCAGCGTCACCAGGGGTGGCTCTTCTTTCCTCTGTTGACGCTTGAGGGCTTCAACCTGCACGTGGCCGGGATCCGGGTGCTTCTCGGGCCGGGGCCCGTGCGGCACCGATTCGTCGAGTTGGCCCTGGTGAGTTTCCGACTCGGTGCCTATCTGGCCCTGCTCGCGATCGTGCTGCCGCCCGGCAAGGCGGTCGCTTTCGTGGTCGTCCAGACCGCGACGTTCGGGGTGTGCCTGGGCGCTTCGTTCGCGCCCAACCACAAGGGGATGCCGATCGTCCCCCGGGACCTGAAGATCGACTTCCTGCAGCGACAGGTCCTGATGTCACGCAACGTGCGCGGCAGCCTGCTCGTCGACGCCGCGATGGGGGGCCTGAACTACCAGATCGAGCACCACCTGTTCCCGAGCATGCCGCGTCCGAACCTCAAGCACGTGCAACCGATCGTCCGAGCCCACTGCGCGGCGTACGGCGTGCCCTACACCGAGCTCGGCCTGTTCGCCTCCTACGCCGTGGTGGTCGACTACCTCAACCACGTGGGTTTGCAAGCCAGGGGACCCTTCGAGTGTCCTCTGGCCTCACAGTTGCGCGACTAGCCACCGTGACCTGCGTTGTGGTCGAAATTCAGGAGAGAAAGCGACCACAACGCAGGTCGCGAGTTGGCGCGGCCACCTGCGTTGTCGTCGAAATCGTGGTCCAGAACGACGCTAGTTGACGCGCCGATAGCGCAGGAACCCGGCTCGTTGCCCCCGGCTCAGCGCGCGACGTTGGGCGACCGTGCCGGTGGGCGTCCACCAGGGAGGTGGATGGATGGTCCACGCTCGCGTGCTCTCGGCGGCGGACGCCGCTCGACCTCGAGCGGCGTGCATTCGGGCTGCCACACGGGCCGGGTCCGCGGCGTCGCCGCGCATCATGACCACCAACTCCAGGCCGAGTTCACGACACAACGCGGCGCGGTCGCGATCAGAGCGTCGCCGGTTCGCTTGCGCGTGCATCTCCCCGTCGTACTCCCCCACCATGCCAGCCTCCGGATCGAGCAGGTCCGGGGTGATCAGGTGACGCCCCAACCGATCGAAGACGGGCTGGTTGCACAAGGGTCGCGGCAACCCCGCGACGAAGATCCAGATTCCCTTCATCCGCGTCTCCCACGGCGACCAGCTGTTCTCGTCGACCCATGCCAGGGCCGCCCGCGCCTGCCGGACCCCGGTCCGCCCGTCGAGGAAACCCAGGGCCCTGAGGGTTCCGCCGTGATCGACGAGGTCGTCGTACGCCGCCATCTCCCAGCACACCGCCGCCTCCACCTCGGACTCCGCGTGACGCATCTCGTAGACGACCGAGCTGACCGCGTCGGTGATCGCCAAGCCGTCGTGGACCACCACCGTGCGCGGATCAAGCCGTTCCTCGGTGATCACGATCCCCGGTTGGGGCCGGACCTTGTCGGCCGCCAAGCACACCGGGCGAGGCACGCCGTACGCCGTGGTGCCGGTGAACCATCGACCACCCGACCAGCACACGGCCGCCCAGCCGGTGAGGGCACCACCGCCTGGACGCAACACCGCGGCCGCCTCGATGATTCGTTGCTCGGGGAGGGTGGGGTCGGCCGTGGCCGGGACGTACAGACCGCGGTTGCTGCGGCGCCACTGCCCGCCTCGTGCCATCGCTCGGGTCGGGCCGGTCAGTCCACTCGGGGCGACGGCCACCGGCGGGACGAGGTGGGGACGGTGAGGATGCCCGGGCGGGACGAACGGTGGTCGCGTCATGGAGCCAGGGTGCGACCTCCCACTGACCCTTGAGGCTCACGCACGACCTCCTGGGGAGGCGTGACCTCGCGACCTGCGTTGTGGTCGAAAAACGGGCAGGAAAACGACCAGAACGCAGGTCCCGAACCGACTACCCGAAGCGACCGGAGACGTAATCCTCGGTGGAGGGGTCGTCGGGCTGGGAGAAGATCTTCTTGGTCGGGTTGAACTCGACCAAGTGCCCCGGCCGGCCTGCGCCCTTGAGGTTGAAGAAGCCGGTGTCGTCGGAGACGCGGGCGGCCTGCTGCATGTTGTGGGTGACGATGACGATCGTGTAGTCGGTCTTCAACTCGTGGATCAGGTCCTCGATCGCAGCCGTCGAGATGGGGTCGAGGGCCGAGCACGGCTCGTCCATCAACAGCACCTGCGGTTGTACGGCGATCGCGCGGGCGATGCAGAGGCGCTGCTGCTGCCCACCGGAGAGACCCATACCGGGCTTGTTGAGGCGGTCCTTGACCTCTTCCCAAAGGTTGGCGCCCTTCAAGGAGCGCTCGACGATCTCGTCGCACTCCTTCTTGGGCAGCCGCTTGGCGTTCAGGCGGATCCCGGCCAGCACGTTGTCGTAGATCGACATCGTGGGGAACGGGTTGGGGCGCTGGAAGACCATCCCGATCTGGCGGCGTACCGCGACCGGGTCGATGTTGGGGTCGTAGAGCGACTGTCCGTCGACCACGACCTTGCCCTCGACGCGCGCGCCGGGGATCGCCTCGTGCATCCGGTTCAGCGATCGCAGGAAGGTGGACTTGCCACACCCCGACGGCCCGATGAACGCGGTCACCGCCCGGGCCCGGATGGTCATGTTGACACCCTCCACGGCGCAGAAGTCGCCGTAGTAGATGTTCAGGTCTGAGATATCGATGCTCTTGGCCATGTTGGTCTCTCCAGATTCCGTTCTCAGCGCCCGGTCTTCGGGGCGAATACGCTTCCGATCACACGCGCGATCACGTTCAGGGTCATCACGATGGTCACCAACACCAGGGCTGCGCCCCAAGCATAGGCTTCGTACTCGTCTCGGTACTGTCCCGGCGGCTCGGTGATGGAGAAGAAGATGTAGACCGGGAGGGTCGCCATCCGCTCCGAGAAGGGGTTGAAGTTCACCCCGGAGGTGAGCCCCGCAATGATCAGCAGCGGGGCCGTTTCTCCCGCGACCCGGGCGATGGCCAGGGTGACGCCGGTGACGATGCCGGCCACCGCGGTGGGCAGCACGACCTTGGTGATGGTGCGCCACTTCGGCACACCCAGGGCGTACGCCGCCTCCCGCAGCTCGTCGGGAACGAGCTTGAGCATCTCCTCGGTGGCCCGGACCACGATGGGGATCATCAGCACGCTCAGCGCGACCGCCCCACCGAACCCGAGCCGGACGCCGGGTCCGAAGAAGATGACGAACAGGGCGTAGGCGAACAGCCCGGCGACGATCGAGGGAATCCCGGTCATCACGTCGACCAGGAAGGTGATCAGCTTGGCCAGGCGTTTCCCCTTGCCGTACTCGACGAGGTAGACGGCCGTCAGTACACCGATCGGCACCGACATCAACGAGGCCAGGCCGGTGATGATCAGGGTGCCGAAGATCGCGTGGTAGATGCCGCCACCCGAGCCGAGGACGTTGAACATCGAGTTCTGGAAGAACTGCGCGGACAAGATGCCTGCGCCCTTGCTGACCACCGTGTAGAGCAGCGCGACCAACGGCAGCATGGCCGCCACGAAGGCCGACCACATCAGGAGGGTCGCGAGCCGGTCGGCGGCCTTGCGGCCACCCTCCACGGAGCGGGACCACAGCGGCAGTCCGATCATGAACGCGGCCCAGGCCAGCATGACCATTCCGACCGGCCCGGCACCGGCCAACAGCCCGAACAGGGCTCCGATGGTGGCGGCGATGCCGGCCGCGAGCGGCGTGGCCATGGCGGGCAGCCGGGGACGGGTGATCGAGAGGTCCAGGGCGGCGAGATTGTTGTCGGTCATGTCCTCACCCCCTGGCCTGTCCACGGGTCGCGATGGCGCGACCGGCGAAGTTGACGGCGAAGGTCAGCAGGAAGAGCAGCAGACCGGTGAAGATCAAGGTGTCCACCTTGGGTCCGGAAGCGTTACCGAAGTTGAGGGCGACGTTGGCCGCGATGGTCGAGGGGTTCTGCGAGGAGATCAGGTTGCTGGTGACCACGCCGTTGCCGGTGACCGCGAGCACGAGGGCCACGGCCATGGTTTCGCCGAGCGCACGACCCAGTCCGAGCATCACCGCGGAGATGACACCCGAGCGGGCGTAGGGGAAGACCGTGAGCCGGATCATCTCCCAACGGGTGGCGCCCAGAGCGAGCGCAGCCTCCTGGTGGGTAGTTGGGGTCTGGAGGAAGACCTCACGGCAGATCGCGGTGATGATCGGCAGCGCCATGATGGCCAGCACCACGCCAGCGGTGAAGATGGTGCGGCCGGTGGTCACCGGACCCTCGAAGAAGGGCAGGAAGCCGAGGTTGCGTTGCAGCCACTGGAAGACCGGGAAGATAGCGGGGGCCAGGAAGGTCAGACCCCAGAGTCCGTAGACGACGCTGGGGATGGCGGCCAACAGGTCGATCAGGGCCCCGAGCCCCTTGGCCAGCCGACGCGGCGCGTAGTGGGAGATGACCAGGGCCACACCGATGGCCAGCGGGGTCGCGATGATCATCGCGATCAAGGCGGCGACCACGGTGCCGAAAAGCAGCGGAAGCGAGTAGGCCCAGATGCTCGACTCGCCGTAGACGGCATCGCCGCTGTAACCCAGCGCCGGCATCCCCTCGACGAGGAGGAAGATCCCGACTCCGGCCAGGGCCCCGAGAATGAGCAACGCCGAGCCGAGGGACAGACCGCGGAAGGCGGCGTCCCCGAAACGTCCGGTCGACTGGTCGTCGAAGATCGTGGTGTCGCTCTCGGTGACGGATGTATCCGTGGCCACCTGGGCTCCTTTGCTGGTCTTCCGGCGTCTTGCTGGGAGGTGTTCGATCAGTGTTGCGCGATTTGGGCGTTCTGGGGAAATACTGCGACTTCCCGACTTGTGAGCCGACCCGCGACGCTGCCCGTGACGCGGATGGATCCGGACCCGCTCAGCGGGCCCGGATCCGTCACACGATCAGGCTGCGATCAGCCGACCTCGATCTTGTCGATGATCGCGGTCGCCTGGCTCTGGAGGTCCGCCGACAACGGCGCGGAGCCGGCCTCGGCTGCACCCTGCTGCTGACCCTCGTCGCTGATGACGTAGGTGACGAACGCCTTGGTCAACGCGGCGGTCTCGGCGTCGTCGTAGCTCTGGCAGGCCATGAGGTACGACGTCAGGACGATCGGGTAGGTCCCCGACTCCTCCGTGGCGAAGTCCAGGTCGAAGATCAACTCGGTCTCGCTGGCGGACTCCGCCGGCGGGGACGCTTCGAGGATCTTGGCGGCGGCCTCGGGGGCCGGGGCCACGAACTCGTCGCCCACCCCGATGCTCGCCACGCCGAGGTCACCGGCCTGGCTGGCGTCGGCGTACCCGATGGAGTTGACGCCGTTCTCGACGGCCGAGACGACACCGGAGGTGCCCTTGGCTCCCTCGCCGCGGTACTCCTCGGGCCACAGTTCGATGGCGCCGGCCTCCCACTGGTCGGGGGCGACGGCGGTCAGGTAGTCGGTGTAGTTCTCGGTCGTGCCCGACTCGTCCGAACGGTGCACCGGGTTGATGTTCTCGGCCGGGAGCGAGGCGTCGGGGTTCTCCTTGGCGATGGCCGGGTCGTCCCACTGCTTGATCTTGCCGGCGAAGATCGCGGCCAGAGTCGAGGGTGAGAGCTCCAGCTCGTCGACACCGTCGACGTTGAAGATGATCGCGATCGGGCTGATGTACGACGGCACCTCGAGCACCGTGCCACCGCAACGCTCGGCGGCGTCGGAGAGCTCGCCGTCGTCGTCGGTCAGGTAGGCGTCCGAACCGGCGAAGGGGAAGGCGCCCGAGATGAAGTTCTCGCGCCCACCACCGGAGCCGACGGGGTCGTACTCGACGGTGACGCCGGGGTTCTTGGTCTGGAAACCGACGGCCCAGGCGCCCATGGCGGCCTGCTGCGTCGAGGCGCCGCCGCCGGCGAGGGTGCCGGAGAGGGACTCATCGCCGGTGCTGCTGGAAGCTTCTTCGTTGCCTGCGCCGCAAGCGGACAGGGTCAGGGCGAGAGCTGCGATGCCGGGGATGATCCCGCGGCGGACGAAAGTGCTATTCACTTCGTTCTCCTGGTTATCGTCTGAGGTTGACGTTGATGAGTGTGCTGAGCCGAAGTGTCCTAAGCAGCGGTCGTCGGTGAACGAGCAGTGAACAGAGCAGGTTTCTAGGTGAAGCGATCGGCACCCGGGAGACGTCCATCACATGAATAGGCCCGTTGCGGGCCGATTCCGGGTTGACGACCGTCCGACGCCGTGGTCAGCGGATGAGGTGACGCTCGACGGCAACGACGTCGCCGTGGCGCAGGTGGACGACCACCATCTCCCCGGTGTCCAGTGAGGGGTCCTTCAGCCCAAGGTGGTCGAAGACCAGCGGGAGCACGGGGCGGTGGGTGCACAGCACCGATCCGTGAGGGCTTTCGGCCAACTCCTCGATGACCGCGGCGACCCGGGCCGGGGTCGCGCGCTCCTCGGTCAACCGGCGCGTGGTGTGGAGTTTGTGGCCCCAGACCTCGGTGAACGGTCGCACCGTCTGGACGCAGCGGGTGGCGCCGGAGGAGACCACACGGCGTACGTCGTAGGCGGCCAGGACCGGGACCAGCGCCTCGGCGACCGCCTCCCCGACCTTCTCGAGGGGTCGCTTCAGGTCCTCGCCGGTCCAGGTCTTGCGGGACTGCGCGTGGGCGTGGCGCAGGACCACCAGCGCACGGGTCTTGTGGCGACGCTCGTGGGCCTGGGTCAGGGTCTCGACGTCGCGGGAGTAGGTGAGCCGGGCCAGGGCGTCGTCGTACTCCACCCATTCGACCTGGTCGATCTCGTCGTTGGGGACGTAGCTGCTGACGTCGTCGTCGCCGACCACCCGTCCGACCCAGTAGTGCACCTTCTTCATGGCAACCTGGGAGTTCAGGGCGTAGCGCTGAGAGTCGAGCGGCACCCCGAGGCGTACGTCGACCCCGGTCTCCTCGGCGACCTCACGGACCGCGGCGGTCGTCGGGTGCTCCCCCGGGTCGACCTTGCCCTTGGGGAACGACCAGTCGTCGTACTTCGGGCGGTGAACCAGAAGTACGCGCTTCTTGGGGCCGAAGACGACCACCCCGCCGGCTTCGACGTCCTTGCTCTCGGGCACGCAGGTAGTCTCACATCATCGTCTGGAAAACAGGAAGAGCTAGTTACGTGACCCCTCCCTCCTTCATGGCCTCGGCACGTCCGAGGACCCTGCTGATCGGGGTGACGGTGCTCGCGGTAGTGGCGCTGGCCGGGGTGCTCGGATCGCGAATGGCCGCTGGTGGCGACGAATCCGACCTCGAGACGGCACTCACCCGTGCCCCCGAGGAGGGTCAGCGGTTCTCGTTCACCGACTGGGCCGGGGTGCGTGCGGAAATGGGTCTAGACCTGGGCTCGCCGACGATCGACCAGGTCACCAGTTTCCTCAACGCCGGCTTCGACGCCGACCTCACCTCCAACACCGCGCTGGTCGAGTCCGCCGAGCAGTTGCAGCGCGAGTTGGGCTTCTCCCCGGCTTCGATCGAGTGGGAGCTCTTCAGTCAGGACAGCATCGGCGCCGCCGTGATCGTGCGGCTCCCCAGCAGCTTCGACTTCGAGGTCCTGGGCCGCAACCTGACCCGGTTGGACTATCAGCGGCCCAAGAAGAACGACGAGGGCGACATCTGGCGCGGCAGCGCCGACCAGATCGCGCTGATCGGTGGACTCTCGCCGGTGCTGACCTACATCGGGCTCGTCCCCGACCAACACCTGCTGGTGGCCAGTGACACCCCGGACACCGCTGAACGGGCCCTGAAGGCGGCCCGGTCGCCGCACGATCTGGACGAGGGTCTCGCCGACGTGACCAAGGCTGCGGGCAACGCGCTCTCGGCGTCGGTCTACTCCGGCGATTACGCCTGCGAGGCGCTGGCGATGGCGGGGGCCGACCCCACCGATCAGGACGCGGCCGACGAGCTGCTCCAACAGGCCGGCAAGGTCAATCCGATGACCGCCTTCTCCATCTCCGCCCAGCGAGGGATGGATGTCCGGGTGGCGATGGGCTTCGAGAATGCCGATCAGGCCAAAACCAATGCCACCACGCGGTCGGTGCTCGTGCGGGGGCCGGCCCCGGGTCAGGGTGGAGACTTCACCGACCGGTTCACCGTGGATGAGGTGGCGGCCGAGGATCGTGTCGTCACGATGGATCTGACGCCGGCGGCCAACAGTTTTGTGCTCTCGGACCTCAGCAACGGGCCGGTGCTGTTCGCGACCTGCTGAGCGTGCCGCTTCAGCGGTCGTGCGGGATGGGCGAGCGGTGCGGGATCGGCGGGTAGCCGGGCCGAAGGGTCAGGCCACGCCGAGGATGCGGTCGATCTGGGCGGCGCTCAGCGGGCCTTCGCACTCACTGGCCGCAAT
The DNA here is from genome assembly GCF_054783655.1 of Nocardioides salsibiostraticola. Classification (NCBI taxonomy): domain Bacteria; kingdom Bacillati; phylum Actinomycetota; class Actinomycetes; order Propionibacteriales; family Nocardioidaceae; genus Nocardioides; species Nocardioides salsibiostraticola. Next base: position 32,186 of record NZ_BAAGQD010000027.1, on the reverse strand, counting down.
GATCAGGTTGGTGGTCAACTCGACCTCGCCGAGCAGATCACTGTCCTCGAGGGTGACGTCGAACTGGTCGTGCATTGGGTGGATCCCCCTCATGGCAAACCTCTCACCGAGAATTGTGGGCACGTTCTGTCCGAATCGTACGGAGCGGCTGTCGGTGCTGCTGGGTGATCGGTTCGTGACATGAGCAGCATCCCCCATTCAACCGAGGTCTACACCTGAAAGTCGGAAAAGTTTCGGACGAACTAGCCCACCTGCGATGCGGCGTACGGCGGGCTGAAATGCACTACGGGGCCCCGTCTTTCGACGAGGCCCCGTAGTAGAAGGACTGGGATCAGTCCAACTGGCGAATCAGACGGCGTGGACGTTCTCAGCCTGGGGGCCCTTGGGCCCCTGGGTGACGTCGAACTCAACCTTCTGGTTCTCGTCGAGGGACTTGTAGCCCTGCGACTGGATCGCCGAGTAGTGCACGAAAACGTCGTCTCCGCCGTCCTCCTGCGCAATGAAGCCGAAACCCTTCTCGGCGTTGAACCACTTCACGGTGCCTTGAGCCATGTTACTCGTTACTCCTGTAATCGGAACGTTAGCCGCAACTTCAGCGACCACCACCAGATGCGGTGACACGTCGCCCCGACCCGTGATTGGCAACCACAAAGAAGAAACGCCGTTGGATCACAAACTCCGCAGGCGTCAGACCAGCTGGAACTTGCATCTGTTGTGCCCCGAACAGTACCAACGACCTGGTGAGAACGCCCCTTCCGGAGCACAAAAACTTTCCGCGGGGGCGAACTTCACCCATTTGGGCCCCGCGGCCCGCCTGGGAATGCAGCCTCTGCGCCCCTACCTGCTTGGGAATCACTCGGATGTAAGCGCTGTCGTGGCCGTCTGCGATGCGTGACCGGGATCTCCCACGGCCTGACGTGATAACGGTCGCTAACGGTTCGATTCGGTGCTCATGGGTGACACTCTCGACATACCGAACGTCCCACACGAAAGGCACCCCATGAAGCACAAGGACCCCAAGTTGGCTGCGCTGCACGCCCTCCCCCTCTTCGAGGGTTGCACCCAGAAGGAACTGACGCAGATCGCTTCCCTGGGCGACGTGGTCACGATGCCGGCCTCGCGCGTGCTGCTCAAGGAGGGCGGGCACCCGGACGAGGCGTACGTCGTCGTATCGGGTGAAGCGATCGTCAGCCGCGGCGAGCAGGAGATCGCCCGCGTCGGCGCTGGCGAGCTGCTCGGCGAGATGTCGATCGTCGACGGCCCCCAGTCGCGGACGGCGACGGTGACCGCGGCCACCGAGATGGACCTGCTCGTCTTCACCCCCCGCGCCTTCTCCGCCATGCTCGACGCCCAGCCCGAGGTCGCCCGCCACGTCGCCTCGACGTCGGCCGACCGCAAGAGCCGCCTGGACGACCCTGCCTGATCGCTTCGGGGTTCGGCGAGGCTTGTCCGGTCTGTCCCGGCTTAGGGGAGATAAATCCGCACCGACTGCGGATTTATCTCCCTTCATGCTGTGTATCCCTCAACCGGCCGGGGTAGAAACCTGGCATGTCTGATCCGGGAGAATGGTCCGAGACCTCTGACGCCGAGTACGACGGTTTCGCAGCCGCGTACTCGGCCAGGAACGAGAAGAGCCTCTTCAACGCCTACTACGAGCGTCCGGAGATGCTGCGGCTCGCTGGCGACGTCGCGGGTCTGGAGGTTCTCGACGCCGGGTGCGGGTCGGGCCCCCTTATGGAGGCTCTGCGGGCCCAGGGTGCGGTCGTGTACGGCTTTGATCTGAGTCCGGTGATGGTCGACCTGGCCGGCGAAAGGCTGGGCGAGGACGCGGACGTGAGAGTCGCGGACCTGGGGGCACCCCTGCCCTATCCCGACGACAGGTTCGATCTCGTCGTGGCGTCCCTGTCACTGCACTACGTGGAGGACTGGGCCTCGACACTGGCGGAGGTACGACGGGTGCTCAAGCCCGGTGGTCGGCTCACCGTCTCGATCATTCACCCGATGGTCTACGCGATCGTGTACCCCGATGCCGACTACTTCGCCCGCACCCAGTACTCCGAGGACTACGACTACGGCGATCAGACGGTGTGGATGACCTACTGGCACCGGCCCCTCCAGGACGTCCTCAACAGCTTCATCGACGCCGGGTTCGGTATCAAGCAAGTCACCGAACCTCCGCCTGCGGCTGACACTCCGGCGGAGCTGCTGCCCACCGAAGATGGGCGCTCCTTCATCTGCTTCTTGTTCGTGGAGCTCGCAGCGAGCTGAGCGCAATCACCTGGCCGTTCTGGCGGCCTCCTCGATCTCCTCGCGGCGTCGAGCCCAGAACCCTGGGTCGTGCTGGGGCACGGCCATGGCCTCCGCGTCGGTCCCCACAGCTCCGTCTAGCTCTTCACGCAGGACGTCGGCGTGGCCCGCGTGCCGACTGGTCTCGGCCAGCAGGTGAACGAGGATGTTGAACAGCGGCACCTCAGCGTCGCCCCACCAGGCGACGTGGCCTGTGGCATCGAGAGCGAGGGACTCCACGGTCGCGTCGCTGTGCGCCCACACGCGCCGGTAGCGGTCGACGACCTCGCTGCGGGACTCTTCCGCCGTCGCCCACATGTCGGCCAGCCGCTCGGCCTCGATGTCCCACCGCGGCAGGGGTTCTGGGAAGGGGCGGTCGAAGACCTCGCCGAGGTACCTCGCCTCCCAGGTCGCCAGATGCTTGACCAGACCCAACAGGTTGGTCCCCGTGATGGTCAACGGGCGGCGGACGTCGTACTCCGAGAGCCCGTCGAGCTTGGAGAGCACCGCCTCGCGCTCGTGCTTCAGATAGGTGTGCAGGTTGGCCTTCGCAGCGTCGTCGTCCATGAACCGCACCCTGCCACCGGCGCCGCCGGATGGACCAGCATCGCGATAGCTGCGCCCTCGATGCGGACCGCGGCGCCCCCGGAGATACGATCTACGCCGTCTGGATTGTTCGAGGAAGCTTCTGATGAAGTTTCCATAGTTCTTTCCATGCGCCGGGCCCTTAGCTCAATTGGCAGAGCTCCGGACTTTTAATCCGTTGGTTGTCGGTTCGAGTCCGACAGGGCCCACCCACTAGCCGCCTCACCTGTGCCGACAGGCGATGCAGGTGCGGCCTCGGGGTGACCGTCCCCCGGTTATCCCCCTCCGTCGGATCCTGATCCCGACCAAGGTCCCTCGAATCGGGGACTTCCGCCTCGCGCCCAGAAGCGCTGCATCGCGCAGGCTGGTGGTGTCGAGAGAGGAGTCCCCCATGGACCACATCGAGAACGCCATCCTGGTAGCCATCGGGCGTCACGGAAGCGACGCCGCCATCGAGTTCGCGATCAGCGAGGCCCGGCGTACCCAGAGCGCGGTGCACCTGGTCCAGGTCGCGCCGATGACCAGCCCGGTCGAGGACACCGGCACCTATCCAGCCGGTGCGGCAACCGTCGAGGCCGAGCTGGAACAAGCCCTCGCCCACGCCCGGAAGCGCGGCGCCGACACCGGGACCGACGTGTCCGGTGAGCGGATCGACAGCCGCAAGATCGTCGATGGGCTGGTCCGGGTCGCGGACCACAGTCGGATGATCGTGCTGCAGCAGCGCCGGATCGGCGGACTGCACCGGATCCTCACCGGTTCGACGATCAACGGGGTCGCCTCACGGGCCGACGTACCCGCGGTCGCAGTGCCCGAGGACTGGTCGGCGACCGCCGATGAAGCCCCGGTCACGGTGGCCGTCCAAGACGCCGGCGAGGCCCATCGGCTCCTGCGGGCGGGCTTCGAACAGGCCCGGGCGCGCGGCACCTCGCTGAACGTGCTCCACGCCTGGTGGGTTGCGGGCACCTACGAGCTGGCTCTGGTCGATGAGGACGTACGCCGCGCCTGGACCACGCGGACCCGTGCCGAGCTCGAACCGGTCATCGAGGAGTACGCGGCCGAGTTCCCCGACGTGAAGGTGGACCTCGAGATCCGCCACGGCGTACCGATCGACGCGTTGATGGAAGCCTCGCGGCGATCCTCCCTGCTGGTCCTGGGACGCCGGCACCACCTGCTGCCGCTCGGCTCCCACCTCGGACCCGTCGCCCGGACGACCCTGCACCACAGCACCTGCCCGGTGTTCATGGTCCCTGCGGCGATCTGATGCGCGCGGTTCGAGGATGCGGCTGACGTGACCCCTGCGATCGAGCGCTCCCACGAGACACCCATCGCAACCGATGGTGTCTCCAAGGCCTTCGGCCGGCACCGGGCGCTCGACGGGGTCACGCTCACCGTGGAGCCCGGTGAGGTCTTCGGCTACCTCGGACCGAACGGGTCGGGCAAGACGACCACGATCCGCCTCATCGTCGGGTTGGCCCGACCGACCGGCGGGTCGGTGCACGTGTTCGGGCTCGACGTGGCCCGGCACCGTGACGAGGTCCAGCGCCGGATCGGCTACCTGCCGGGCGACTTCACGGCGTACCCCGACCTCACCGGCGCGGAGTACCTCCGCTTCCTCGCCCGTCTCCGCGGCGGCGTCGACCCACGGATGATCACTCGCCTGGCCGATCGCCTCGATCTGGACCTCAGCCGGCGCATCGGCACCCTGTCCCACGGCAACCGGCAGAAGGTCGGGATCGTCCAGGCGATGATGCACCGGCCCGATCTGCTGGTCCTCGACGAGCCGACGGCGGGGCTCGATCCCATCGTGCAGCGCGAGTTCCTCGACCTCGTCCGGGAGGCGCGGGACGAGGGACGCACCGTGTTGCTGTCCTCCCACGTGCTGTCCGAGGTTGAGCAGGTCGCCGATCGGGTCGCGATGATCCGTGACGGCCGCCTGTTGGTCGTCGAGTCGGTTGCGGACCTCAAGGCGTGGGCCGTACGCCGCGTCGACCTGATCTTCGAAGGCCGAGCGCCATCGCGAGCCGACCTGGCCGCCACTGCCGGGGTCCGCGACGTGACGGTGACCGGGCGTACGGCGCACCTGACGCTCGAGGGATCGGCCGCCGATCTGTTGGCGAAGATCGGCCCCCTGCGCGTGGAACGGATCGTCACCCACGAGCCTGACCTCGAGGAGATCTTCCTGTCCCGATATGACGAGCCGAGGGCCGCCGGATGATCCTCACCCTGGTGAGCAGGACCCTGCGCGACCAACGCCGGCTCTTCGTGGGCTGGATGGTCGGACTCTCGGCGCTGTTGCTCGCGCTCGGGGCGATGTGGCCCTCGATCCGGGATATGCCCGGCTTCGAGGAACTGCTCGCCGGCTACCCCGAGGGCATGCGGGAGCTGTTCAACCTCGAGTCGATGAGCACCGGCCTCGGCTTCTTCAACGCCGAACTCTTCACCCTGGTCCTGCCCGCGCTGTTCATCGGTTTCGGGGTGACGCGCGGTGCGTGGTTGATCGCCGGCGAGGAGGAGGCGGGGATCACCGAGGTCTTGTTGGTGACGCCCTTGTCGACCACCACGCTCTACCTCGGGCGGGTCGCCGCGCTGACGGTGTCGGTGTTCCTGCTCGGCGCGGTGGTCGGGGCGCTGACCCTGCTGATGTCGGCGCTGTTCTCCATGGAGGTGAGCCCGCTCGACGCGGCGATCGGATCGTTGGCCATGTGCTTGATCGGGCTCGAGTACGGCCTCTTGGCGCTGTCGGTCGGCGCCATGACGGGGCGTCGTACCGTGGCGTTGGCCGTGGGCGGCGTGGCGGCCGTCGCCGGCTACGTCGTGTACGTCGCCGGTCTGCTCGTCGAGGCCCTGGACCCGCTGTTGCCGTGGTCGCCGTTCTACCAGGCGTTGGAGGGTGGGCCGCTCAGCTCGACCTTCCCGCCCCGTCTCGGGTGGTTGGTCCTGGGGAGCGTGGTCGTCCTCCTCGCCGGGATCCCGGTGTTCGCCCGGCGGGACATCCGGGCGGGTCGCTGAGTCGGTCGGGTCCGGGGTGACCGGTGGGGTGTCACTTCCCGCTGGTGGCGGCCGGGACGTCGTCCCAGACCGCGTGCGCCCCGGAGTCGCCGACCCGGTAGACCTGCACGCCCGCCGCCACGGCGACCAGCACGCTGAGGGCGGCCACCCCGGTCAGGAGGCGCTGGCCACTGGCCTTGCTTTCGCTGCTCGACTTGTTCGCGCGACGCTGCAGCCAGACCAAGGCGGCCGAGACCAACAGCAGGGCCAGGGAGAACCACACCAACGTGTCGCCGAGAGCGGCGTGGTTGCCGGGGTCGCCGACCCTCTTCTCCAGGGCCTCCCCGCTCGAGGTGGCGATCGGACAGAGGATCGTCGAGGCCAGCGCGGCGCCGACGACGAGCGGCCCGAAGGTCACCCGCCACTTCGGTCGTACGGCGATCGCCACCGTGCCGATCAGCGCGAGCGGCAGCAGCACCACGATCGCGTGCACGACGAGCGGGTGGACGGGGATGCCTGCGATGAGATCGAACATGGCGCCATGGTGGTGCGTCTGACCTGCCAGCAACCTGACTGCCTCCGCACGTCACCGACTGGGGTAGTCCCTGACGCTTATGCGACGACACGCCGTCGGAAGTCGCACAAACGTCAGGGACTACCCCGGTGGTTCACGTAGCTCAGGGTGAGGCCACGAGGCGGCGTACGAGCTCCACCGACAGGGCGTCGGTCCGGTCGCGGGTCGCGTGCCCGGCCCGCTCGAGGTCGATCAGGCCGTGTACGCCGGACCAGAGCAGCTGGGCCAGGTCGATGGCGTCCGAGGGCCATGAGGCCGGGTTGGCGGGGTCCGTCGCACGGCTGCTCTCCCGGTCACTCTCGCCATCGATGGCCGGGTGCAGGTAGGCGTCCACGGCCGCCACGATGTGGCCGAAGGACGCGATGCTCTCCTGCTGGGCGAGGGCGGAGGGGGTGAAGCCGGCGACCGCGGGGCCGAAGAGCAGTTGGTAGAGCGCGGGTCGCTCGCGGGCGCCGCGCAGGTAGACCGCCGTGCAGGCCTGCAGGTGCTCGACCGTGCCTCGCTCCCCCGGCGCCGAGCCGACGTCATAGGCCAACAGCGCGGAGGCGTGCCGGTGCAGGGCGTCGAGGAGCCCGGTCATCGACCCGTGGTGGGTGTAGACGACCTGACGCGAGACGCCCAGGGCGTCGGCGACGCGGCGTACCGACAGGGCCTCGAACCCACCGACGTCCACGATTCCCAACGCGGCGTCCACGACATCGAGCCCGGTGACCGATCCCCGTGCCATCTGTGGTCTCCCTCTCGTTGGCGTGACAATGCATGACAGTGTCATGGATGATCACTGTACGCCCACCACCGGGCCCCATGCCATGAGACGAGGATCGATGAGCACCACCGAGCGCCCCCTGCCCGCCGACTTCCCGACCGACGAGCTGCCCGAGGGGTTCCCCAGCGCCCGCGGCGTGATCGGCGAGCTCGGAACCGTCAAGGAGCCGGTCCGACTGGCGCTGGCCCATCGGCGACTGGCTGCGGCACCTCGCGGCGACGGCCGTATGACGATCACCCTGCCCGGGTGGAAGGCCTCCGGCTCCTCGATGCTGCCGATCCGTCGCTACCTGAGCGGGCGCGGACACCGCGGCGTCGACTGGGGCCTGGGGGTCAACGGCGACGACGTCGAGGCGACCCGCGACGCCTTCCTGCCCATGCTCGAGGCCCGCGTGGCCGCCGGCGACGGGCGCCCGGCGAACCTGGTCGGCTGGTCCCTGGGTGGGGTGATCGCCCGCGAGGCGGCCCGCGAACGCCCCGATCTGGTGAACCGCGTGGTCATCTTCGGCTCCCCCATCATCGGTGGACCGAGCCACACCCCGATGGCTCCGACGTACGGCGAGGCCGAGTGCGCCCGGGTCTCCGACCTGGCTGCGGTGTACGACGCCGAACGCCCGGTCACCCGACCCTTGCTGTCGGTCTTCACCCGCAACGACAACATCGTCGACTGGCGGGCCTGCATCGACCGGTTCTCCGTCGACGCCCAGCACCTCGAGGTCCGCTCGACCCACATCGGCCTTGGCCTGGACCCCGATGTGTGGGTGGCCGCGGCCCGGTTCCTGACCGAACCGCTGGGATAGTCCCTGACGTTTGTGCGACGACACGCCGTCAAAAGTCGCACAAACGTCAGGGACTACCCCGGTGATGGGGCCCCACTAGGGTTCAGACATGACCCGCAGCGTGTACGTCGCGACCGTCGAGCCCTTCACCGGCAAGTCCGCGATCGCCCTGGGCATCTTGGAACTGCTCTCCCGCCGGGTCGAACGCGTCGGGGTGTTCCGCCCGATCGTCCGGTCCGAGGCGAGCGCCGGCGAACGCGACTACGTGTTGGACCTCCTGGTCTCCCACGAGGCGGTGACCCTGACGTATGACGAGTGCGCGGGAGTGTCCTACGAGCAGGTCCACGCCGACCCGGGTGCGGCCATGGACGAGATCCTGGACCGCTACCACCGGGTCGCCGACCAGTGCGACGTCGTGGTCGTGGTGGGCAGCGACTACACCGACGTGGTCGCGCCGGCGGAGTTCGCGTTCAACGCAAGGGTCGCGGCCAACCTGGGGGCGCCGGTCGTGCTGGTCCTCAACGGATTCGACCGCAGCGTCGACCAACTGCACACGGCCGCCGACCTGACCGTCGCGGAGTTGCACGCCCACCACGCCAGCCTGTCCGCCATCGTGGTCAACCGGGTGCGCGGCGTACCGCTGGAGGACTGTGTGGAGGCCCTGTCCCATGAGGGCGTGCCGGCCTACGCCCTGCCCGAGCAGACCCTGCTGCACGAGCCGTCGGTGGCGAGCCTGATGGCGGCCTGCGACGGTCGCCTGATCGGCGGGGACCCGGAGCAGTTGCACCGGGAGGTCTCCGGGCTGGTCGTCGCCGCGATGACCCTGCCCAACGTCCTGGACCGTCTCTTCGAGGGCGCCCTGGTCGTCACCCCAGGCGACCGTCCCGAGATCGTGCTCGGCGTCCTGAACGCCCACGCCTCGGCGAACTTCCCGCAGGTCGCCGGCATCGTCCTGAACGGTGGGCTCGAGCTGGCCCCGCAGGTGCAACGACTCCTCGAGGGCCTCTCGGTCACCCTGCCGATCGTGGCCACCGATCTGGGCACCCACGCCGCGTCCGCCGTACTGACCGATCGTCGGGGGCGACTCGACAAGAACTCCCCCCGCAAGATCGCGACCGCGTTGAGCCTCTTCGCCGAACACGTCGACGGCACCGAACTGCTCGACCTGCTCGAGGTGGCCCACGCCAGCGCGGTCACCCCGTTGATGTTCGAGCACCAGCTGCTCGACACCGCGATGGCCGACCCGCAACACATCGTGTTGCCCGAGGGGAGCGACGACCGGATCCTGCGCGCCGCCGACACCCTGCTGCGCCGCAACATCGTGAACCTCACCATCCTCGGCGATCCCCGCGAGGTGCAGGCCAGGACCGCCGCGCTCGGGGTGGACCTGTCAGCCGCCCGGATCCTGGACCCGCAGGACCCCGACGACCCCGAGATCGCCGAGATGCGGGAGCGCTTCGCGGTGGAGTACCAACGCCAACGCGCGCACAAGGGCATCGACCTCGAGCGAGCCCGCGAGGTCATCATCGATTCGGCCTACTTCGGCACGATGATGGTCGAGCTCGGGCTGGCCGACGGGATGGTGTCGGGGGCGGCCCACACCACCGCCCACACGATCCGACCCGCGTTGGAGTTCGTCCGGACCGTGCCCGGGGTCTCGGTGGTCTCCTCGGTGTTCTTCATGTGCCTGTCGAACCAGGTGCTGGTCTACGGCGACTGCGCGATCATCCCCGACCCCACGGCCGAGCAGCTCGCCGACATCGCGCTCGCCTCGGCGGCCACCGCCGCCGCCTTCGGGGTGGAGCCGCGGGTCGCGATGCTGTCCTACTCCACCGGTTCGTCCGGCTCCGGGCTCGACGTGGAGAAGGTGACCCAGGCGACCGCCCTGGTCCGCGAGCGCGCCCCGGACCTGCTGGTCGAGGGCCCGATCCAGTACGACGCCGCCATCGATCCCGGGGTCGCCCAGAAGAAGCTGCCCGACTCCGAGGTCGCCGGACGCGCCACCGTCCTGATCTTCCCGGACCTCAACACCGGCAACAACACCTACAAGGCGGTGCAACGTTCGGCCGGCGCGCTGGCCATCGGACCTGTCCTCCAGGGGTTGCGCAAACCGGTCAACGACCTGTCCCGCGGAGCCACCGTTCGCGACATCCTCAACACGGTCGCGATCACCGCGATCCAGGCGCAACGCGGGTCGTCGTGAGTTCCCCTGCGTCTGGTGCGGGGTCGGCCGGGACTCGGGTGTTGGTGCTCAACGCCGGGTCGTCGTCGCTGAAGTACAGCCTCCTCGACGGGGAGACCGGGACCGAGGAGGCGTCCGGTCTGGTCGAGCGCATCGGGGAGCACGAGGGGGCGCTGACCCACGAGACGCCGGCGGGGAAGCATCACCAGGAACGGGTGGTGGCGACCTTCGCGGACGCGTTCGAGGCGGCACTGGCGGCCTTCGCCGAGCACGGTCCAGGGCTTGATCCCGAGTCATTGGCTGCGGTCGGGCACCGGGTGGTCCACGGCGGTTCACACGTCAGCGCGGCGACGCTGGTCGACGACGACCTGATCGCCACCGTGGAGGAGTTGGCCTCCCTCGCCCCGTTGCACAACCCGGCCAACGCCGAGGGTCTGCGGGTGGCGCGCGACCTGTTCCCCGGCGTACCCCAGGTGGCGGTGTTCGACACGGCCTTCCACCAGACGATGCCGGCGGTGGCCCACACCTACGCCGTACCCCGGCAGTGGCGTGAGGAGTACGCCGTCCGCCGCTACGGCTTCCACGGCACCTCGTATGCGTTCGTGTCAGGCGTCGCCGCGGACCTGCTCGGCCGCCCGTTGACGCAGACGAATTTGATCGTGTTGCACCTCGGCAACGGCGCGTCCGCGGCGGCCGTGCGGGGTGGGGTCTCGGTCGACACCTCGATGGGGATGGCCCCGTTGGAGGGGTTGGTGATGGGCACCCGATCGGGCGACCTCGACCCGGCCGTTCACGGTCACCTGCACCGCCATCACGGGTGGTCCTTGGCCGACATCGACGACGCCCTCGTCCACGACTCGGGTCTGCAGGGGCTCACCGGGGACAACGACTTCCGGGAGTTGTTGTCGCGGCGTGCGGCGGGCGAGGCGGACGCCGTACTGGCCTTCGACGTGTACGCCTACCGGATCCGGAAGTACGTCGGCGCCTACTACGCCGTCCTCGGCGAGGTCCACGGCATCGTGTTCACCGGCGGGGTCGGCGAGCACAGCCCCGACCTGCGCGCGGCCGCGGTGGGTGGGCTCGAGCGGCTCGGCATCGAGGTGGACGAGACCCTGAACCGGGTGTCGTCCGACCAGGCGCGGGTCGTCTCCCCGGTGGGCTGCGACGTACCCGTCCTCGTCGTACCCACCAACGAGGAGTTCGAGATCGCGCGGCAGGCCCTGTCCGTCGTCCAGTCGGAGTGAACCACCGGGGTAGTCCCTGACGGTTATGCGACGACACGCCGTCGAAAGTCGCACAAACGTCAGGGACTACCCCAAAGATTCAGCCGGCGATTTCCTTGAGGGCCTTGATGTCGGCGACCTGGCGTTCGTGGGTGGGGGCCAGCGGGGCGGCGTTGAGGGCGGCGACCCCGGCCTCGGCGAACGCGGCGACCCGCTCGGCGACGAACGACTTCGACCCGATGAGTTGGGTGGCGTCGATCAGACCCTGGGGTACGGCGGCGGCGGCCTCGGCCTTCTTCCCGCTCAGGTAGAGGTCCTGCATGAGGGACGCCTCCTCGGCGTACCCGAAGCGGACCGTGAGGTCGTTGTAGAAGTTCTTGCCACGCGCGCCCATCCCCCCGATGTACAGGGCGAGGCTGTCGCGGACCGCCTGCTCGGCGGTCGCCTTCTCCTCGGCGTCCTCGGTGATCATGATCCGGGTGTCGACGTTGATCTGCAGCGGCGGCAGGTCGGCCGAACGCTTGGCGGCACCGGCGGCCAGCGCCTCACCGAACGCGAGATCCGCGTGCTCGGGTGAGAAGAAGATCGGCTCCCAGGCCTCGAACAACTCGGCGGCGAGCTCGACGTTCTTGGGGCCCAGGGCGGCCAGGACGACGGGGATGTTCGCGCGCACCGGGTGGTTGATGAGCTTGAGAGAAACGCCCAGCCCGCTCCCGCCGTTCTCCTTGGTGAGCGGGATGTCGTACTTCGCCCCGTGGTGGTCGATCTTCTCGCGGCGCCACACGGTGCGCATGATCTCGATGATCTCGCGGGTGCGGGCCAAGGGGGTGTCGTACTTGACGCCGTGCCAACCCTCGATGACTTGCGGGCCCGAGGCGCCGATGCCCATCACGAAGCGGCCGTCGGAGACGTAGTCGAGGCCGGCTGCGGTCATGGCCAGCAGCGCGGGGGTGCGCGAGTAGAGGTTGAGGATGTTCGAGCAGAGCTCGACACGGTCGGTGACGGCGGCGAGGTAGCCCAACTGGGACACGGAGTCGAAGGTGTAGACCTCCGGCAGCAGGATCACGTCGAGCCCGACGGCCTCGAACTCGACCACCTTGGAGGCGATGTCCTTGAACCCGGCACCGGCGTACGGGATGGGCATTCCGATCTTCATGGGGTCTCCTGCTGGGTTGGTTGGTTCAGTGGGTCGAGGCGGTCGCGACGGACGGATCGTTCGGGGTGATGAGGATCTTGGCGTGCGTCTCGGGGTCGCCGAGGTCGGTGAAGGCGCCGGCCACCCCGTCGAGGCCGACGGTGCCGGTGATCAGCGGGGTCGGGTCGACCTTGCCGTCGGCGATCAGGTGGAGCGCGGCGCGGAACTCGTCGGGGGTGTAGCCCAGGACGAAGCGCAGGTCGATCTCCTTATTGATGGCGATCGAGGGACGGATCTGGTCGGCCCCCATGCAGACCCCGACCACAACCACGCGCGAATAGAGGGGCGCGTCGGTGATCAGGCCATTGATCATGCCGGGGACCCCGACGCACTCGAAGACGACCGGACCCGACGGGCTCGCGCCGGCCTTGTCCGCGGCCTGGAGGATCCGCCACCAGGGCAGCTTGGGTACGGCGCGCAGTTTCTCCATCGTCCCGACGGCCAACTCGAAGACGCTTCCGGCGGTGTGGAACTTCTCGCGGTGGTGGTCGAAGGGAGCCTCGACGGACGGATCGACGACCACGTCGGCGCCCATCTTGGTCGCCAGGGAGCGACGGCCGGCCGAGAAGTCGCTGGCCACCACGGTGCGCACCCCGGTCGCCTTGAGCATCGCGATCACGCCGAGCCCGATGGGACCGCAGCCGACGACGTAGGCGACCTGGTTTTTGCCCACCTGGCCGCGGCGTACGGCGTGCAGCGCGACGGCCATCGGCTCGGTCAGCGCGGCGGTGCGCAGGGAGAGCCCGTTGGGGACGGGTATGGCAAGGGACTGCTCGACCAGCACGCGCTCGGCGTACGCGCCGGGCGCCGCCACCGAGAGCCCGGTGGTGTGGACCTCCTTGCCGTGACGCAGCAGCGGCATCGCCACCACGGGGGTCCCGGCTTTGACGATCCGGCGGGTCTTCGGGCCGTGGTCGGCGACCGTGCCGCTGAACTCATGGCCGAGCACGACCGACTGGTCGGAACGCATGAAGCCGTCGTACCCGGCCGCCGCCGCATCGTCGGCCATGTCGTCACCGTGGGTGCGGGCGTGCAGGTCCGATCCGCAGATGCCGCACGCCTCGACCTCGAGGACCAACTGGCCGCGCTCAGGAGTCGGATCGGGGACGTGAGCGACGCTCAGCGTCGAGGCCTCACACGTGACAGCGCGCATGAGTGCGACCCTACTGGGCGCTCGTGATGGCCGGGTCGTGTGTCTGCCGCCGACCCCCGAGGCGTTCTCGGGCACACGACCCGAGGGGCCCGCCACGTATCGCCGAACCGAGACCCCGGTTGTGTGCCTGATGCCGAGCCAGGGATCGTTCTCAGGCACACGACCCGCCGCGCGGGGCTACTGGTTGCGCCAGACCGGGGTCGTCTTCATAGCGAAGGCGGCGATGCCCTCGATGGTGTCGCGGGCGAAGAGGAGGTCGTCGACGGCTTCGGTGGGGGCCTCGAGGGCGTCGACGGGGTCGCCGTACGCCGCGGCCTCCTCCATCAAACGCAGCGAGGCGCGCACCGAGGTGGGTGAGACGGCGACGATCTCGGCGGCCAACTCGCGTGCTGCGGCCAAGGCCCCGCCGGTCGCGACGACGCGGTTGACCACACCCCAACGCTCGGCCTCGGCTGCAGACATCGCTCGGCCGGTGAGGGCCAACTCGTATGCGAGCTTCTGCGGGACCTGGCGCGGCAGCCGCACCAGCCCACCCATGATCGCGGCCAGCCCGACCTTGACCTCGCTCAACGCGAACTTCGCCTGCTCCTCGGCGACGACCAGGTGGCAGGCCAGGGCGATCTCGAACCCGCCGCCGTACGCCGCCCCGTTGACGGCCGCGATGACCGGCTTGGCCATCCCCCGCCGGTGGGTGATGCCGCCGAAACCGGCCAGCGGGAACCACAACGAACCGCCGGTGGCGGTGTGCATCAGGTCGTTGCCGGAGCAGAAGGCCTTCTCCCCCGCCCCGGTGATGATCGCGACCCACAGGTCCCGGTCGGCCTCGAAGGCGTCGAAGACGTCGGCGAGTTCCTGGTTGGCGTCCGGGGTGAGCGCGTTGCGTGCGTCGGGCCGGTTGATGGTGATCTCGAGGACCCGCCCCTCGCGGCGTACCTCCACGAACTCATAGCTCTCGCGGAAACCAACGGCCGTGGTGGGCAGCAGCTCCTCCATGCGTTCCGGGCTCAGCGCGACCTTGTTGCCCGGTCCGGTGGCGCGGGCGAAGACCCGGCTGCCCCCGGCGTCGTCGGAGAGGAGGACGTCGATCAGCACGTCGTCCTCGCTGAGCACCCGGGCCAGGAAGCGGGCGCCGGTCGACTCCAGGCGTCCGATGACGATCCCGGTGCGTTTGCCGTTGCGTCCGAAGCGGACCGTCCAGGTCTCGATGGTGGCCCATCCGTTCGGGCGCTCGTCGACCTCGACGGTGGGCCATCGGTCGATCTGCGCCTGCCGCTCGGCGTCGTCGCCCGCACGCCACGGCGCGGGGGTGGAGGAGTAGACGCCGGCGGCGTACTTGCTCAGGGTGCCGCCGTTGGCGCCCACCAGGGTGAACGATCCCGGCGCCTTCCGGCTGGCCTCGACGGCCTCGGCGATGGCGTGCAGCGAGTAGGCGTTGCCGGGGCCGCCGAAGAAGGGCAGCCCACCGGTCAGGGTGAGCCCGCGCTTGTCGTCCGCGCGCAGCCCGAGCTCGTCGGCGACGACCGAGACCGCGATCGGGTAACAGGAGTAGAGGTCCATCGCCGACACGTCGTCGAGCTCGATCCCGGCCACGTCGAGGGCGGTGCGTACGGCGAGCGCGGAGGCCGGCGACGCACCCAGATCGGCGCGCTCCAAGAGGGGCTGCTCGCGCAGGTGGGAGTGGCCGTGGAGGAACACCCGCTGCGATTCGGGGACCCCGAGTTCGTCGGCGACGGCCACCGAGGTGACCAGGACGGCGGCGGCGAGGTTGACCTTGTCGCGGGCGACCAGACGCTGCGGGAAGGGGTCCGCGACGAGCCGGTTGTCCTCACCGACGGCCACCAACTCCTCCGCGGTTCGCCGCGTGGGCGCGAAGGCGTGCGGGTTGTCGGCCGCGACATCGCTGAGCGGGGCGAACAGCTCGCCCATGGAGCGGGCGTAGTCGGCGCGACTCTCGCCGCGGCGTACCCGTCGGGCGTTCTCGAACAGGGCGTACTGGCTGGTGGCGTCGGTCAGGCCGTGGGTGGCGGCGTACTTCGTGATGAGGCCCTTGAGCCCGAAGCCGCGGTCCTCCAGCTGGCCGGCGGGGTCCTCGGACCAGTCCACCTTCTCCCCGGCCCGTCCCAGCGCGGCCATCGTGGAGATGGCCTCGGAACCGACGACCAGCGCCACCTCCGAGCGGCCGGCGGCGATCTCGGTGGCCACCTCGATCACCAGCGACTGCGGGGACTGGCCCCCGGAGACCTCGTAGATCGCGCGGGCCGGGTCGGCCCCGATCCGGGTGCCGATCGAGCGCGGCATGTTCGTCGAGGTGCCGAACGCGGGCGGCAGACCCGGGACGGATTCGTAGAACTGTCGGGTGGCGGCGATCAGGTCGATCCGGTCGGCCGCCACTCCCCCACAACCCGCACCGGCGTCGCCCAACGCCACCGTGGCCGCTTCCGCGGCGAGGTCGGCCGGTGACAGGGCGGCGTACTGGGGGTCGTCGAGTCGTTCGGAGAACTGCCCGACCCCGATCAGGACCGGGGTCCGCGGGTCGAGCGGCTCCCCAGCCGGCTCCGCCATCAAGCGGGACCGAACTGACTGTGGATCGATCGGGGCAGCTCGACGAGCGGCTCCCGGTTCAGCTCGGCCCGGGCCAGGGTGGTCAGGTGGGCCTCGTCGGGACCGTCGAAGATCCGCATCGCGCGGTGCCAGCCGTAGAGCATGGCCAACGGGGTCGCGTCGGTGACGCCAGCGCCTCCGTGCAGCTGGATGGCCCGGTCGATGACCGAAAGCACCGCGCGGGGCACCGCGACCTTGGCCGCCGCGATGAGGTGGCGGGCCGCCTTGTTGCCCTCGCTGTCCACGACGGATGCCGCGTGGTGACACAGCGCGCGGGCCATGTCGAGCTCGATGCGGGACTCGGCGATGCGTTCGCGCACGGCGCTCTGCTCGGCCAGGGGGCCACCGAAGGCGACCCGCTCCTGGGCCCGGCTGACCATCATGGCCAGCGCGCGCTCCCCGGCGCCGAGGGCACGCATGACGTGGTGGATCCGGCCAGGTCCCAGGCGGGCCTGCGCGGCGGCGAACCCGCCACCCTCCTCACCCAGGAGGTTCTCGGCCGGGACGCGGACGTCGGTGAACTGGACGACGCAGTGGCCGTGCTGGTCCTGGCGGCCGAAGACCGGCAGGGAGCGTTGGATGTCGACGCCGGGGGTGTCGGCGGGGACGATGATCATCGACTGCTGACGGTGGGTGGCCGCGTCGGGGTCGGTCTTGCCCATCACGATCAGGACCTTGCAGCGCGGGTCGGCCGCGCCGGAGATCCACCACTTGCGACCGTTGATGACGTATTCATCCCCGTCGCGTTCGATGCGGGTCTCGATGTTGGTCGCATCCGAGCTGGCCACGGCGGGCTCGGTCATCGCGAAGGCGGAGCGGATCTCGCCGTTCATCAGAGGCGTGAGCCACCGCTCCTGCTGGGAGGGGGTGCCGATCAGGTGCAGCAACTCCATGTTGCCGGTGTCGGGGGCAGCGCAGTTGATCGCCTCGGGCGCCAGCTCCAGGCTCCAGCCGGAGAGCTCGGCGATGGGGGCGTACTCGAGCTGGGTCAGACCCGAGTCGTGGGGCAGGAAGAGGTTCCACAGTCCGCGCTCGCGGGCCTTGGTCTTGAGCTCCTCGATGACCGGCGGCACCTGGTGGTCATCGGCGTCGGCCTCCTCACGGAAGGTCTCGTAGGCCGCCTCGGCCGGCAGCACCTCGGTGCGCAGGAAGTCGAGCATGGCGTCGTACATCTCGATCGCGCGCGGGGTCGGTGCCGGGAACGCGGGGTACATGGGGCTGGAGGTCATGGCCCTAGCCAACCAGACGGTCCCCACAGCTTCGCTCAGCATGGCTGAACGAAGCCGACCGACGTCGACCGAGGTCGCGGCTCAGACCACGTCGAGGCCGGCGATCAACCAGGATCCGCCCTCGAGGCGCAGGGTCACCCGGAACCTGCCGGTGCTGGCCCCGCCCCGTAGACCGTCTTTGGTGGAGCTGACTTCGGCGATCATCAACACCACCATCGTCTCGGAGGTGGCGTCGACGACGGCGGTCTCGGTCACCTCGGCCTGCACCGACAATCCGTCCCGCTCCGCCTGGGGTGCCAGTTGACCGCTGACCAGGTCGGCGTACTCCGCCCGGTAGTCGCTGGTGAGGTACGCCTGCTCGATCCGGAGGTCGTCCTCGACGGTGGTGGGGGTGTAGCTGAGGAGCCGCTGCACGCGGGGCGCCGCCTCATCGGCGAGACCCGGCGGCGGCATCTGGGTGCGGCTGTTGGCCACCCCCACAACGAAAACCAACATCAGGGCCACGGCCACCGTGGCGACGATGACGGTGACCATGACCGCGGGACGGCACAGGACGTCGTACACCTGGGGACGTCGGCGCATCAGAGGAACTCCAGGTCATCGACGCGCCAGTCGTCGTCGATCCAAGTCACCACGACCCGCATCTGGAGATCCCGGGAGCGGGGCTCCGGTGAAGTCGTCGTGCTGGATGAACCGGAGGTCGCCACGATCACGGTGGCGCGGTCTGCGCTCATCTCGGCGATACCGCCTACCGCCACCCGGGACCGGACCTCCAGGCCCTCGGCTCGTACGTCGTCGAGGAGGGACTCGGCGAACCCGGTGAAGTCGGTGCGGAACTTGGCTGTGGTCCGGTTCGACAGCGCGGCGAGCTCAGCCTCACCCGAGGAGGCATCGAGGGACACCACCCCGAGGGCCTGTTCCTCGGCGAGGTCGAGGGCCGAGGTGGCCTGCGGATGGTCGAAGACCCCGTTGACCCCCTGCGAGCTCTTCGACGCACCATCGGTGGCCAGCAGCACGGTCACGGTGATCCCGTTGATCAACAACACCAGCGCGGCCACCGCCATCCACGCGCACTTGGTGCGCCGTCGACGGTCGCCTGGCAACAGCGTCCCGCTCGATCGCGACATCCTGACCCCCCGTTTGGTCGTCGGTCTCGCTACTGACCAACGTCCCAGCCACCTAGTCCACCCCGCCTCGTCCGAACGGTCAAAATTTCGCCCCACCCGGGGGACATTTCCGAGATTCGAGGAACTGGGGTGGACCAAGGGTCGCAATTGCGTCCCTGGCAGCCCTGGGACGCGTAGATTGCGGAGGTATGTCGGACGGAGATCGCACGGGGGGTGATCACCCTGCCCTGGACCCCTTCTTCCTGGACAACGATCCTGACGATCCGGCCCGGGCCGAAGCAGCCCGCCGTGAGGCCGAACGCATCGCCCAGGAGCGGCAGGAGGCGGCCCGTCGGATGGCGGCCGCCCGCGCCCAGATCGCGGAGTTCGATCAGGGTCGCCGCAAGGGGTCCAAGTGGGGCATGAGCAACCGCAAGGCCCGCGAGACCAGCCATCTGCTCGAGGAGATGACCCGCGAGCAGACGCCCCCTCCCGGCGACCCACCATCACCAGTGGCTCCTGCGGCCTCTGGGGGCTACCAGGCCCCGGACTACGACCGTCCCGACAGCCGTGACGCGGGCCGCGAGATCCTGGCCGCGTTCGCGGAGACCCAAGCCGAGGCTGCCGCGCAGGCGGAGGCGGAGGCGGACGAGTCGTCTCCCCGAGGGCTGCGTGGGCTGACCGGACGACGCGACAAGGACGCGGGATCCCCCGCGGAGCCCAAGCGGTCCGGCGACCGCCCCCGGCTCAGGCTGGCCGGCGGCACCCCCGAGCCTCCTGCACGGCCCAAACCCGTCGCCAAGTCGAGGGACGAGCCTCCAGCAGCGGCCACCCCAGCGACGTACGCCCCCTCGACGCGTGCGCCCTCGCCCAGTCGTGCGCGAGGCATCCACGCGGACCGCCCGCACACCGGGTTCTCGATGAATGTCGACTTCAAGCCCCGGACGATGACGCGCACGATCCTGACGTTGCTGTTGCTGCTGACCCTGGCGGCCACGGTGTTCGTGGGCCTGACCCTGGTCGACGACCAGAACACTCTCAACGTCGGTCTGACTGCTGTGCTGGCCGCGATGGCGCTGTTCATCTACTCCATCCGCGCCGGTGCTGCCGTCTCCCACCTGCGGGTCCGTGGGGGTCTGCTCGAGATCAAACGCGGTGGACGCCGAGACGTCTTCGACCTCAGCAGCCGCTTCACCCCCATCGACGTCATCGGTCGTCCCAGCCGCGCGGGGTGGAAGGTCGTGATGTTGAGGGCCGACGGGATGCCGCAACTGATCGACTCCTCGGTCGTGGACCCCAAGCACTTCTCCGAGGTGCTCGAGCACTACCGGCCCGATCTGCGGCCTACCACCGACAACCGCTGAGTCGCCCACCCGGAATAGAATTCGTTCTAGCCGCGGATAGGGTCCAGCCATGGTCGGCTACCTGCAGGATGAACTCAGTACGACGCAGGTGGCCGCCGAGGCCGACCTGTACGCACCCTTCACGCAGAGCGTGCGCGACCTGATCGACGCCACGGTCCAGACCCAGGCGTCGCCCGAGGAGATCCGGGCCGCCCAGGCCGAGATCGAGGCGATCGCCGCCCGCCTGCGCGGCGCAGGACTCGACGGCCCGTACGGCGCCCGCTTCGGTGCCGACGGCGTCGGCCGCAACTGGGGGAACGCCGTGATCGGGTTGCGCAACCCGATCGCACCACCGGTGGTCACCCAGCACGACCCGGCCGACCTCGACCGGTTGTGGGCCGACTTCCACCTCGGGGCGGCGTACGAGGGTCCGCCCAGCCTGGTCCACGGCGGGGTGCTGTCCTCGATCCTCGACCAACTCCTCGGCGAGGTGGCCAGCCAGGCCGGCAAGCCCGGGATGACCGGGACCCTGACCGTTCGCTACCGCCAGGGAACCCCGCTCGGCTCGGTGCGCGGCGAGGCCTGGGTCGACCGGGTCGAGGGCATCAAGACCTTCGCCCGCGGACACCTCCTGGGTCCCGACGGGGTCACCGCCGAAGCCGAGGGCGTGTTCATCCTGCCCCGCTGGGCCCGCGCGAGCTGACCGCGAATCGGCGTGAGTTGACGCCACAGACCCGCCGAGTCGGCGCTTGTTGAAAAAGACGCGCCGAGTCGAGCCCCCTGCCGCGTCAATTAGCGCCGACTCACCAGCAAACCAACCCAACCGATCACCCGATCGGGCCGCCAGGGGTCAGGCGGTGTGGCCGCGCTCGCCGCTGTCGGTGAGCCGGGACTGCTCCACCGCCTGCGCCTCCAGGGCTTGACGATGCGCCTCACGGTCGTACTCCCCGGGTTCGGAGACCAGGTCGGTCGCTCCCCGTCGAAGCCGATTCAACGCGGCCCGTCCGAAGATCTGTTGCTCGGTGGCGGTGCGCTCGGAGCGGCCGGTGCCCAGGAAGGAGATGGCCCAGCGGATCACGGCGGTGAAGCGGTTCTTGAAGCCGGTCAGATAGAACAGGTGCACACCCAGCCACATCAACCAGGCCAGGATCCCAGTGATCCGCAACTTGCCGACCATCGCGACGGCACGGAACCGGCTGATGATGGCCATCGACCCCTTGTCGAAGTACGAGAACGGGTCCTGGGGGGCCTTGCCCTTGAGCCTGCCGTTGATCTCGGTGGCGGCGTACTTCGCACCCTGGGTGGCCACCTGAGCCACGCCGGGCAGATTGTTCAGCGAAATCATGTCGCCCAGGACGAAGACCTCGGGGTAGCCGGGGAGAGTCAGGTCGGGGTTGACGCCGATGCGTCCGGCCCGGTCGAGTGGGGCGCCGGTCTGCGCGGCGAGAGTCTTCGTCAGCGGACTGGCCTGGACCCCGGCGGCCCACACCTTGGTGACGGCGTTGATGCGCTCGGAGCTGCCGTCGCGGTGCTGGACCTGGAGGCCGCGCTCGTCGACGTCGGTGACCATGGCGCCCAACATCACCTCGACACCCAGCTTGTTCAACTCGCGTTGGGTCCAGCCCCCGAGCTTGGCCCCGAAGGGCGGCAACACCTGGGAGGCGGCGTCGACCAGGAGGACCCGGGCGCTGCGGGAGTTGATGGCCCGGAAGTCGCGCTTGAGGGTGCGGTGGGCGAGTTCGGCGATCTGTCCGGCCATCTCGACCCCGGTCGGGCCCGCCCCGACCACCACGAAGGTGAGCAGGTGGTCGACGTCGTCGCCGCGCATGGCGGCGAGCTCGGCGAGCTCGAAGGCCCCGAATATCCGGCCGCGGAGCTCGAGGGCGTCATCGACGCTCTTCATGCCTGGGGCGAACTCGGCGAACTGGTCGTTGCCGAAGTACGACTGGCCGGCGCCGGCGGCCACGATGAGCGAGTCGTAGGACAGCGTGGTTTCTCGGCCCACGACCTGGGAGGTGACGACCCGGTCGGTGAGGTTGATACTCGTGACCTCGCCGAGCAGGACCTGGGCGTTCTTCTGGCCGCTGAGGACCTCGCGGGTCGGCGGGGCGATCTCGCCCTCGGAGAGGATCCCGGTCGCGACCTGGTAGAGCAACGGCTGGAAGAGGTGGTGGGTCGTCTTGGCGATCATCGTCACGTCGACGTCGGCCTTACGAAGCTCCTTGGTGGCGAACAGGCCGCCGAAGCCGGATCCGATGACCACCACCCGGTGCCGTCCGGCGGCTTCGGGGCTGGTCTTCGCGCTGGTGTTAGGCGTCTCGGTCACGATGGGCCTGCCATTCCTTCTGGGTACGTCTGCTGGGGTCGATCGTCGTCGTGGACGGTGCGTGGTTGCTGGCTGCACTGCTGTACCCCATTGTTCCGAGCGAGAAGCGCGGACGCGCAATCAGCAGCGTGGTCGGGTCCATCACACCAGACTGTGGGCCGGGAAGAAATGTTCGAGCGAAACGTTTCGTTGGCGCGCGGTCGGGGTAAAACCCAGATCAGCACGGCTTGCACCACTAGCATCTATGCCCGTCACGTCATCACAACCGGATCTGGAGACCTGGGTGTGCCCCTGAACCGACCAGCCCTCTCGTTGGGCGTAGGACCCCGCGGCGTTCGTGACGCCCGCACGTGGGTCCACCAGGTCTGTTCGGAAATCGGTCGGGACGATCTCCTCGAGTGCGCCGCGCTGGGCGTCTCGGAGTTGGTGACCAACGCGTTGCTGCACGCCGCACCGCCGATCCAGGTGCAGGTGCGGGGCACGGTCGACCATCCCCGGATCGAGGTTCGCGACGGTTCCACCCGTCCCCCGACCCTGCCGACCGACGCGAACTCCTTGTCGGTGGACCCAGATGCCCTCACCGATGATCTCGACGAGGTGCTGCTGACCTTCGGACGTGGTCTGGACATGGTTGCCCGCGCCTCGGTCGCCTGGGGCGCCGAGGTCGAGGAGGACGGCAAGGTGCTGTGGTTCGAACCGACCAGTGTCCTCGCCGAGGACGCCGGCACCGCGGGAGTTCTGACCGACCCGCGGCGCGATCTCGAGGACGAGTTGGCCGACTCTGGAACCGGCGCCACCACGGACCTGGTCGACGTCGACCTGCTGCACGTCCCTGTGCGGGCGCACCTGTCCTTCCAACGGCACTACCGGGAACTACGCCGCGAGCTGCGGCTCCTCTCGCTGGCCCACGAGGCTGACTACCCCCACGCGAAGAACCTCTCGGATCTGTTCGGTTCGCTCGAGGGGCGGCTACGCCGGGACCTGGCCACTGACCAGGTGGAGACCGCCCGTCGCGAGAGCGCGGAGCACGTCGACCTGAGCGTGCGGCTCTCCTCGGCCCGGGTAGTCCGGGTCCGCCAACTCTCCGAACTCCTGGACCTCGCCGACGACTTCTGCCGAGAGCAACGCCTCCTGGTCCTCGGGCGCACCGCCGAGCAGGTGCGGTTCCAGCAGTGGCTGCTGGGCCAGTACGTCGATCAGGCCGCCGGTCTGCCCGCCCAACCGTGGGTCGATGCGTCCGAGGCAACCGATACGGGGATCCGGCACACTAACGTCTCGTGACCCCTCCCCCGCCCGTCCGTCGTGACGGGTCGGGGCTGGCCGGGCTGGTCGCCCTGGCCGCCGCCGGGGGTGCGGCGGGGGCGGTGCTGCGGCACCTCCTCACGCTCACCACCGACGGCGATGGCCTGTTAGGCGTCACCCTCGCGGTCAACGCCGTGGGCGCCCTGCTGTTGGGGCTGCTCCCCCTCATCGACTCGGTACGCCGCTCCGAGGGCTGGCGGGTCGCGATCGGTCCTGGGCTGCTCGGCGGATTCACGACGCTCTCCGCCGTCAACGAGCAGAGCCGGTCCCTGCTCGCCGACGACCGGATCGTGCTCGCTGGTGGCTACCTGATCGGCACCCTGGTGGTCTGTGTGGGTGCGGCGAGGCTGGCGGCGCTGATGGTGTCCCGGGTCGCGGCCGACCGGGCGGGGAGGCGACGCACGTGATCGACGTACTCCTGATCGGGGTGGGGGCCGGTGCCGGCGCGGCACTGCGGTTCCTCGCGTCCCGACGCCTCGACGGCGAGTGGCCGCTGGGGACCCTGGCGGTCAACGTGGCCGGTTCGGTGCTGCTCGGCTTCCTGGTCGGGATCGGTCTCGGTGACCGGGGCCTCGCCCTGCTGGGCGTGGGCTTCGCCGGTGGGCTGACGACGTACAGCGCGTTCGCGGTGCAGACCCAGGTCCGGATCGCGGCGCACCCGGGCCGGGCAGCGGCGTACGCCGGAGTGACGGTGGTCGTGTCGTTCGCCGGCTGTCTGGTCGGCTACCTGCTCGGCCAGTTGCTCTGACGCCTCCCCGGAGGCCTCCCCTGAGGACACAGGCTCAGCCGTAGCCGAGTTCATGCAGGCGCGCCTCCTCGATGCCGAAGTGGTGGGCGACCTCGTGGACCACGGTGATCCGGACCTCCTCGACCAGGTGCGCCTCGTCGCGGCACATCTGTTGGAGGGGTTGGCGGAAGACGAAGATCCGGTCCGGGAGGGCGGCGGCCATGAAGCTGTCCCGCTCGGTCAGCGCGTACCCGTCGTAGAGCCCCAGCAGGTCGCGGGGTTCCCCGTCCGGCGGGGTCTCCTCGACGAGGACGACGAGGTTCTGTACGAGCGAGGCGAGTTGGTCGGGGATGCCGTCGAGGGCGCTCTCGACGAGCTCCTCGAAGCGTTCGCGGGTGACGTCGACGGGCATGGCCCCATCATGGGCTACCCGGCCAACAGGTCGGTCAGCGGATTGATCGCGAAGTAGACGAGGAACAGGACCGACACGACCCACATCAGGGCGTGCACCTCGCGGGCCTTGCCGCGGACGAGCTTGATCAGCACGTAGGCGAGGAACCCGGCGCCGATGCCGACGGTGATCGAGTAGGTGAACGGCATCAGGACGATGGTCAGGAAGGCCGGGATCCCGATCTCGACGTCGTCCCAGTCGATGCCGGTGACCTGGCGCATCATCAGGAACCCGACCAGGACGAGGGCGGGTACGGCGGCCTCGGCCGGGACGATCGCGACCAGCGGGGCGAAGAAGATGGTGAGCAGGAAAAGCAGCCCGGTGACCACGGAGGCCAGACCGGTGCGCGCACCCTCGCCGACCCCGGAGGCGGACTCGATGTAGGAGGTGTTCGAGGAGACCCCGCCGGCGCCACCGGCGATGGCGGCCAGGGAGTCGACGACCAGGATCCGCTGGGTGCGCGGGGGCGTGCCCTCCTCGTCGTTGAGGCCGGCCTCGGCGCCGATGGCGGTCATCGTGCCCATGGTGTCGAAGAAGTCGGCCAGCATCAGGGTGAAGACGAGCAGGAGCGCGGCGACGACCCCGACCTCGCGGAAGGAGCCGAGGAGGGAGAACTCGCCCAGGGTGCCGAAGTCGGGCCACTGGATGAGGTCGCGAAGGTTGTCGGGAAGGCTGGGGATGCTCAGCGCCCACCCGGTGGGGGTCTCGTTGCCAGCGCCGAAGTCGCCGATGGCCTCGGCCACGACGGCGATGACGGTGGTGACCAGGATGGCGATCAGGATCGCGCCGCGGACGCCTCGGGCCCACAGGCCGATGACGAGGATCAGGCCGATCACGAAGATCACCAGGGGCCACCCGGAGAGTTGACCGGTCTGTCCGAGTTGGACCGGGACGGTGGTGCCCGCGATGTCGGGGATGCGGCGTACGAACCCGGCATCGACGAACCCGATCAGGGCGATGAACAGGCCGATCCCCACAGAGATGGCGATCTTGAGCTGTGGGGGTACGGCGTGGAACACGGCCTCGCGGAAGCCGGTGAGGACCAGGACGAGGATCAAGATGCCCTCGATGACCACCAGGCCCATCGCGTCGGCCCAGGTCATCTGGGTGGCGATGGCGACCGCGACGAAGGCGTTGAGACCCAGACCGGTGGCCAGGGCGAGCGGGAAGTTCGCGACCAGACCCATGGTGATCGTCAGGATCCCGGCGATCAGGGCGGTACCGGCGGCGATGGCGGGCAGGTTGGGGCCCTCCCCGGGGACTCCCCCGAGGAAGTTGCCGTCGATGTCGACGGCGAAGCCGAGGATCAGCGGGTTCAGCACCACGATGTAGGCCATCGTGAAGAAGGTGACGACACCGCCACGCACCTCGCGGGCCACGGTGGAGCCGCGGTGGGTGATGTCGAAGAAGCCGTCGATGCCGGTCGCCCGGGGCCGGCTGATCTGGTCGGTCATGTGCGCAGATTGTCAGAAACGGCGGGTCTGTCAAAAATGACCACAGCCCCCGGGCCCACACGCTGGTTGAGGTGCGAGGAGCGCCAGCGACGAGCCTCGAAACCCCAGGACCACTACCCACCCGAAATGACCACAGCCCCGGATCAGATGATCCAGGGCTGTGGTGTCTGCGACCCCGACGAGACTCGAACTCGCGACCTCCGCCGTGACAGGGCGGCGCGCTAACCAACTGCGCTACGGGGCCAGGTGCTGCTGTTTCGTGCTGATATTTGCTGGGCTGAACTCGTACCCAGCAAGCGGTGGAACTCTAACCCATGGCCTCCGAGGACCGCCAATCCGGGCCCACAGACCCGGTGCGGAGCGGGCAGGACGGCAGGCTCAGAGGGGGTCGCTGATGTACGCCGTGCACTCGGCCGGGTCACCCTCGACGAGCAGGAACGGGGACACGACGGTCTCGCCCTTGGCGGGCACGAGGTCGGGGAAGTCGACCCCTCCCCCGTTGATGGCACCGGAGGCGTCGCGGCATACGACAGCGACGTCGGGGGACCTCAGGTCCTTGTTGCTGGGGTTGGCGACGGTGAAGTCGGCCGACCATTCGCCGTTCTTCTCAGTCAGGTTCGTGCCCTCGACGGACCCGAAGTCGAGCTTGGAGACGCTGTTGTCGGCCGGTTCGATGATCAGCTCGGACTCGATCGAGGCGACCTGAGCCTTGCCCTTCACGGCGCTACCGCCGACCATGGCGATGGTCTGACCGGGGAAGTTGAAGGCGGTCACCAGCGTCTCGGACCCGACGGCCTTGCCGTCAGCGTCGAGGAAGTCACTGATCAAGGTCACGTTCTGCCCCGCGACCGCGGAGGTGTTCTCAACCAGGGTGACGGACTGGATGAACTCGCCGTCCTGCGCGAACCCGGACTCGACGATCCGACCGTCGGGGTCAGCCTCCGCCTCGACGGTCTCGCCGGACGGGGTGGGCCCGTCGTCATCGCCGGTGCAGCCACCGAGGACGAGGACCGAGGCCATGGTGAGCGGGGTCAGAAACTTGAAGGCAGAAGAAAGCGTCACGAGCGTGACGGTAACCCACGGCGGGTGATCACCAGAAGTGCTTCCGCTGCGGGCCTGGGTCTCTCCCGGGAGCAGACCCAGGCCGCCAGCGCCCGCCTGACTGTGGGGGTGGAAGTCATCCGGTTGCGTCTAGTCTCGCGGAATCGAAGAGGAATGACCCCCACCCGACGGGGTGAAGATCGCCGCCGAGTTGAGGTCTCGCAGGTGACGTCGGGGGCGGTCGAAGCGCTCCCGGGGTCTCATCAGTTCCGTGGGTGACGGGCTGGGGGGTCTGTGCGCTCGGGTCGAGGGAACCGGATGGTGAAGGTGCAACCCAGCTCGGGGGCCGAGGTCAAGGTGAGGGTGCCGCCGTGGGCGGTGACGATGCGTCGCGCGTTGGGCAGGCCGAGCCCGGTGCCTTCGATACCGGAGGCTTGGGCGCGGGCGGCGCGGGCGTACTCGGTGAAGACCATTTCCTGTTCGTCGGCGGGGATTCCGGCGCCGTCGTCGGCGCAGGCGAGGACCAGTTCGGTGTCTCGGCCGTGGAGGGTGACCGAGATCCGGCCCCCGGCGGGGGTGTACTTCAGTGCGTTGCCGACCAGGTTGTCCACGGCTCTGAGCAGTTGGCTTCGGTTTCCGGGAAGGGTGAAGTCGTCACCGGCCGTCTGCAGCTCGAGGGTGACGGCGCGACGTTGGGCCACGACGCGGGAGAATGTGGCGATCTCCTCGGCAATCTCGGCCAGGTCGTGGCGGTCTTCTGAGATGTCGTCGGGTGTCGAGGTTCGAGGGGCCAGAAGTTCGTCGATGTCGCTGGTCATGCGGGCGACCGACGCCTCGATCCCCTCGAGCCGGGTGATCACCTGCCCCGTGTTCTGGTGGGGCTGAGGGCCCGTCAACTCATCGCGGGCCAGTTCGGCGTGGCTCAAGATCACCGTCAACGGCCCCTTGAGGTCGTGGGTGAGGGCAGCGGTCAGGACGCTGGTCTCCTGCTGTCGGTCCAGCAGGTCGGTGACGAGCCGTGCTTGCTGATCCAGTAGCCGGGTCCGGTCGAGTGCCAGGGCGGCTTGCCGGGCGTACATCTGGAGCAGTTCACGCTCTGCGGGTTCGGGGCGCCGTCCGTTGCGTGGCAGGTCGACCCCCAGTACGCCGAGCATCCGCCCACCCGGTGCGTTGATCGCGACGTAAAGGGTGTCCATCGGATGCCAGGCCCCAGGGTCGGCGGGCATGCCGAGGTCGGGAACCCAGGTGCTCACGATGTCCGCAGGCAACCGCTCGTGGGGGATGAAGTAGACGTCACCGTGGCGCTCGGCCCAGGAGAACTCCAGGGCGAGCTCAGCCAACGGCAGATCCTGACCGTGCATCGACGCGACCGCGTCGGTGGGGCCGACCACCGCAGCCGTGTGCAGCATCCGCTGGTCTTCCTGAAGGATCCTGATCGCGGCCATCTGATAGCCCAGTACGTCTCGGACGCCGGCGACGACGGCGTCGAGCACCGCGTCGTGGGTGGGCGCGGAGTGCAGCAGCTCCATCACCTCGACGAGGCGACGCAGGGTGTGCGTCTCGAGGGTGCTGGCTGGGGGGTATGCCGAGGCGATCATGTTCACTTCCGGTGGATTCTCAATGAGAGTAAGTGGCCTGCTGGACCCTCGGGTCCGATCTCCACAATTCGAGTGCCTGGAGACGTAGGAACTTCGCGGAGAGCCAGTACAGATTGTGAACTGGCGCCGGTCAGGATCAGGTACGACGCTGGACGGGTCGGCAACGCAGCCGACCGGGTCCGACGACGGATCAGTACGGCGAGGGAGACAGTGATGACCCAGGATGCGACCGCCCTACCCGACATCAAGGCCAAGCACCGGGCGATGTGGGCGCTCGGCGACTACGCCTCCGTCGCCGCCGACCTGATTCCGACCCTCGGCAAAGTCCTGGTCGATGCGACTGGCATCGCAGCCGGCGACCATGTGCTCGATGTCGCGGCCGGCTGTGGCAACGCTTCGTTGCCAGCCGCGAGGTGCGGCGCGCACGTGGTGGCTTCCGACCTGACACCCGAGCTGTTGGACAGTGGTCGCAAGCAGGCAGCGTCGCGGGGGCTGACCATCGAGTGGCGCGAGGCCGACTGCGAGGCGCTGCCCTTCGGTGACGGCGCATTCGATGCGGTGATCAGTTGTCTGGGTGTGATGTTCGCACCCTTCCATCAGAAGAGCGCCGACGAATTGGTCCGTGTGGCCCGCTCCGGCGGCACTATCGGCCTGCTGAACTGGACGCCGGCAGGTTTCATCGGACAGATGTTCGCAACGATCAAGCCCTACGCTCCGCCGGCGCCTGCCGGGGCGCAGCCGCCCCCGCTGTGGGGTAGCGAGGAGCACGTGCGCGGGTTGCTCGGCGACCGGGTGACCGACCTCGTGTCACGTCAAGAGAAGGTCCGGGTCGACTGCTTCGCCGATGCGTCTACTTTCCTCGGCTACTTCAAGGAGCGCTATGGACCGACGATCGCCGCCTATAAGGCGATCGCGGCCGAACCGGACAAGGTGCGGGCCCTCGACGAGGCACTGATCGACCTCGCCAGGCGGCACGACCTCGGCGACGGCGTCATGGAGTGGGAGTACCTCCTCGTCACCGCCCGCCGCCAATGAAGGGTCCGGCGCGACCGGGCTCGATCAATTCGGCACTGCAACGATGACGCCGAACAGGTACTCTGTGTACCCCCAACGGGATTCGAACCCGTGCTACCGCCGTGAAAGGCCGATCCAGGGATCACCGGACGACGTTGATAATCACTGAACGCCCAGGTCAGAGCCCTATGAAGCATTGATCGTCGCTGGTGGATATTGGTTGATTCTGGTCGTGGTGTTGCCCCAGTGTTGCCCCGAGGGGGTGCGTAGACTTCCTGTCGACTGTCCAGCACAGTCGTTGACCAAGCGTGAAGCGGGAGCTCGCCCTCTTCGTCCGATTAGTCAGGCGGGAGACGCGACCGTAATGGTCATGTGTCGGGGAGTTCGGCTCTGATCACGCGAACTATGTCTGGCAGGTCGACCTCGATCGTCTGACGCACGATGTCGGAGTCCACCAAGAGGTAACCGTGAGCGATGCGGTTGCGCATCCCCCACATGAGCTGCCAGTTGCCCCCGAACAGGTCGGACCGCACCGGGGGATCTAGTCGGGCCAGCACCTCGATTCCGGCCGACAGCCTCATGCAGATGGCGTCGATGACCAGTTGGTCCAGGTCCGAGGTGTCGGCGTACGCATGAGCCAGCTCCAAGTGGACGAGCGCCTCGCGCAGGAGTTCGTCGGTCAACCGGCTCACAGCGATACCGCCTCGGCGTAGACCCGCTCGCGCAGGTCCGGCCGAAGCGCGGATTCGGGCACCAAATCGACCGACGTACCCAACAGATCCGCGACCCGTTGCTCCAACCGACCCAACTGCATCAGGCTCAGCGGTCTGTTCATCGCGAACAGCAGGTCCACGTCAGAACCAGGTTGGTCCTCCCCCACGGCGAGCGAGCCGAAGACACGTACCCGGGTGCCGCCGGCTTCGGCCACAAACTCGCGGATCTGGTCCGCGTTGCGACGCAGGTTGCGTGCCAACGGCGACGTGCCGTGGAAGCGCAACAGTCGCGACACTTCAGGCTGGCTCCGACCGATCTGGCGGGCGATTTGGGACTGAGTCATGCCTCGGGCAGCAGCCTCCCTGACGGCGCGGACGAGTTGGGCTCGAGCTCGAGCTGTGGCCTCATCAGTGTGGCGAGCAATCTCCGCCAAGTCCCTTGACATGAAGCCACTATATCAATTGCTATAAGTGCTTGGCGGGAGCGCGAGGACGTCTTCAGCGAGATTTGCGATTGCCGATCGGCACGCGGAGCGTGCCACAGAGGGATCCCCGAGTGAGACCAGTGGATTGCCCGGCTATCGGCGGATCCGACGAAGGCTAAACCACACGTGCAAGTTGAGATTGAGCAGCGCGCTGGCCGCCGTCAGGAGGGAGAACCAGCGATCCGTCATGTCCGTAGCCAGCAATGGCCAAGTCCACGGTGACCCCAGGGCGATCAGCTAGAGCGTGGCCAGCCCGGCGCCGATATTGGCATTCGGGGTACTCCCGACGGTGAGCGAGAGTGAGAGGTATCCGAGTCCGACGAGGACCAGAGCGAGGTGGACGATCAAGAGAGTGCGTCGCGTGGTCATGAACCGCACCTTGCCTCGGTTGAAGCGGTCGGGCATGCGCCTACGTACTCAACTTCGTTCGCCGATTGCCGTTCGACTTTCGGGACGACCGGGATCTGCACCCCTCTGTGTCAAGGGGGGTTTGTAACAAGATTCTTCACGTGGGTGGGCATGTCGGCGTACCTTGGAGTATGCGGGTCCGGGCAGCGACTTACCCGGAGTGTCGATTCGCGGGTGTGAGTCGGCCGCGCTGGATTCTTTAGTCGCCCCGCGGGGCCCTCCCGGACTTGCACCCAGGGTCCTCGTGAGCCCGTGCGGCGTCGGCAACTAGTTGGCGGTAGACCACTGAATCGCCCTGGGTTGGTTGGAGTCTCCATCGTTTTGAAACGAGGATGGACTCATGCCGAAAAACAACACCC
The DNA here is from genome assembly GCF_054783655.1 of Nocardioides salsibiostraticola. NCBI lineage: Bacteria > Bacillati > Actinomycetota > Actinomycetes > Propionibacteriales > Nocardioidaceae > Nocardioides > Nocardioides salsibiostraticola. Next base: position 299 of record NZ_BAAGQD010000027.1, on the reverse strand, counting down.
CGGGCAAGCCGACTACGCGTCGCTACAGCCCCGATGAGAAGGCCGCCGCGGTGCGGATGGTCAGGACCCTGCGGGCCGAGTTGGGCACCGAGCACGGCACGGTGCAACGCGTCGCGAACCAGCTGGGCTATGGCATCGAGTCGGTGCGGGCCTGGGTCCGTCAGGCCGACATCGATGAGGGCCACGTGCCCGGTCTCAGCACCGACGACGCGGCCAGGGTGAAGGCCCTTGAGCAGGAGAACCGTGAACTCAAACGCGCGAACGAGATTCTGAAGCGGGCAGCGAGTTTCTTCGGGGCG
>NZ_BAAGQD010000026.1:657203-731823 GCF_054783655.1 Nocardioides salsibiostraticola | reverse complement strand
CTCGGTTTCTGGTCCTTCGACAGTTCAGAAACCTAGACAGAGAGCGGCGTGCGCCTCGTTAGACGCGCTTACCGCACCCACACATGCATCAGAAGAGCCCGACTGGGCGGGAAATCAGCGTCAAGTAGCGCCGAGTCGTGGTCAGACGGGGACCTTCGCCGGGTCTGCCTGGGTACGCCGCGAGCGCCACAGTCCGATCAGCGTGAGCAGCACCAGACCGGCGATGGACAACAGGAACGCCGGGGAGCTCGGGTCGGCGCCGAAGGCACCAACCGAGACGTAGATCGCGGTGCCGGGGATGATCCCCAGGGCGGTGGCCAGGACGTAGGACCACAGGCTGACCGAGGTCACCCCGAACGCGTAGTTCGCCGTGGTGTAGGGGATCACCGGGACCAGCCGGGCCAGCAGGACGGTGGCGAAACCGTGGGCACCGACCTTCTCGTCCAGGGCACGGATCCGCTCACTGCTGAGCCCCTGGACCGCCTCCCGACCCAGAGAACGACCGATCAGGAACGACAGCGAACTCGCGATCACGGCCGCCAGCAGCACCGCGGCCAGAGCCACCGCGAAGCCGAGTAGCGCTCCCCCGACGATGGTGAGCAGACCACTGGGCCCGACCGGGAGAAGCGAGACCCCGATGTAGAGCACGATGAACGCGGGGATCGCGACCGCTCCGAGTCCGTCGAGGCTGGAGCGCAGTTCTTCCTGACTGGGCAGGCCCACGACCAGTTGGAGCACCACGGCCCCGACGAGGAACGTGACGAAGGCCGCCAACTTGATCCAGGTACTGCGTGACATCAACACTCCATCTCGACGAATCGGACCGTTGTGGTCCTGTTTGTGTGGCATGTCGGAAACGCGCCCACCCCCGCTTCGACTTCCCCTTCGGGCGAGACCGGTAACACGGCGTGACCACCCGAAAAGGGATGCCCTCCCGTAAGGTCGGTGACTACATCCACCACGGAAAGGTCCTTGTGGAAGCGCTCACGGGCTGGTTCGACTACGTCACCAACAACTTCGATCGCATACTGGAAGCGACCCTGGCACACGCCAGGATCGTTCTCATCGTTCTAGCACTGGCCACCATTTTCGCCGTTCTGCTCGGCATCATCGTCCAGCGCAACGCGGTGGCTCGCACCCTTGCCCTCTCGATCGCCGGCATCTCGCTGACGATCCCGTCGCTGGCCTTCTTCGCGGTGTTGATCCCCTTCGTCGGGACCGGCAACACCCCGGCGATGATTGCTTTGTTCTTCTACGCCCAACTGCCGATTCTCCGCAACACCGTGACCGGTCTGGACGCAGTGAGTCCGGCGGTCGTGGAGTCGGCCAGGGGCATGGGGATGAACACCCTCCAGCAGTTGTATCGGGTCCGACTTCCGCTGGCCTGGCCAGTCATCCTGGCCGGGGTCCGGGTGGCCAGCCTGCTGACCGTCAGCATCGCCTCGATCGCGGTGCTGGTCGGCGGCGACGGGTTGGGTGCGTACATCCAGGACGGCATCAACCGGGACGGTTTCCCGAACGCGTCGAACCAGATCTACGTCGGCGTCATCTTCAGCGTGCTGCTCGGGCTCATCCTCGACAGCGTGTTGGCCCTTTTCCAGCGGCTCACCACGGCCCGCGGACTTCGTATCTGATGCGCGGCTGGAATCGCCGCCACCACTTCTGCACCGTTACGAGAGGAACACTATGAACTCCGAGGCGAAGATCCACCTGGACAAGGTGGGCAAGACCTACCCGGGAAGCAAGATCCCAGCAGTCGAGGACCTCACCCTTGACATCCACGAAGGCGAGATCCTGGTGCTCGTCGGCCCCTCGGGCTGCGGGAAGAGCACCACGCTGCGGCTGATCAACCGGATGATCGAACCCAGCAACGGTCGGATCCTCCTCGACGGCGAGGACGTCACCAAAGTCAATCCCGACAAACTGCGTCGCCGGATCGGCTATGTCATCCAGCAGATCGGTCTCTTCCCGCACCAGACCATCGCCCAGAACATCGGCACGGTTCCGAAGATGCTGGGGTGGGACAAGGAGAAGATCAAGCAGCGCAGCGACGAACTGCTCACCACGATGGGTCTCGACCCCGAGCAGTACCGCGACCGCTACCCCAAGGAACTCTCCGGCGGTCAGGCCCAGCGGGTCGGCGTGGCCCGAGCCTTGGGCGCCGACCCCGACATCATGTTGATGGATGAACCCTTCGGCGCCATCGACCCGATCGCCCGCGACCGTCTGCAGAACGAGTTCCTGCGCGTTCAGGAGACGCTGCGCAAAACGATCGTCTTCGTCACCCACGACATCGACGAGGCCATCAAGATGGGCGATCGGATCGCCATCCTCGGGGAGCGCAGCACCATCCGTCAGATCGACACCCCCGAGCGGATCCTGGCGCGGCCCATCGATGACTTCGTCAACGACTTCATCGGCACCGGGTCGACGATCAAGGGGCTCAACTTCCTCAAGGTCGACTCGGTGACGTTCACCGGCTACCCCTATATCTCCAGCGAGGACTCGCCCGAGACGGGGCGCTCGAAGCTCGCGGAGTCGGGCTACGAATGGTTGATCTACGTCGACGAGAACCAGACCCCCACCCGCTGGCTCAAGGCCGAGCATCTCGAGGGCGGTCCTTCCACCTACGCCACCGCCGGCGAAGAGGTCGGCGAGGAGTTCCTCCGCAGTGAGAACACCCTGTTCCAAGCCCTCGAGCTGATGGTGCAGAGCGCCGCGGGGCTCACCGTGGTGGTCAACGCCGAAGGCCACTTCCAGGGCGTGGTGTCCATCAGGGACCTCAACAAGGCCATCCGGCGCGCCCAGCGCGAAGCTCAGTTGCATTATGAGGAAATGGAGGCTCTCGGATGAGCGCCATCGCACCTCCAGCGGAGCCCGCCACCCGTCCGGACGAGGACCCCGAACTGACCAAACCGTCGGCGTCCGCGAAGCCGCGACGCTCCGCGGCGGAGCTGATCGATGCCCTCGGGGTCATCATCGCCCCGGTGATCATCGCGGGCCTGGCGGGACTGCTCTACCTCTACTACCTGAACCTCGATATCGACAACCAACGCACGCAGGTGCGTTCGGCGCTGGGGTTCTCCGACAAGTTGATCCCGCAGACCCAGCGGCACCTGGAACTCGCCTTCCTCTCCACGGCGCTGGTCCTCGTGATCGCTATTCCGCTGGGGATCGCACTGACCCGTCCGGCCTTCCGCCGGGTGGCCCCGGTGATCATCGCGGTAGCCAACTCGGGTCAGGCGCTGCCGGCGTACGGTCTGCTGGCCATCTTCCTCACCTTCTTCGGGCTCGGTAAGTTGAGCGTGGTGTACGCCCTCGCGCTGTACGCACTGCTTCCGGTGCTCCGTAACACGATGGTTGGCTTGGCCGGGGTGGACAAAAGCGTCATCGAGGCCGGCAGAGGCATGGGGATGACCCGTCTGGGCGTGCTGGCTCGCATCGAGTTGCCCTTGTCGGTGCCGATCATCATGGCTGGCGTGCGGACTGCGGTCATCTTGAACATCGGTATGGCCACCCTGGCTTTCACCATCGGGGGTGGCGGTCTGGGAATCACCATCAGTTCGGGGCTGAAGAACAGCGCCGAGCCCGTGCTGATCATCGGTTCCTCGGTGGTCATCCTGATCGCGTTGTCGTTCGACTGGCTGGGAGCCGTGGCCGAGCGGATTCTGCGGCCGAGCGGGTTGTAGTTCGCTTCCTCTCAACGTGAGAAACGCCGCCGGATCCAAGAGGATCCGGCGGCGTTCTTCGTTCAGTGCTGGTGTTGCCTCACGAGAATGTCAGAGGATTCCGACTTCTTCGAGGTAGCCCTGAGCCACGTCGGCGTCGCTGACGCCGTTGATGTCGCGGTCCTCGTTGAGGGCGGCCATCTTGTCGTTGTCGAGGTCGTCGAGGATCGTCGCGGCGAGCTCGTCGTAGACCTCGGAGTTGGCCTCGTAGACGTCGTTCTGCATCGTGAACGACACGTTGTAGAGGATGAAGACGCCCGGGTCCTCGACCAGGGACAGACCCAAGCCGGTGATCCGACCGTCGGTGGTGAAGACCTCGCCGAAGTCGCAAGCGCCCTCGCCGGTCTGGGTGTAGATCAGGCCCGTCTCGAGGATCTGCTGCTGGCTCTGCGGGATGACGTACCCGGTGGCCTTCTCGAACAGCGTGAGACCGTCGGGGCGGTCAGGGAACTCGGTCTCCATGCAGACCTTGGCGTCCGGGTTGGCCTTGAGGTAGTCGGCCATGCCCTGCAGGTCGAAGCCCCCTTCGGACTCGCCCAGGTCAGGACTTGCAGCGAACCCGTAGGTGTCGTTGAACTCCGAGCGACCGATCCACTTGATGCTGTTGTCCGCGAGGTCCTTCTCCGCGGTGACGGTGGTCAACTCTTCGGGATCCTGCGAGGGCTCCTCCTGCTTGAGGTGGACCACCCAGCCGGTGCCGTTGTACTCGGGGTAGGTGTTGATGTCGCCGCTCAGCAGCGCATCGCGGTTGACCTCGGTGCCGCCGAGGTTGATCTTGTTGTCCACGTCGGCGCCCTTGGACTCCAACGCCTGTGCCCACATCTCGCCAAGAATCTTGTTCTCCGTGAAGTCCTTCGAGCCGACAGCGATCGAGACACCGTCGAGGGCGTCGGTCGATCCGCCGACGTCACCACCGCTTCCGCCGTCGCTTCCACAGGCGGTCAGGGACAGAGTGAGGACCGCGGCCGAGGCCAAGGCGGTCAGCTTCATGCTTTTGCGCATCGATAGTTTCCTTCGGTTGCGTGAAAGGTCCGCCCGCAAGGTTTGTCTGCCAAATCAGCCGAGATGCGCTCCACGGTGGATCTGCGGAGGCCCAGACGAAACCCAGGGGCCATTTCGACCATAACAAGAATTTTGGGTTAGACCGCCTGAGGTCTCGTATTAGCGGTAACGCTTGGGTACCATCTGCCAATCTTCACGTCCCCTTCACGAGAGACGTCCCGTACTGGAGGAATCTGGCCTGGTTGTCTGACAACTCAGGTCAGAAAAACTCGGACCAGATCAGCACTCAGCCCGAGATTCACCGCGGAACCGGCCGTCCAGGCGGTGCCGACCGGCACCTGCACCCGCAGTTGGGTGTTGGTGGAGGTGTCCCCCAGGGCGACCTCGGCCATCACATGCGTCCCGGCGAACCGAGTGCTCAGCACCCGAGCCACCACGGGACCAGTCAGGTCGATGGCCTCGGGTCGTACGACGAGCACGCCCGCCCCGTCGGGTGTGTCCGTAGCGACCTCGAACGTCTGGTCGGCCGAGCGGAAGACGCCAGCCTCCACCACACCTGCGACCTCGTTGTGGACTCCGAAGAAGCGCGCGGCGGCCAACGATGGTGGGTCGAGGTAGAAGGATTCGGGCTTGGCGACCCCGGCCAGTTCCCCGTCCAGCATCAACGCGATGGAATCGGCCAACTCAACGGCTTCCTCTTGGTCGTGGGTGACGAACAGGGTGGTCAGGTCCGACTCGTCGTGCAGGTCCCGCACCAGGGCCCGCATCTCGCGACGCAGGCCGGCGTCGAGTTGCGAGAAGGGCTCATCGAGCAGCAACAGCCTCGGCTTGAGCACCAGGGCGCGGGCCAGGGACACGCGTTGCTCCTGGCCTCCGGACAGCTCCCCCACCCCGCGGGGTCCCAGCCCGTCGAGGCGGACCCGCTCGAGCATCTCCCCCACCTGACGGCGTACCTCCCGCTTGGGGGTCCCGGCCATCCGGAGCCCGAAGCCCACGTTCTGCTCCACACTCAGATGGGGGAAGAGCAGGGGCTTCTGGAAGACCAGGGACACCGGTCGGTCCTCGGAACGCGTGCCCAACAGCGACCGACCGTCGAGCAGTACGTCGCCCGCGCTGGCCCCGATCAGACCGGCCACGATCGACAGGGTCGTGCTCTTGCCGCAGCCCGAGGGACCCAACAGTGCCGTGAAGGAGCCGGCGGCCACGTCCAGGTCGATCCCCCGCACCGCCTCGGTAGCGCCGAAGCGTTTGCGCAGGCCACGGATCGACAGACCCCCGGTGGACAGACCCCCGGTCGACGGCCCCCCGGTGGACGGGGCCCCCATGGACCGACTCGACTCAGCCACGCGCCAGCCCCATCCAGTCCGGGGAACGGGAGCCGAACACCTTCGTGGCCACCACGACCAGCACCACCGGGGGCACCACGACCAGCATTCCCAGCGCGGCGGCCGCGGTGCGGTCGGAGGAACCGATCGCGGAGAAGAGGAGCAGCGGCAGGGTCGTGACGGTGCCGCCGCCGATGAGGAGGGTCAGGATGTATTCGCTCCAGGAGATCAGGAAGGTCAACAGTGCGGTGGTCAGCAGCGCCGGACGCAGCAGCGGCAGGGTGACGAGGAGTTGGGTGCGCAACGCGCCGGCCCCCAGGGACCGGGCCTGGCGTTCGTAGTCGGTCTCGAAGTTGGCGTACGCCGCCCCGAGCAGGGTGGCGGCGTACGGCACCGTCGGCATCAGCTGGACCAGGACCACGCCGGTCACCGTATCGGCCAGGCCGTAACGGATGAAGAAGATCTGCAGCCCCAGGGTGACCGCCAGCCCCGGCACGATCACCGGCGCCAGCAGCAGGAACTGGACCAGGCGCCGCCCGCGGAAGCGATGCAGCCCGATGGCCCGGCCGGCCGAGAGACCGATCAGGGTCGCCAGCACAGCCACCGAGGTCGACACGAGCAGCGAGGTGCCCAGGGCGCGCAGGACGTCGCCGCTGGCGACCAGGCCCAGGCCACGGTCGGTGAACCGCTGCGGCACCAGATCGGGGTAGCGCCAGGTCCCCGCAATCGACCACACGGCCAACGGGATCAGCGGCAGGAGCACCACGCCGGCGATCAGGCCGACCCGCAGCCGGGCCCGCCACGTGATGGCGCTGGTCGTCATAGGGCCCGCCGGGACAGGCGCGAGACCAGCGTGAGGTACGCCGCAGCGAGGGTCAGCGTCAACACGGCCAGCACCGTGGCGATCACCATCGCCTGCGGCCGCACGGTCAGGTCGGAGTCGCGGAACCGTTCGAAGGCCACCACCGGCAACGTGGCCGGGAAGGGTCGCCCGAGGAGCCTCGGCACCTCGTAGGAGGCGGCCGCGAAGGCCATCACCAACAACGAGGCGGCGGCCACCGGGGGCGCGATCATCGGCAGTGTCACCGCGGAGAAGCGACGCCAGGCACCGGCACCGAGGGTGCGGGCGGCGTTCTCCAGGTCCACCACGTGCTGCGACATCGCGGCCAGGGCCACGATCGCGATGAACGGCGCCTCCTTCCACGTGTAGGACGCGATGATCCCCCACCCGAACGCGTCCCCGGTGATCTCGGGGAAGGCCGACGCCTCCGGCACCAGGCCTACCGCGCTGCCCAGTCGGGACACCGACCCGGAGGGCGCCAGGAGCAGTCCGATGCAGAGTGCCGCCACCAGGTGCGGAACCGCGAGGGTGCTCTGGAGCAGGGTCGTCATGCCGCGGCGGGCGACCCGTCGGACCGCCAGGGCGAGCGCGACGCCGGCGACGGTGGCGAGCGTCGTACTGATCACGGTGACGCGCAGGGTGAGACCGATCGAGGCCCGGAACGCCGGGTCGGCGAAGGTCGCCCGGTAGGCGTCCAGCGACCAGTCAGTCTCCCCGAGGAGGGGTTGACGGCCCAGGCTCTGCAGGACCGCCTGGCTGACCCCACCGACGAAGAACACGCCGACCACGAGCAGCGCGGGAGCCAGCAACAACGCGATCTTTGCGCCTTGCGGCAGGCGCCCGCCGTCCATCACTGCTTCTGGAGGACCTGAGCGATCCAGTCCTTCTCGAGGCGGTCGATGAACACGCTGGCGATCTCGGGCTGGGCGTTGGCGGTCAACTCCTCCAGCGACAGCACCGACTCGCTGACCTGAACGGCCGCGAAGGCGTCCTGCAGCTCGGGTGAGGTGCGGGCGACGTCGATGGCCGGGTAGATGCCGTTGGCCTCGAACAGGGCCAGTTGGACCTCGGGGTCCAGCAGGGTGTCGGCCAGCACCAGGGCACCGGCCTGGTTGGCGGCGTTGTCCGGGACGGCCACGAAGCTCACGTTGCTGATGTTGCCCGACTCGGGCACGGCCTCGCGGGTGGTGTCGGGGTAGAGGCCGTCGGCGACCTTCTGGGCCACCGCACCGGGGCCGTAGGAGAAGAAGGCGCTGATCTCACCGTCGGAGTAGAGCTTCTCGAGCTCGTCCTGACTTTGCGGGTAGGTGCGGCCCTGCTTCCACAGCGTGGGCGCGATCTCGTTGAGCCGCTCGGTCAGGGTCGCCGAGGCGGCGGAGAACTCGTCAGCGGACAGGTCGTTCTCCTCGACCAGCGGGCCGGGCCCGTCGATGAGGCCGTAGAGGATCGAGCGGATGGCCATCGAGCCGAAGAAGTCCGGCGGGGCGGGGTAGGTGAACTGACCCCGGTTGCCCTCGGCCCAGGCGAGCAGGGAGTCGATGGACGCGACGTCGGATTCGTCGAGCTCGGCACTGTCGTAGACCAGGGCGGAGTTGGCCTGCTGCCAGGGCGACTCGCACCCGTTGACGGGGGTGCCGAAGTCGGTGGTCACCGCCGGGGAGTCGGGGTCGACGAACTCGGCGTTGGGCAGGTCACCGGCCCACTCGCAGCGCCACAGGTCGGCTTGGACCCCGGTGGCGAAGTTTTCCCCGTTGATCCAGATGGCGTCGACGGTGCCGTCGTCGGTGACGCCGGCCTGCTGCTCGCCGAGCACCTTGTTGACGGCCTCGGCGGTGTCGTCGATCCGCACCTGGTTCAGGGTCACTCCGAGGTCGGCCATCCGGGTGGCCACCTCGTCGGCGATGAAGGTGTTCAGCACGTCGTCGCCGCCGTACATGTACCAGTTGACCGTTTGCCCGTCGGCCTCCGCGAGGACCGCCTCCCAGTCGTTGGCGGCCGGGGTCTCCGTGGCGGCACCGTCGTCGCCGGAGCCGCAGGCGGCGAGCACGAAGGAGGCGGCCAGCAGGGGGGCGGCGAAGCGAACTGAGCGGCGGGAGAACGGACGCTGCTTCACGGGGTGATTCCGGCGGTGCTTCAAGGACTCTCCTCAGAGGTGATGGGACGCGGGTGGTGGGAGGTGTTCGTCGGCGACGAGTTCGCAGCGGTGGGGGTGACCGGACTGGCCCGGAGCAGGTGGACGCCGAGCGCAACGCGTTGCAGCACCGTGACTCCCACGGCCGCGGCGAAGACCCAGGCGATCTGTTCGGCGTACTGCGGGAAGAGGCAGAACAACACCCCGGCGATCACGGTCTCGGTGCCCTCGGCCAGGCCGCCGATGAACAGGAGCGAGCGCCCGTCCGAGCCGCCGCTGCGTTCGCTCTCCCCGCGGCGTTCGAGCACCGAGGACAGGGCCAGGAAGGCGCTACCGGACAGGTAGTAGGTCAAGAAGAGCGCCAGGCAGGCCACCCGGGCCTCGGGGCGTTCGATGCCGACGGCGAGCACGAACCCGCCGTAGATGCTGAAGTCGGCCACGATGTCGAGGAACCCGCCGAGGTCGGTGGCGCCGGCACGCCGCGCCAACGGTCCGTCGAGCCCGTCCAGGAGACGGTTGAGCAGCCACAGGACGAGGGCCCACCACCAGTGGCCGGTCGCCACCGACACACAGGCCGCGACGCCGACGAGCCAACCGGCCCCGGTCACCGCCAGCGGGGAGACACCGGCCCGGTCCAGACCGCGGGCCACCGACTCCAGCGGCGGAGCGAGCACACGACGGACGGGTACGTCGAGCATGGTGCGCTCCTCCTCGTGGGTTCTCAGTGAAGGCTGGTCAGTGGGCAGGTGTGGGTGGGGGTCGGGCGTGGGGTCTGGCGGTCGGGAGAACCAGGCCGGGTCGACCCCTACGGCAAGGCAACGCTGCGGGTCGTCGTACCGCTTCCCGACCGCGTCAGTATGTCGACCCTTCAGCCCTCCGTGTGGTGGTGTCAGGAATGCTTGGGTCGTGAGCGAGCCGACCCGAACGCAGCCGGCCGGGCAGACGGGTGCCGAACCGGACCCGCGGCGGTGGCGGATTCTGGGCGTCACCCTCGTAGTCGGGTTCATGTCGTTGCTCGACGTCACCATCGTCAACGTCGCGATCCCCTCGATCCGTACCGGACTAGACACCAGCGCGGGGACGGTCCAGTGGATGGTCTCCGGCTACGCCCTCGCCTTCGGGTTGACCCTGGTCACGGGGGGCCGGCTGGGCGACGCCTACGGACGACGCCGGCTGATGGTCGTGGGGCTCAGCGTGTTCGTCGCCGCCAGCGCGGCCGTCGGATTGGCCCCGTCGATCGAACTGGCGATCACCGCGCGGCTGATCCAGGGGTTCGCCGCCGGGTTCCTGACCCCGCAGAGCTCCGGGCTGATCCAGCAACTCTTCCGCGGCGCCGAACGCGGCCGGGCGTTCGGTCTGTTCGGGCTCACCGTGTCGATCTCCTCGGCCCTCGGGCCGATCCTGGGAGGTCTGCTGATCCAGGTGTTCGGCGAGGAGAACGGCTGGCGCTTCATCTTCCTGGTCAATGTCCCGATCGGGTTGGTGTTGTTGCCGTTCATCGTGCGGATGGTCCCGGGTCGTCCCGACGACGCCGACGCCTCCGACCTCCATCTCGACCTCGGCGGGGCGTTCTTGCTGGGTGCCGCCGTGTTGGCGGTGCTCTATCCGGTCGTGTCGCTGGAGGGTGGTGCTCGCTGGCCGTTGGTCCTGCTGCCGTTCGCGGTCGGGTTCGGCTACGCGTTCGTGCGGTGGGAGCGGCGCGTCGTACGCCTGGGGAAGCCGCCGCTGCTGGACGTGGAGTTGTTGCGCCGGGTGAGCGGGTACGCCAACGGGCTCGCGGTCGGAACCCTCTACTTCACCGGGTTCACCGGAATCTTCCTGGTCGTGTCGATCTACCTCCAGGACGGTCTGGACCGCAGCCCGCTGGAGACCGGGTTGTTGTTGATGCCGTTCGCCCTGGGCGCGGCCCTGACTGCGCGGCCCGCCGGTCGCCTCGTGTCCACGTGGGGTCGGTCGATCACGATCCGGGCGCTGAGTCTGATGATGGGTGGCATCGCTGCCGCAGCGGTGCTCGTGCCCGGTCGCGAGGGCGGGTGGCTGGTCGTCGCGCTCACGGTGACGCTGTTCGTGTCCGGGCTGGGGGCAGGCGGGGTGATCTCCCCGAACTTCACCCTCGCCCTCGCCTCGGTCCCCCCGGCGATGGGCGGTGCGGCCGGCGGAGCCCTCCAGACGGGCCAACGGATCGGCTCGGCGATGGGCGCAGCGCTGCTCGCGACCGTCTACCAGGTCGCCGCGGGCCCCCTGTCCCCCGGCGGCGCCCTGCGCGCGACCCTGATCACCTCGCTGCTGGTCCTCAGCCTGGCCATGGTCGCCGCCGTCCGCTCCCTGCGACACGACGACGCGTTCGTGGGCTGATCGAGTCGGAGCTAGTTGACTCTGGTTGGAGGCCGAGTCGGCGCTAGTTGACTCGGGTTGGTGGCCGAGTCGGCGCTACTTGAAAGAAACGCGCCGACTCACGCTCCTCTTAGCGTCAAAACACGCCGACTCAGGCGTTTTTCAGCGTCAAGATGCGCCGACTCGCGACTTCTTCCAGGGGGCGGGCTCGCCGGCCAACCACCAGGACAGTTGCCGGGTGATCCACGGGAGCGCGAGGTAGGTCATCACCGGGGTCATCGCCAGGGTGCTGAGCAGCACACGGAAACCGACGGCGACCCCCGGGATCAGGGATCCGAGGAGCAGGGTGACGCTCAGGCTGAGGGGGAAGAAGACCAGCCAGATCATCACCGCCTGCTTCCAGCGGGGCGGGGCGCTCGGCGTACGGGCGGAGTCCGGGTCGTGCACGGAACGATCGGTCGGTTCGTCGAACCAGCCCTCGATGCCGGTGCGCTTCTCCACCCGTTGGTCCACCACGCCCAGCCCTTGGGCCGAGGACCGCCACCACTGTCGTTCGCTGGACTGCTCCCAGCCGACGAGAGAGTCGTGATCGGCGAAGCGGTAGAGCATGTGCCAGGTCCCGGAATCCTCCTCGGGCTTGACCCAACCGGCGCCGAGGAACCCGGGGAATCGTTGGGCGAGGTGGATCCCGGCGGTCAGCCAACTGATCATCTCCGGCTCGTGGCCGGGATCGAGTTTTCGCGTGATGGCGACGGTGACGGGCTCGGTCATCGCAGGATCACAGGATCGAACCCGGGGAGTACGCCGCCCCGGCCGGGTAGCGCGCCGCGACCGCGTCGACCTGGCGGCAGACCGCCTGGACCTGGTCGACGGCCGCGCCGGTGAAGGTGATCGGCTCGGCGACGAGGTCGGCCAACTGGTCCTGGGTGAGTCCGAGGCGGGGGTCGGCGGCGAGCCGCTCGAACACGTCGTTGTGGGCCTGCCCGCGGCGCATGTCGAGGGCGACCCCGACAGCGGCTTCCTTGATGGCCTCGTGGGCCTGCTCGCGACCGACCCCGTTGCGCACCGCGCTCATCAGGACCTTGGTGGTGGCCAGGAACGGCAGGTAGCGGTCGAGTTCGCGCTGGATGACCGCCGGGAACGCGCCGAACTCGTCCAGGACGGTCAGGAAGGTCTGGAAGAGGCCGTCGGCGGCGAAGAACGCGTCGGGCAGGGCCACGCGGCGTACGACCGAGCAGGAGACGTCGCCCTCGTTCCACTGGTCCCCGGCGAGTTCACCGACCATGGAGAGGTAGCCGCGAGTGATCACGGCCAGGCCGTTGACGCGTTCACACGATCGGGTGTTCATCTTGTGCGGCATCGCCGAGGAGCCGACCTGGCCCTCCTTGAATCCCTCGGTGACGATCTCGTTGCCGGCCATCAGGCGGATCGTGGTGGCCAGGTTCGAGGGGGCGGCGACGAGTTGGACGACCGCGGAGAGCACGTCGAAGTCGAGCGAGCGGGGGTAGACCTGGCCGACGCTGGTCAGGACGCGTTCGAAGCCGAGGTGGTTGGCGACTCGTTGTTCGAGGTCGGCGAGCTTGGTGGCGTCGCCGTCGAGGAGGTCGAGCATGTCCTGGGAGGTCCCCATCGGGCCCTTGATCCCACGCAGGGGGTAGCGGGTCAGCAGGTTCTCCAGGCGCTCCAGCCCGATCAGGAGTTCGTCGGCCGTCGTGGCGAAACGCTTGCCGAGGGTGGTGGCCTGGGCCGCGACGTTGTGGCTCCGGCCGGCCATCACGGTGGTCTCGTGCTCGGCGGCCAGGCGGGCCAGCCGGGTCAGGGTGGCCACGGTGCGGTCGCGCAGCAGTTCGAGGGACTGGCGCAGTTGGAGCTGCTCGACGTTCTCCGTCAGGTCCCGCGAGGTCATCCCCTTGTGGATGTGCTCGGTGCCGGCCAGGGCACAGAACTCCTCGATGCGGGCCTTCACATCGTGGCGGGTGACCCGCTCACGGGCCGCGATCGAGGCGAGGTCGACCTGGTCCACGACGCTCTCGTAGGCCTCGATCGTCCCGTCGGGTACGCCGATCCCCAAGTCACGCTGCGCGCGGAGGACAGCGATCCACAGATGCCGTTCGAGAACGATCTTGTGCTCAGGGGACCAGATCTGCGCGAGATCAGCGCCGGCGTACCGGGTGGCCAAGACGTTGGGGACGTTCGGAGCGAGGGAGGCGGTCACGTCGGCATTCTCGCGGAGTTTGGCGTCAGGCTCCATTCGGGCTGGTGCGGCGGGGACGTGGGACTCCCCTGCCGCCCCCGATCAGATCCCGGCAGCGATGTCCGTGCGGTGCTGGGCGCCGGGGAAGTCGACCGCCGCGACCCCGTCGTACGCCGCCGCGCGGGCACTGGCCACGTCGGAACCGGTCGCGATCACCGCGAGCACGCGGCCCCCGGCGGTGACCAGATCGTCTCCGACCTGCGCGGTCCCGGCGTGGATCACGTGCACGTCGTTGATCGCCTCGGCGGCGTCGATGCCGGTGATCACGTCACCCGTGGAGGACGACTCCGGGTAGCCGCCACTGGCCATCACGACCGCGACAGCAGCGCCGTTCTTCCAGGTCGGCGGGGCCACCTGGGCCAGGTTCCCGGTGGCCGAGCCCATCAGCAGCGGGGACAGCGGGCAGTCGAGCAGCGCGAGGAGCGGCTGGGTCTCGGGGTCGCCGAAGCGGGCGTTGAACTCCACCACCCGGGTCCCCTTCGAGGTCAGCGCCAGGCCGGCGTAGAGCAGCCCGGAGAAGGGGGTCCCCCGCTTGGCCATCTCCTCCACGGTCGGGATGAGTACGTCGCGCAGCACCTCGGCGACCAGGTCGTCCGGGGCCCACGGCAACGGTGTGTAGGCCCCCATGCCGCCGGTGTTGGGGCCCGCATCGCCGTCGAAGATCCGCTTGAAGTCCTGGGCAGGCTGGAGCGGGTAGACGGTGGTGCCGTCGGTTTCGTTCCAACTGCAGAGCGCGAAGAGGGACACCTCGGGGCCGTCGAGGAACTCCTCGATCACCACCCGCTCACACCCGGCCGCGTGGGCGGTCGCCTCGGCGAGGTCGTCGGTGACCACCACGCCCTTGCCGGCCGCGAGACCGTCGTCCTTGACGACGTACGGCGCACCGAGCTCGGCCAGCGCTGCCGCGGCCTCCTCGGGGTTGGTGCACACGAACGCGCGGGCGGTGGGCACCCCGGCCGCAGCCATGACGTCCTTCGCGAACGCCTTGGAACCCTCGAGTTCCGCTGCCGCGCCGCTGGGGCCGAAGACCGCGATCCCCCGCGCGCGCACGACGTCGGCCACCCCGGCCACCAGCGGCGCCTCGGGGCCGACGACCACGAGATCCACCGCGAGTCGCTCGGCGAGGTCCGCGATCGACGTACCGTCCATGGCGTCGACCTCGTGCAGGGTGGCGACGGCCGTCATGCCCGGGTTGCCCGGCGCGACGTGCACCTCCGTGACCGAGGGGTCGAGGGAAAGAGCGCGGGCCAAGGCGTGCTCGCGGCCGCCGGTACCGATCACGAGTGTCTTCACGGGCCCTGATCCTACGGACGCCGGATCTCGAGGGGCCATTCGCCGGACTTCGTGTCCCCATCTGGCGAACTTCGCGTCCCCATCTGGCGAACTTCGTGGGAAAGGGATGTGGGGATGTCGGTGGGGCTGGCTAGGGTGCTTGACGTGCGAGAAGCGGGAATTGTTGCGGAGAATCTGGTCAAGACGTTCGGGGCCGACGTCAGGGCGCTCGATGGGGTGTCGCTACGCGTCGAGCCGGGCACGGTGCTGGGTCTGCTCGGACCCAACGGGGCGGGGAAGACGACGGTGGTCAACGTGTTGACCACCCTGTTGCGTCCCGACTCCGGGCGAGCGGAGGTGGCCGGCATCGATGTGCTCAAGGACCCGGCCGCCGTACGCCGCTCGATCGGACTGGCCGGTCAGTACGCCGCGGTCGACGAGCTGCTCAGCGGCGAGGAGAACCTCACGCTGGTCGGCCGACTGAACCACCTCGGCACCAAGCAGGCCAAGGTCCGAGCCCGCGAGTTGCTCGAACGCTTCGACCTCGCCGACGTCGGCACCCGGTCGGCCAAGACCTACTCCGGCGGTATGCGCCGGCGACTCGACCTCGCGGCCGCGCTCGTGGCCCACCCGCCGATCCTGTTCCTGGACGAGCCCACGACCGGTCTCGATCCGCGCAGCCGCATCGAGCTGTGGAAGGTCATCGAGGACCTGGTCCGCGAGGGCACGACCCTGCTGCTGACCACTCAATACCTCGAAGAGGCCGACCGCCTCGCCGACCAGATCGCGGTCGTCGACCACGGGAAGGTCATCGCCGAGGGCACCGCGGCCGAACTCAAGGGCCGGATGGGCGGCTCGGTCGTGGAGGTCCGCCTCACCGACGGCGAGGAAGCCACCCGCGCCGCGGAGCACCTGCAGGGGGTCGGCGTGGGCGAGGTCACCACCCACGACGACCTCGTCTCGGTCCCCTCCGCCGAAGGCACCTCCACCCTGACCGAGGTCGTACGCCGCCTCGACAGCGCCGGGATCGAGGCCCGTGGCCTGCAACTGCGCGAGCCCAGCCTCGACGACGTCTTCCTCGAGCTCACCGGACACGCATCAGACGTCAGCAGCACCCCCGAGGAGCAGTCATGACCGGCACCCTTCCCGCCAGCCCGGCCCTTCCGGACGAGACCACGGCGAGCGGAAACGCCGCCCTCTGGGCCCTGCGCGACACCATGGCCATGGCGGGGCGCAACATCCGTCGGCTGCTGCGCCAGCCCGAGCAGGTCGTGTTCAACCTGATCTCCCCGATCATGTTCACCCTGCTGTTCAAATACGTCTTCGGCGGCGCCATCGGCGGCCTGGAGGGACTGAACTACGTCAACTACCTGATCCCAGGCATCGCGGTGCAGACCGTGCTCTTCAGCGCCGGGGTCACCGGGTTCGCCCTGGCCGACGACCTCCAGAAGGGCTTCATCAACCGGTTGCGATCCCTCCCGATGTCCCGCAGCGCGGTCTTCGGCGGACGCGTGGTCGCCGACACCCTGAACAACGCCCTGGGTCTCATCGTCCTGGTCATCACCGGATTCGTCGTGGGCTTCCGTCCCGCCAGCTTCCTCGGCCTGGTTCTCGCCCTGGTCCTGCTGCTGCTCTTCGCCCTGGCGGTCAGCCTGGGCTACGCCCTGATCGGGATGATCGTGCGCAGCGCGGAGGCGGTCAACGCCGCCACCTTCCCGATCATCTTCCCGCTCACCTTCGCCTCCTCGGCGTTCGTCCCGGTGAACACGATGCCGAGCTGGCTCCAGGGGTTCGCCTCCCACCAGCCGGTCACCGTGGTCATCAACGCGGCCCGCTCGCTGATCCTGGGCGACGACGCGACCGCCGCTCAGCGAGAGATGCTGCTCAACGGGTCCAGCACCTCGAGCCTGGTGTTGCTCTCGATCGCCTGGACCATCGGCATCGGCCTGCTCTTCGGCTTCCTGTGCACCCGGAAGTACCGCAACCTGTCCTGACCCGACCCAGCGGCAGGGTCGTGTGCAGGGTCGTGTGCCTGCGGGGTCGTGTGCCTGGGCCCGACCTAGCGGTAGCCCACGGGCACACGACTGCATCCGGTCGGGTCGTGTGCCTGAGCCCGACCTAGCGGTAGCCCACGGGCACACGACCGTGCCCAGCGTCGGGAGCGCCCAGCGTCGCGAGCGATCAGCGCCGCACGAAGAACCGCACCACGTCGCGGGACCCGGTCAGGTTCGAGGTGCGGACGAACTTCACGATCACCTTGTAGCGACCGGGCCTCAGCCGCGGCACCCGCCAGGTGATCGCCGAACCACTCACCTTCCGGGCCGCGAACTTCCGCACGCCCTGACCGCCGCGGAGCTTCATCTTGACCTTGCCTGCGGGACGCACTCCCGCCGCGCGCACCTTGATCCGCAGTTTGCCGAACCGGTTGGGTGCGGGCGTGCTCGTGAGCGCCGCCTTGGTGGTCGTCTTGGTCCGCCGCGGCGGGGCCGTCAGGGTGGAGAAGTCGATGGCGAGGGGGGTCTCGGTGTCCTGGGTGGTGTTCGACCGGTCCGGTGACTGCCAGGTGTAGACGGCGTACTCCCGGCCGGCGTCGAGGTCGGCGGTCGCCGCGGTGAGGTCGACAGCCCAGTCGTCGTCGAGCATGTCCTGGGGGCGGACCCGCACCTGCGTGACGATCTCGCTGGCCACGAGGTCGAGGTCGGGGTAGCGGCCCGCCTCGGCGATGGCCACGACGATGCCGTCGTCACCCTCGTTGGTGACCGAGGTGAAGCCGAAACCGTCGGCGCTCACCTTCACCCCGCCGGCGTACGACGACCCCGTCACCCGCGCGGCCACTCCCGGTCGGCCGTTGGGCGCCTGGACGGTGATGTCGGCCGGCGCCTTCAACGCATCGTTGCTGGCTCGATCGGCGATGAACAACGGCCGCGGCGGGAAGTTGAGGTGCTGGAGGAACTGCAGGCTGAAGGCCTTGCCGTCCACCGGGGTGCCGGCGGCGAAGCCGAGGTCCTGCGTTTCCTGCGTGTTCGGCGGCACCACGCCGGCCCAGGCCGGGGTCGTGGTCAACGAGTAGAGCGCGTCGCTCAGCGACCAGTCCGCCGCGCCGGCCCGGAAGGTGGTCATCTCGACCCGGGTCGGCAGATTGACAGTGTCCGGGGAGTCGGGGTCGGTGGAGTGCACGGTCGAGGTGACCAGCGCGCGCAGGCGGCCGTTGCCGGCCGCGTCGATCTGGATCCACGGGTCCTCGATCTTGACCGCGAAGCGCGGTGAGCCGTCGACGTAGTTGGTGGCCTCCACCCAGCCCTGGAACCGCATCGCGGTCTCGCCGGTGGCCGGGTCGTAGGTGCCTTTGCCCCGGGGGAAGGTGATGACGCCGTTCACGGCCTCGGTCGCACCGTCGCCCAACACGTGCGAGCGCAGTTGCCCGCCCTCGGTGAAGATCCGGGACACCTGCCACGTCAGGACCGGCTCCGGGCGCGGGTCGACCGCGGTGGCTGGCTTGGCCGAAATGGCTGCCGTGCCTGCCGAGGCGGGTCCGCTCCACGTGACGGCGGTCAGGGCGGAGAGCAGGAGGGCGATCATGGCAAGCACCGAAGCGCTCCACTGGCCCGAGGTCCGGCGATGCATGCGCCGATGTTATCGGGGATCACCTCACCAAATCAGGCGAAGGAGCAACCCGGACGCACCGATTCCGCCCCTAGGCGCCCGCAGATAGAATCATCGCGTCGCTCCAGACCAGGGCAGGCCCGCGCCGTCCCACTGGATCGGGCCCCCGTCGATCATCGGTGACGACGGGTGCCGCCAGCACCGCTCCCAACTGCCGTACGAACCCGCGTCACGAACCCGAAGGAACCCCCTCATGACCGTCCCCCTCTGGGTGTGGGCACTGACCATCACGACCATCGCAGCCATGCTGCTCTACGACTTCGTCTTCCACACCCGCAAGGCGCACGTCCCGACGCTGCGCGAGGCGTCGGTGTGGTCCGCGGCGTACGTCGGCATCGCACTGGTCTTCGGGTTGCTCGTCCTGATCTTCGGCGGTGGCACCGCCGGCGGGGAGTACTTCGCGGGCTACATCACCGAGAAGGCCCTCTCGGTCGACAACCTGTTTGTCTTCCTGATCATCATGGGCAGCTTCCGGGTGCCCCGCGAGGACCAGCAGAAGGTCCTGCTGTTCGGCATCATCTTCGCCCTGATCGCGCGCACCGTGTTCATCTTCATCGGTGCGGGTCTGATCGAGGCGTTCTCCTGGGTCTTCTACATCTTCGGGCTGATCCTGATCCTCACCGCCGGCAACCTGCTCAAGGGTGAGGTGACCGAGGGCGAGGGCGATGAGGCCGACAACCTGATGATCAAGCTGGCCCGAAGGTTCATCAAGACCTCACCGGAGTACGACGGCGACAAGATGGTCACGACCGTCGACGGCAAGCGCATGCTCACCCCGATGCTCCTGGTCATGGTCGCGATCGGCGGCACCGACATCCTATTCGCCCTCGACTCGATCCCCGCGATCTTCGGACTGACCCAGAGCACCTTCATCGTGTTCACCGCGACCGCGTTCTCGCTGCTCGGGCTGCGTCAGCTGTTCTTCCTCATCGAGGGCCTGCTGGAACGACTGGTGTATCTGTCCTACGGTCTGGCCGCGGTGCTCGCCTTCATCGGGGTCAAGCTGATCCTGCACGCCCTGCACGAGAACGAGCTGCCGTTCATCAACAACGGCGAGCATGTCGAGGTCAGCGAGATCGGCACCGGGTTGTCCCTGACGTTCATCATCGGCATCCTCACGATCACCACCCTCGCCTCGCTGTACAGCAAGAAGGGCCGGGCCAAGACCGCGATCGGCAACGCCCGCCGGCACGTACGTGACTACCTCGACCTCGACTACACCGCCGATCAGGCCGAGCGGGAACGCATCTACGCCGCCCTGGTCTCCGAGGGTGAGCAGATCACCGCGCTTGGGGACAAGTACCGGCAGATGGTGCGCGACGAACCCGAGCTGATGGCCCAGGTCCAGCAGGCCCGTCGTCTTCACGCGGAGTCACGCGAGCGGGCGGCCGACCAGCCCTAGCGAACTAGACGGTCGGCTGGACCAGTGCCGATGACTCCTCGGCCTCCTGGTCCACCGGATGCTCCGCGACCCGGTACCGAAACAGAGGGTCGCCGTACAGCCCGGCGCCCTGCAGATCGAGTTCGTCGAGGAACGCCTCCGGGAAGCCTGCTGGCTGGCAATCGAGTTCGTCGAGGTCGTGGGCTCCATGGAACGAGCGGGCATCGACATGCCGTACCAGCGGACAGTGGTGGAGGTAGCCCCTACGTGAGCGTCACTGCAACGACGAGGTCAGCCGCATGACGTTGTCGACGTACCGAGCCCGGCGGGAGCGTTGCGACCATTCCTCGATGAGGAGTTCGCGTGAGAGCGAGCGGTAGTCGTCCTCGACCTCACGGACCCGCGCGACGACCTCGGGCCCGAGCAGCATCAGGGAGATCTCGTAGTTGAGCAGGAACGAGCGCATGTCCATGTTGCTCGACCCGATGACGGTCACGTCGTCGTCGATGGTGAAGTGCTTGGCGTGAAGCACGTCCGGCGCCGGGTAGAGGTAGATGCGCACTCCGGCCTCCAAAAGCGCCCGGTAGTAGGACGCCTGGGCGTGGCCGACCATGAACTGGTCGGCCTCCTCGCCGACGAAGAGTTCCACCTCGACACCTCGTTGTGCAGCGGTGGTCACCGCGTAGAGCAGTGATTCGTCGGGCACGAAGTAGGGACTGGTCAGCGAGATGCGGCGGGTGGCGGAGTAGATCAGGGTGGTGAACAACCGCAAGTTGTTCTCGTCCGGATACCCGGGCCCGCTCGGCACCAGTTGGGCGGTCACCCCGTGAGCCGGTTCGTCTCCCCGTCCGATCCCCGCGGACGCCTCGTTGACCTGGACGCCGAGGATCTCGCCGGTCTCGGCATACCAATCGCCTGCGAACACCCCCTCCAGCGCCGCCACGATGGGGCCCCGCACCTGGACCATCAGTTCGACCCATTCGCGGCCCATCGCGTGGTTCTTGGGCTTGTTGTAGCCCGGTTCGGTCAGGTTCTGCGAACCCATGAAGCCGACCCGACCGTCGACGACGAGGAGTTTGCGGTGATTGCGCAGATCCGGTCGCCGGAAGCGCAGGTGTCGCAGGCTGACCGGCAGCATCGCCCGCCACTGGATGCCACTGATCTCCAGGCGCTTCACCATGTCCCGATAGCCCGGTATGCCCCGGGATCCGAGATGGTCGAAGAGGAGGCGAACGGTGACCCCGCGCTCGGCCGCGGCGACACAGGCGTCGAACAACGGACCGGTCACCTCGTCCCAGGCGGTGATGTAGAACTCGACGTGGACGTAATCCTCGGCGTCGCACACCGCTGCGGTCATCCGCTCGATCGAACCGCGATAGCCGGCCTCGATCTCGATGTCGTTGCCCGACAACGCCGGCAGCGATCCGAGCCGGCGGTTCAGGGCGACCACAGACGCGGCGTACGGCGGTGCGTCCGGGCCCAGAGGCAACGGCACGATCCCCTGGGTGCGGGCGCGGATGGCGGCCAACGCCTCGCGTTGCCGCTCGTCGCGGCTTCTGCCCAGTTTGGTCCGACCGAGGAAGAGGAAGACCACGAAGCCCGAGATCGGGGCGGCCAAGATGAGTAGCAGCCACGCCATACCCGAACTGGGACGCCGGTTCCCCGGGATGACCCCGAGCGCCACGACCCGCAGGGCGAAGCCGATGAGCAGCACCGCGCCACCCGCCAACGCCGGCCAGGAGATGTCAGGCATGCCGGCTGCTCATCCTCAGATCAGCTCGTGGCGTACGACGCTCTGCTCGCGCTCCGGGCCGACTCCGACGACCGAGATCCGGGCTCCGGACATGGCCTCGACGGCCTCGACGTACGCGCGTGCGTTGGCCGGCAGATCGTCCATGGTCCGGGCACCGGTGATGTCCTCGGTCCACCCGGGGAGGAACTCATAGATCGGCACCGCGTGGTGGAAGTCGGATTGGTTGACCGGCATCTCGTCGTGCCGGACGCCGTTGACGTCGTAGGCCACGCACACCGGGACCTGCTCCAGGCCGGTGAGGACGTCGAGTTTGGTGAGCACGAAGTCGGTGACGCCGTTGACGCGGGCGGCGTAGCGGGCGATGACCGCGTCGTACCACCCACAGCGGCGGGGGCGACCGGTGGTCGTGCCGAACTCCGCGCCGACCGTGCGCAGGTGCTCACCGGACTCGTCCTCGAGCTCGGTCGGGAACGGACCCTCGCCGACGCGGGTGGTGTAGGCCTTGACGATCCCGATGACCTGGTCCAGGCGCATCGGCGGGATCCCCGAACCGGTGCAGGCTCCGCCCGCGGTCGCCGAGGACGAGGTGACGAAGGGGTAGGTGCCGTGGTCGACGTCCAGCAGCGTGGCCTGACCGGCCTCGAGCAGCACGATGTCGTTGCGATCCAGCGCCTGGTTGAGCAGCAGGCCGGTGTCACAGACCATGGGGGCCAGGCGCTCGGCGTACTCCAGCAACTCCTCGACCGTCGCCTCAACCGTGGCGGCGCGGCGGTTGTAGACCTTGGTGAGGATCTGGTTCTTCAGGTCCAGGGCGCCCTCCACCTTGGCGGTGAGGATCTTCTCGTCGAAGAGGTCCTGGACCCGGATGCCGATGCGGTTCATCTTGTCGGCGTACGTCGGCCCGATGCCGCGGCCGGTGGTCCCGATCTTCCGGCTGCCGAGGAAGCGCTCGGTGACCTTGTCCATGCTGCGGTTGTAGTCGGCGATGACGTGGGCGCTGGCGCTGACCTTGAGCTTGCTGGTGTCGACGCCGCGCTTCTCGAGTCCGTCGATCTCCTCGAAGAGGACGCCGAGGTCGATCACCACACCGTTGGCGATCACCGGGGTGCAGTTGGCCGAGAGGATGCCGCTGGGCAGCAGGTGCAGGGCGTACTTCTCCTGCTTGTCCCCCTGACCGATCACCACGGTGTGGCCGGCGTTGTTGCCGCCGTTGAACTTCACGACGTAGTCGACGCGGCTGCCGAGGAGGTCAGTCGCCTTTCCCTTGCCCTCGTCGCCCCATTGGGCTCCGATGATGGCGATCGCCGGCATGGGTTGCTCCTTCGCTTGACGTCTGAGGACCTGGTCGCACCGGCTGTTTCTCGTGCGAGCAGCACAAAGCCCCGGACAAGCGCGACCGGGGCTCTTGCGACGCCACGCTACCAAAAGGTGCTTCCGATCACCGCTTCGCTCATCTGCTGTCATCCGCGGGTTAAGGTCCCGGTGATGGACCCCCTACTCGTCATCACCAACGACAGCGCCGGCTCCTCCGATGAGGAGACCCTCGGGCGCGCTGTGGCGATCCTGCGCGAGGGCACCTCGGTGGAGGTCGCCTCGACCGGCGACCCGGGTGAACTCGACGGGGTCCTGCACCGGGCCGGGTCACGGCGCATCGTCATCGCCGGTGGCGACGGAAGCGTCCACGCCATCATCTCGGCGCTGCACAAGCGGAACGACCTCGGCCGACACGTTCTGGGTCTGCTGCCCATGGGCACCGGCAACGACTTCGCGCGCGGGATCGGATTGCCACTCGACATCGAGGAGGCCGCCCGCGTCCTGCTCACCGGTTCCCCGACCCCGATGGACCTGATCGTCGACGAGGTGGGCCAGGTGGTGGTCAACAACGTGCACGTCGGAGCCGGCGCCCAGGCCAGCCGTCGAGCGAGCCGGTGGAAGTCGCGACTGGGCAAGATCGGGATCGGGAAGGTCAATCTGGGCCGGCTCGGCTACCCGATCGGCACCGCGATCACGGCCTGGAACCCCCCGTTGGTTCGCCTGCGGGTCGAGGTCGACGGCGAGGTGGTCTCGGACCTCGACGAACCCATCCTGATGGTGGCGGTCGGCAACGGGTCCTCGGTCGGCGGCGGCGCCCGGATCAGTCCGGAGGCCGACCCCGAGGACGGCATGCTCGACGTGATGATCTCCCGATCCACCGGGCCCCTCGAACGAGTGGTGTACGCCGCCCACGTGGCGATGCGCAGGCACCAAGAACGCGATGACGTCATCCACCTCAAGGCCAAGCAGATCTCCGTCAGCGGCGAGGCGTTCTACTGCAGCAGCGACGGCGAGATCTACGGCCCCGAACGGCAGCGATCCTGGCGGATCGAGCCCGCGGCGTACTCCATGGTGCTGCCGCCGCGATAACCTCCGCTGCGGAAGACAGACAAGCGGACCAGCGGAGGGCCCAGAGTGATGGCGCGCAACAAACGCGGATCGACCGGGGATTCCGGCGAACCCCACGACTGGGTGACCCGGGCCGCCGACGACGCGATCCGGCACGCCCGGGCCGGGAACCCGGACGAGACGGCGATGATCACCTGCGCGTCGGGAGCAAGCCCGTCGGGGCCGGTGCACCTGGGCAACCTGCGCGAGTTCCTGACCGTGCACTTCGTGGCCGAGGAGATCCGGCGCCGCGGACTGCCGGTGCGCCACCTGCACAGCTGGGACGACTACGACCGGTTCCGCAAGGTTCCGGCGGGGGTCCCGGCGTCCTGGTCGGAGCACATCGGGCGACCGCTCTCCGCGGTCCCGGACCCATGGGAGTGCCATGACTCCTGGGCCGACCACTTCAAGGAGCCCCTGGTCTCGGCGCTACGCGAGATGGGCGTGGAGATGGTCGAGGTCTCCCAGACCGAGGCCTATCGGGCCGGCACCTACCGCGAGCAGATCCTCACCGCCGTCCGCCAGCGCGACCACATCGAGACCGTGCTGGCTCGCTACCGAACCAAGGCCGTCCCCGAGGGCGAGTCCGCCGAGGAAGCCGCGGCCCTGGCCGACTCGGTTGCGAACGAGGAAGACGCTGACGGTTCCGCGGAGGACGATCTGGCGCGCTTCCCGTTCAAGCCCTATTGCCGTGTCTGCGGGCGCGACACGACGACCCTGACCTCCTATGACGACGACACGACGGTGCTGTCCTACACCTGCACGGCCTGCGACTACTCCGGCTCGACGAACCTGTCGGTCGACAGCGAGGGCAAGCTGGTGTGGAAGGTCGACTGGCCGATGCGGTGGGTCTTCGAGGGCGTCGACTTCGAACCCGGCGGGGTGGACCACGCGAGTCCCGGGTCCTCGTACACCGTGGGTAAGGACGTCGTGAAGGACATCTACGGCGGACGGGCCCCATCGTTCGTCGGGTACTCCTTCGTGGGGGCCGGCGGGCAGACGAAGATGTCGTCGTCCTCGGGCGGCGTACCGACCGCGACCGATGCCCTGCAGATCCTCGAGGCGCCGATCCTGCGCTGGCTCTATGTCCGCCGCGCGCCCAAGCAGGCGTTCAACGTGGACTTCGGCCCCGACGTCGTGCGGTTGTACGACGAGTGGGATGCGCTGACCAAGAAGGCCGCGGATCCCGAGCGACGTGACGCCCAGGTGCTGGCCTTCGAGCGGGCCTCGGCCACCGGTGTCGCCGGTGTACTGCGGACCCCTGCCGTCGTGGTGCCCTTCCGGCTGCTCTCCTCGGTGGCCGACGTCACCGCCGGGAGCGCCGAGCTGGTCAGCCGGATCGCCGCCTCCGTGGGCCACGCCCACGACGCGATCGCGGACCTCGAGCCGCGGTTGTCGAAGGCGATGACCTGGATGACCGACTACGTGCCCGCCGAGGACCGGACCACGGTGCGTGAGTCGCCGGATGTGGAGCGGTTGGCCGCGCTGAGCGAGGACGAGGCGTCGTGGCTGCGGCACCTGCTGGACCGGATGCCGGCCGAGCTCGACCTCGAGGCGACCACGTCGCTGATCTACGGCGTACCCAAGTTGGCCCGTGGTCTCGGCCTGGACGACGCCCCCACCGACGAGGTCAAGGCCGACCAGAAGGCGTTCTTCAAGCTGCTCTACAACCTGCTCGTCGACGCCGACCGCGGCCCCCGCCTCCCCACGCTCTTCCTGGCCCTCGGCGCCGACACCGTCCGCCCCCTCCTCACTCCGGCGTGAGGGACCTTGTTACTGACCGTCGTTACTACTACCGGACCGTTGTAACAGTCCGGTAGTAGTAACGACGGTCAGTAACAAGCGAGGACAGGGCTCAAGCGCCACGTCCCACTACGCGGTCTCGCCAACCCAGACGCGAGCGAATATCAGCGGCCGACCGAGCAAGATGATCGGCGAGGTCGGGGCCGAATCGATCGGTGCTCAACTGCCACTCCTTACGTAAACGGACTTTGGCGGCACTGCGCTGGGGCTCCCAGTAGTCCTCCCAGAAGATGCGCGATACACCGAGTCCCTCGGCTTGAATCAGGCGTTCGCGCTTCTTCTCCTCCCAGATAATTTCCTCAATGGAGCCATGGGCGACACCGCCTGACTCCACGCCGCGGTACTTGATCCGGCCGTCGATCTCGAAGATGTGATTGCCGACCCGGATATCGCCCCACACGACGCCACTACTCAAGCGAATCGGGAACTGCGGATCGGGCTTCCCGATGCCCAGATCGTCCACGAGGATGCGGCCCAACGACTCTGCCGGATTCTCCGCTCGCCCGTCGGCGAAGTCGACGCCACTGCGCACTCCAGTGATGTGTGGCCAGTAGGACATCGGCAAGTAAGCCTCGATCAAGGCGGCGCGTGAGACTCCGCGTCGTATGGCGGCGTCCGCGGCCAAGATGCAGGCCACCTCGCCGTGCTCGCGGCCAATATCGACAACGGTTCGCGCCATGTTGAGCACAGACAGGTCGTCGATGCGCTCGACCTGACTTGATTGATAGTGGGCGTAATGGTGCTTCACGTCAAAGCGGGTCCACGCACTCGAGTACCCCGGCCGAGTGATGTGCACGAACTTCGGTGGTCGCCGTAGCAACGGGAGCCCCCACTCCAGTGCCGCCGAGTCGTGGCTCAGCACCCACCCGCGCTCCATCTTCATGACCGCCGCGCGAGCTTCGAGCCTGGGCCGACCTCGATACGCATCGAGGCCACCCCAAGCAGCCGCGTCGGCGTACACCCCACGTCTGACGGTGACCAAGTCGCCGGAGCGCAACAAGATCGTCAGCCGTGAAGGAGTGATGCCGCAGTCGAGGACGTCCCGGCGGCTAACCAGACCACCCTGAGAGGCCAGCTTGGCAATGAGTCGTGTGTTCACACCTCATCGTCAGTGCCCGCGGCGCACAGGATCGCCCACGGTGGCGGAGCCTGTGGAGAAGCTCCCGAGTGGGCCGACCTGTGCGTTGTTACTGACCGTCGTTACTACTAGGTGACAGTTACAACGGTCCGGTAGTAGTAACGACGGTCAGTAACAAACCGCGTCCAGCGCTCAGTCGAGGAGGGCGTCGAAGGCGGTGGGGCTGGAGTCGCGCAGGAACTCCGAGCAGCGGTCCCACTCCTCGGTCTCGCCGATGGCCTTCGCGGTCTTGGCCAGCAGGGCCAGGCAGGTCAGGAAGCCGCGGTTGGGCTCGTGCTCCCACGGAACGGGACCGAAGCCCTTCCACCCGTTGCGGCGCAGCATGTCCAGCGAACGGTGGTACCCGACGCGGGAGTAGGCGTAGACGGTCACATCGTCGGCACCCCCATCGGCGGCCTCGGTGGCCAGCGCAGCCCACGCGGCGGGCGAGGCCGGGTGGCGGCGTACGACGTCCGCGGGCGTCGCGGAGTCCAGCTCGGCTTGGGCGGGGTCGACGGGCAGGTGGGTGGCGGGCGGACCGGCCATTAGATCAACGTGGCTCATGTCGCCCAGTGTGCCCCGCCCGCGCCCCTCGAGCACCGGCGGGCCGGTCGCGGGTCGTGTGCCCCAGAACGACATAGACGTCGTTCACGGGCACACGACCCACACTCCGGTCAGCCACCCACCCCAGAGGCGGCCGCCAGCGGTGACTCCTAGATGGCCTTGCCGGCCGAACGCAGGTTCTCGCACGCCTCGACGATGCGGGCGGACATCCCGGCCTCGCCGGCCTTGCCCCAGGCGCGGGGGTCGTACTGCTTCTTGTTGCCGACCTCCCCGTCGACCTTCAGCACCGCGTCGTAGTTGCGCAGCATGTGGTCGGCCACCGGCCGGGTGAAGGCGTACTGCGTGTCGGTGTCGACGTTCATCTTGATGACACCGAAGTCCACGGCGTCGCCGATGTCCTGCGCCGATGAACCCGAACCGCCGTGGAAGACGAGGTCGAAGGGCTTGGCACCGGTCTCGAGGCCGAGCTTTGCGACCACGGCCTCCTGAGCGGCCTTGAGGATCTCCGGGCGGAGCTTGACGTTGCCGGGCTTGTAGACGCCGTGCACGTTGCCGAAGGTCAACGCGGCCATGTAGCGGCCGTGCTCGCCGATCCCGAGCGCCTCCACGGTCGCCAGGGCGTCCTCGGGGGTCGTGTAGAGCTGGTCGTTGATCTCGTTGGCGACACCGTCCTCCTCGCCGCCGACGACGCCGATCTCGACCTCGAGGATGATCTTGGCCTCGGCGCATTTCGCGAGCAGGTCGCGGGCGATCTCGAGGTTCTCCTCCAGGGGTACGGCGGACCCGTCCCACATGTGCGACTGGAACAACGGGTCCAGACCACGGGAGACCCGCTCACGGGAGATCTCCACCAGCGGCCGGACGAAGTCGTCCAGCTTGTCCTTGGGGCAGTGGTCGGTGTGCAGGGCGATGTTCACCGGGTAGTGCTTGGCCACCTCGGCGGCGTACGCCGCGAACGCGACCGATCCGGCGACCATGTTCTTCACCGAGGGGCCGGAGAGGTACTCCGCACCGCCGGTCGAGACTTGGATGATCCCGTCGGACCCCGCGTCGGCGAAGCCCTTCAGGGCGGCGTTCAGGGTCTGGGAACTAGAAACGTTGATGGCAGGGAAGGCGAAGGCTCCGGCCTTGGCGGCGTCGAGCATCCGCGCATAGGTCTCCGGGGTTGCGATGGGCACGATGGACTCCTCGGGGTGACGTCGTATGACACCAATCACCCTAGACCTCAATCCGCTCAACCGGCTGCGCGTGTCGACGATGCGACCTACGGTCGTTCTTTTGTTCTCGTCAGGTGATCTCCAAACGGCCCCCGTGTCACACCAAAGCAAACCCCTCGACGAGGTGGACCGAGTGACACGGCGCCGGCCATCACTGCCACCGCTGGTCCAGACCTGCCGTGACCTTCTGACTCCGGGGGCGTTGTCATACAAAACCCGCCCTCGAATATCAGGAGCCACCTCGGTCATGCTTCACACCACACGTCGCGGCACGCCGCGCTCCGCTACGGCGCGGGCAGGCCTTGCTGCTGCCGCGCTGTCCCTCGCCGTTCTCGGCACCACCCTGGCCCCCGGCAGCACCAGCGTCGCCTCGTCCTCGGCGGGCAACGTCGCCGAGGCCTTCGCACCGCAACTCGTGCTGGTCCAGACGCCGACGCGCGCGGACAAGGACCGCCTCCAGACCCTGGGCCTGGACCTGACCGAGCACGCCGGACAGGACTACATCGAGGTCGTGGCCCACACCGCCAGCGACGTCGCCACCCTGGTCGACAACGCCTTCGACTACACCGTCACCATCCCCGACCTGGTCGCCCGAGACATCGAGATCGGCGAGATCAACAAGCGGTACGCCGCCAGCGTGAACAACAAGAGCCCGCTGCCCTCCGGTCGGGTCGCCTACCGCACGCTGCCGGAGTACAACTCCGACCTGGCGAAGCTCCAGAAGAAGAACCGCAACATCGCCCGCACCTTCCGGCTGCCCCACAAGAGCCTGGACGGTCGCGACGTCATGGGCGTCGAGATCGGCAAGGACATCCGCAAGCCCAACAAGGGCCAGCCGACCTTCCTGCTGATGGGCGTCCACCACGCCCGCGAATGGCCCTCCGGTGAGTTGGCGATGGAGTTCGCGACCGATCTGGTCAACAAGTACGGCAAGAACAAGCGAATCACCGATCTGCTGAGTCGGGCCCGCGTCATCGTGGTGCCCGTGGTCAACGTGGACGGGTTCAACCTCTCCCGCACCGACGGCGACTACATCGACCTGCGGGACCTCAACGACGTGGACCCGCTGGACGGAACCACCAGCATCCTGGCCACCCCCGGCCGCGCCTACATGCGCAAGAACTGCCGGATCGTCGACGGTCAGGACACCCCGGACAACACTTGCCAGGCCCAGCTCTCCACCCCTGGAGGGTTCGGAGCCGGCACCGACCTGAACCGCAACTACGGCGGGCTGTGGGGCGGCCCCGGCGCCGCCGGTGGCACCCCCGACGCCCGCGTCGACCCGACCTACCGCGGAGCCGGCCCGTTCTCGGAGCCCGAGACGCAGAACGTGCAGCGGATCGTGCAGTCGCGTCAGGTCACCATGTTGATCTCGAACCACACGTTCTCCAACCTGGTGCTGCGGCCCAACGGCGTCTCCCCCACCACGCTCTACAGCGACGGGCTGCCCGTCGGTGACGCACCGGACGAGGAAGCCCTGAAGGACCTCGGCGCCCGGATGACGGCCAACAACGGTTACCAGAACATCCACGGTTGGCAGCTCTACGACACCACAGGCACCACCGAGGACTGGTCCTACAACGCCACCGGTGGTTTCGGTTACACCTTCGAGATCGGCCCGGACGAGTTCCACCCGCCGTTCCCCGACGTCGTCAACGAGTACCGCGGCGCGGGCAAGTACGCCGGCAAGGGCAACCGCGAGGCCTACCTCGTCGCTCTCGAGCACGCGGTCGACAAGGAGTTCTCCGGGTCCATCAAGGGCAAGGCCCCCAAGGGCGCCATCCTGCGCCTGAAGAAGTCGTTCGACACCCCCACTTGGGAGTCGTCCTTCAAGGACTACGTCAACACCCCCATCAAGGTGTCGGGTCGCCAGCAGAACGCGAAGAAGTGGACGCGCAAGGGCAAGAAGTACCCCATGCGCAGTTACAGCTGGATCATGAACCCCTCCACGCGACCGGCCGTCCAGCCGCGCAGTTACCAGGTGCTCGACACCAAGCCGTTCAAGACCCAGACCGACGAGGGCACCCTGACGCCCGCCACCTCCAGCGTCGATCACGAGTTCGTGCTCAACAAGACCGCGAACAACCTCGACATCGAGCTCGACTGGAACACCCCGGACGACCTCGACCTCGAGGTCTACCGACGGGTCAACGACGAGCTGGTCCAGGTCGCCACCTCGGGCAACTCGCCGGGCGAGAAGGAGTCCGCGCAGGTCGTGGACGCCCCTCGTGGGACCTACGTGCTGCGCGTGGTCAACTTCGCGTCGGTCTCACCGACGTACACGCTGACCACCCAGGCCTTCGGCGCGACGATCAAGTCGACCCCGGGCAAGCGCGAGAGGTACACCCTGACCTGCGAGCGCAAGAACGGGAAGGTGTTGCAGTCCCGCAAGTTGTTCATCGACCGCGGTGACGTCAAGACCGTCAACTTCGGCAAGTGCCGTCGCAAATGGTGACCGACTGACCGATCCACTCGATCAGATCCACTCGATCAGATCCACTTGATCCGGGCCCGGCTCATCCTCTCCAGGGTGAGCCGGGTTCGGCCGTTCCCGGGGTCCCTGCCCCGTCCAGGTCTGCGACGTCCGTCAGGTTCGCGTGGGTGCGGATCCAACTGTGCATCGTGATCGCCGCGGCGGCGGAGGCGTTGATCGAGCGCGTCGATCCGAACTGCGCGATGGAGAAGGTCCCATCACACGCCTCCCGCGCCGACTCCGAGAGCCCCGGCCCCTCCTGGCCGAACAGGAAGCACACCTCACGAGGCAGGGCCATCGTCTCCAGCGGCCTACTGCCCGGGAGGTTGTCGATCCCCAGCAGCGGTACGCCGCCACCCCCGGCCGCGCTCGAACCCGTCTGGGCCAGGTGCTCGACCAGGTCCTCGGGAGTCGGGTGGTGGTGGATGTGTTGGTACCGGTCGGTGACCATGGCGCCGCGTCGGTTCCAGCGGCGATTGCCGACGATATGCACCTGCGCGGCCAGGAACGCGTTGGCCGAACGAACGATGGTGCCGATGTTGAAGTCGTGCTGCCAGTTCTCGATCGCGACATGAAAGCCGTGTCGCCGGCTGTCCAGGTCGGCCACGATGGCGGTCATCGTCCAGTAGCGGTAGCGGTCGACCACATTGCGCCGGTCCCCCTGGGCAAGCAACTCCGCGTCGTACCGCTCACTGCCGGGCCCCTCGGGCCACGGGCCGGGCCACGGACCGACCCCGACCTCGGGTGGGCCGTGCGGCATCGGATCGTACGGCGCCCGCGAGTCGGCCAGCGAGTCACGGGGGGAAGAATCGTCAGCCACGCGCGTGAGACTACTGCGCCTGATAGGCGCCGACCGGTACGGTTGCGGCGTGACGTTGTTGGCGCTGCTTCCGGATCTGCACGCCCTCGTCGTGGACCCCCTTCTGCTCGGCATCAAGTGGCTCGATCCGCAGTGGCTGCTCGACCAGTTCGGGGAGACCTTCTTCTGGGTCAGCCTGGCCATCATCTTCGTCGAGTGCGGGTTGTTCTTCCCGTTCCTCCCCGGTGACACCCTGCTGTTCGCGATGGGCCTGTTCATCTCCGGCGGCAGCATCGACATCTTCCCCGGCAGCCCGCTGCTGGAACTGGGGGTCGCCTTCCTCCTGATGACCGCCGCGGCCATCGGCGGCAACATCGCCGGCTACGAGATCGGCCGCGCCATCGGTCCCCCGCTCTACGAGCGTGAGGGGCGCATCCTCAAGCGCAAGTACTTCGACCAGACCCAGGCCTTCTTCGACCTCCACGGCAACAAGGCACTGGTGATCGGTCGGTTCATCCCGTTCGTCCGCACCTACATCACCGTGGTCGCCGGCGTGACCCGGATGGACCGTCAGCGGTTCATCCGCTGGAGCTTCATCGGGGCCGTCCTGTGGGTGGCCAGCATCCTGGCCCTGGGGTACTTCCTCGGCCAGACCTTCCCCACCCTCGGGGAGAACATCGACAAGGCGATCCTGGTCATCCTGGCCTTTTCGATCATTCCGATCGCCTACGAGTGGCTCAAGCACAAGCGGGCGGCCAAGAAGGGCATCGACCACGAGGTGCCCGGTCCCACGACCCCCTCGGACATGAAGGTCGAACCCGAGAACTGATCCCGGACCGCCTCAGATCGTGGCGGTCGCCTCGCGCGCGGCGTCCAGATCCGCCTTGGTCAGCACCGCACGCACCTCGAGGTCGACGTCGGCCAAGGGGTTGTCCTCGCCCACGCTCCGGTCGATGGCGCACAGCACCACCTCGACGATCGCGCCCGCGGCACGCAGTTCGCCGACGGCGTCGCGGACCGCTCCACCGGTGGTGATGACGTCCTCGACGATGGCGATCCGCTTGCCCGCGAAGGGCGGGCCCTCGGCGAGTTTGGCGGTGCCGTAGGCCTTGGCCTCCTTGCGCACGAAGAGGGTCGGCATCCCCAGGATGCCGCTCACCGCGGTGGCGATGGGCACCCCACCGAGCTCGAGCCCAGCCAGCATCTCGGTCCCCGGCGGCACCAGCTGGATCATCTCGCGGGCAACCCGGGCCAACAACAACGGATCGGCCTCGAAGAGGTACTTGTCGAAGTACTCGCTCGCGACCTGTCCCGAGCGGAGGGTGAACTCTCCGGTCAGGCGGCAGCTGGCGTCGATGTCGGCGGCGAGGGAGTCGTCAGTGGTGGTCACCGCAGAAGGCTAGCCGCTCACGACTACCCTGCGAACATGCTCTCCCAACGTCTCCAGGGGATCGACCCGACCATCTTCAGCCAGATGTCCTCACTGGCGGTCCAGACCCAGTCGATCAACCTCGGCCAGGGGTTCCCCGACGTGGACGGGCCACCGGAGGTCATCGAGGAGGCCGTCAAGGCGCTGCACACCGGCGCCAACCAGTACGCCCCCGGCCGGGGGGTCGCCTCCCTGCGCGCCGCCATCGCCGCTCACCAGAGGCGTCACTACGGGATCGAACTCGATCAGGACACCCAGGTCGTGGTCACCACCGGCGCCACCGAAGGCATCGCCGCGGCGCTGCTGGGGCTGGTCAACCCGGGCGACGAGGTGGTGCTGCTGGAGCCGTACTACGACTCCTACCCCGCGATGATCCAGATGGCCGGGGGGGTACGCCGCCCGGTCACCCTGCGGGCCCCGGACTTCCGCCTCGACGCGGACGCTTTCCGGGCCGCGATCACTCCCGCCACGCGGATGATCCTGCTGAACACCCCGCACAACCCGACCGGCACGGTGCTGACCCGCGAGGAACTCACGGTCGTGGCGGAGGTCGCCATCGAGCACGACCTCATCGTGGTCACCGACGAGGTCTACGAGCACCTCGTCTACGGCGTCGAGCACATCCCGTTGGCTACCCTGCCCGGGATGGCCGAGCGCACCCTGACCCTGTCCAGCGCCGGCAAGTCCTACTCGTTCACGGGCTGGAAGGTCGGCTGGGCCACCGGTCCGGCCCACCTGGTCGATGCGCTGATGGCGGCCAAGCAGTGGCTCACCTTCACCTCCGGCTCACCGCTCCAACCCGCGATCTCGCGGGCCCTCAACGACCACCCCGACTTCCCCATCGAGCTGGCCGCGGAACTGCGAGGGCGACGCGATCTGCTCGCCGAGGGCCTCCGGGCAGCCGGACTCGAGCCGACCATCAGCGACGGGACGTACTTCCTCTCCACCGACGTCGAACACCTCGGCTGGAAGGACGGCAACGCGTTCTGCCTCGGGCTGCCGGACCGTGCCGGGGTCGTCGCCATCCCCGCGCAGGGGTTCTACGACAACGCCGACGCCGGCCGCCACCTGGTTCGCTGGGCGTTCTGCAAGCAGCCCGAGATCATCGAGCAGGGCCTGGCACGACTCGCCGAGGCCCGGCTCACCTACTAGCGGGGTCCCCGCCAGGGGACAGTTAGACGGTAGGACCTGAGGAGCGCTTGAACCACTGGTTCGCTCCGCCGGTGAAGTAGAGGACCACCACCGCCACCGAGGCGACCAGGGTGATCAGCGAGACGCCGGACAAGATGGCCAGCAGGCTGAACAGCGCCGTGACCACCGAAGAGATGACCACCAGCACCCTGGCCCAGTTCTTCCCCTTCATGGCCCAGACCGCGAAGATCATCGTCGCCAGGGTCCACGCGATCAGGACCACGAACGCGACCACCAGGAACACCGCGATGCCGTCGCCGGTGAGGCCCTCCATGCCCTGCTGGTTCTGGATCTCGTTGTTGATCTCCCGCACCATGTCGTCGCGCGCCACCAGAACCGCGATCAGGCCGAAGGTGAACAGGACGAAGCCGAGGCCGGAGAAGATCAGGGTGATGACCGAGGCCGCGGTCACCGTGCCGGGGCGCTTGTTCGGGTCCGTGGTGCCGTACGCCGGGGGTCCGCCGTACTGCTGCGGGGAGGCCTGCTGGCCGTAGGGTGACTGGCCGTAACTGCCCTGTCCGGAGGGCGCCTGGCCGTACTGCTGGCCCGCGGGCTGGGGGCCGCCGTGCTGGGGCGCGGTGTACTCCGGTGGTTGCCCCTCAGAGGGCGACGGAGCGGGTGGCTGGCCGTAGGGGTTCGTGGGCGGCTGTCCGCCGTCGTTGGGGCCGTACGGGTTCTGGGGGTCGCTCATGGGTCAACTGAATCACGGAACAGGTCGGAACCACGACACCGTCTGCGGCCGGACCAGCAGGGCGACGGTCACCACGGACAGTGCCAGGGGGACCAGCAGCACCGCGCTGGCCAGCACCCCCACCAGGCAGAGCGCCGCGGAGCCGGCCGCGGACGCCATCAGGGCGATCCGGGCCCACCGAGCGCGCTGGAAGGCGAAGACAGCGAAGGTGATGGACACCAGACACCAGACCAGCAGGATGCTCGACGACACGATGCTGGCCGAGGCGACCTCCCCATCGCTGAGACCTGCGGCGGCGAAGTTCGGGTCCTGGGCCCGCAACTCGTCGAACAGCGCCTCGGGGACGGTGGCCATCACGAGGATGACCGCACCGAGGAGGAGCACCGCCAGGCCACAGACCCCCCAGGTGATCGAGCAGGCCCACACCAATGGGGCCGGTCGCGCAGCGGGTGGAGAAGCCTGGGACAGGTTCCCCGATGGCGTACCGGTCTGGGTGAGGGTCGCCGATGAGCTCGACCCGGCCGACCCACCACTCAACCCGCGACTCGACCCGCCACCGGGGGAACGGCCGAAGCCGACCATCGGCCGCGGCCCACCCTGAGCGGCGGCCTCGACCTGGGGTGCCGTGGGCCGCGCGATGCCGTCGAACCAGTCGCGGGCGGGCTGGAGATAGAGCCACACGACGGCGGCCGCCACGAGCGAGGCCATGAACCCTCCGGCGGCCAGACCGCCGATGAACAGCGGGACAGCCAGGATCGCCAGGATCAGCCGGGCACTCTTCGATCGCTGCATGGCCTGATAGCCCAGGATCGCGGTCGCAGCCGCAGTGGCCCCTGCCAGCATCGTCAGCACCTTGATGAGGTCCAGCGCTCGGTCGACGCTCAGCCCCAGGCCCTGGCCCGGCGGCTCCGCGAGGAACTCCTCCACCCCACTGCGCGCCTCCAAGGTGTGCAGTCCGGCGATCCGATCGAACGCCGTGAGCACGACCACCACTGACCCGGCGATGATCAACCAGGAGGCCCAGGTCACCTCGCGCGGGCGTGGCAGCGTCTTGGAGGACCCATCGGTTGGGCGTTTCGGTGGTTCGGGCTTGTCTGACATCCCCCTCATTCCACCAGAGCGGACCCAACGCTGATCCGCAGACCCGGCAAGTCGTCGCCTGCCTGCTCGACCAGCACCCGTCCTCCGTCGACCACCTCGCCGCCGATGAGCATCCGCGCGAGCGGGTCACCGATCGCGGTCTGGATGAGTCGGCGCAGCGGCCGAGCGCCGTACGCCGGGTCGTAGCCGGTCTGGGCCAACCATTCTCGGGCGCCCTCGCTGACCTCGATGGTGATCCGACGGACCGCCAACCGCTGTTCCAGCAGGTCGAGTTGGAGGTCGACGATGCGAGCCAGGGCGTCACGCCCGAGGGTCTCGAACTGGACGATCTCGTCGAGCCGGTTGAGGAACTCGGGCTTGAAGTTCGCTCGCACCGCGGCCATCACGGCCTCGCGCTTTTTCTCCGCATCCAGGCTCTGGTCCACCAGGAAGGAGGACCCGAGGTTGCTGGTCAGGATCAGCAGGGTGTTGCGGAAGTCGACGGTGCGTCCCTGCCCGTCGGTGAGCCGACCGTCATCGAGGACCTGGAGGAGCACGTCGAACACCTCGGGGTGGGCCTTCTCGACCTCGTCGAGCAGCACCACGGAGTAGGGGCGGCGACGGACCGCCTCGGTGAGCTGCCCGCCCTCGTCGTACCCGACGTAGCCGGGAGGCGCCCCGACCAACCGGGCCACGGAGTGCTTCTCGGCGTACTCGCTCATGTCGATGCGGACGATCGCCCGCTCGTCGTCGAAGAGGAAGTCGGCCAGGGACTTGGCCAGTTCGGTCTTTCCGGTGCCGGTGGGGCCCAGGAACAGGAAGGACCCGGTGGGTCGGTTGGGGTCGGCGATGCCGGCGCGCGAGCGGCGTACGGCGTCGCTGACCGCCTCGACCGCGTCGTGCTGGCCGATCAGGCGCTGCCCGATGACCTCTTCCATCTTCAACAGCTTGGCCGTCTCGCCCTCGAGCATCCGGCCGACAGGGATCCCGGTCCAGGCCTCGACCACCTCGGCGATCTGGGTGGCGCCGACCTCCTCGCCGACGAGCTTCTCGGCCGGCGAGGACTGCTCGGCCGCGGCGGCCTGCTCGATCTGCTTCTCCAAGGCCGGGATCTGGCCGTAGAGGATCTCGCTGGCCTTCTCGAAGTCACCCTCACGCTGGAGTCGTTCGCTCTCGACCCGCAGGTGATCAAGCTGGCGGCGCAACTCGCCCTCCCCCTCGAGCAGGGCCTTCTCCTGCTCCCAGCGTGCGTCGAGGCCACGCAGTTCCTCCTCGCGGTCGGCCAGGTCGGCCCGCAGCACGGCGAGCCGCTCCACCGAGGCGTCGTCGCTCTCCTTGGCGAGCGCGAACTCCTCCATCTTCAGGCGGTCCACGATCCGGCGCAGCTGGTCGATCTCCTCCGGGGAGGACTCGATCTCCATCCGCAGCCGTGAGGCGGACTCGTCGATCAGGTCGATGGCCTTGTCGGGGAGTTGGCGACCGGTGATGTAGCGGTCGGACAGGGTGGCCGCGGCGACCAGGGCGGCGTCGGTGATCCGGACCCCGTGGTGGGCTTCGTACTTCTCCTGGATGCCGCGCAGGATCTGGATGGTGTCCTCCACGGTCGGCTCACCGACGAAGACCTGCTGGAAGCGTCGCTCGAGGGCAGGGTCCTTCTCGATGCGTTCGCGGTACTCGTCCAGGGTCGTGGCGCCGATCATGTGCAGTTCCCCGCGGGCCAGCATCGGCTTGAGCATGTTGCCGGCGTCCATCGCGGAGTCACCGCCGGCTCCGGCCCCGACGACGGTGTGCAACTCGTCGATGAAGGTGATCACCTGACCACCGGCGTCCTTGATCTCCTCGAGGACGGCCTTGAGGCGCTCCTCGAACTCCCCGCGGTACTTCGCCCCGGCGACCATGGCGGCCAGGTCCAAGGAGAGCACCCGGCGACCCTTCAACGAATCGGGCACGTCGCCCGCCACCACGCGCTGGGCCAGGCCCTCCACGACGGCGGTCTTGCCCACCCCGGGCTCTCCGATCAGGACGGGGTTGTTCTTGGTGCGGCGACTGAGCACCTGCACCACGCGACGGATCTCGGAGTCGCGCCCGATGACCGGGTCGAGTCGTCCGTCCTCGGCGGCCCGGGTCAGGTCGATGCTGTACTTCTCGAGCGCTTCGAAGGTCGACTCGGCCTCCGGGCTGGTGACCCGGCGGTTGCCGCGGACGGCCGTGAGGCTCTCGCGCAGGCCCGATTCGGTCAGGCCCGCGGTCTTCAGCACCCGGGCGGCGGAGGAGTCGGTGCCGGCCAGGGCGATGAGGAGGTGCTCGGTGGCGACGTACTCGTCCTTCATCGAGGTGGCCAGATCGAGGGCGGCGGCGAGAACTCGGGTCAGGGCAGCGGAACCGGAGGGTTGCTGCACGGTCGCCCCACTGGCCGTGGGCAGCACCCGCAGGGCCTGTTCGGCCTGGGCGGTCAGGTCGTCGGCGCCCACGCCGGTCTTGGCGACCAACGCCCGCGCGGTCCCCTCCGCCTGCTGCAGCAGCGCGACCAGCAGATGGATGGGCTCGGTGTGGCTGTTCCCTGCCGTGGTGGCGGCGAGTTGAGCAGCCTCGATGGCCTCGCGACTCCGGGTGGTGAACTTCTCCGCGCCGAACTGGCTCATGGGTTCTTCCTCTCTACCGATCTGTATCTGGTGCGGGCGACGCCCATCCCACGACTGACTTGATACTTCCAACCTTGGGAAAGTTGAGTCTATTCCACTCAAGTCTCGACATCACCGTCGGACCTCAT
The DNA here is from genome assembly GCF_054783655.1 of Nocardioides salsibiostraticola. Lineage (NCBI taxonomy): Bacteria > Bacillati > Actinomycetota > Actinomycetes > Propionibacteriales > Nocardioidaceae > Nocardioides > Nocardioides salsibiostraticola. The sequence goes on along the minus strand of NZ_BAAGQD010000026.1, from coordinate 692,584 downwards.
CATTCTCGGCCGGTGATGCCCGTTCGCTGTTGCTCGCGGCGATTTGGAACTACTGTCTGACATGACAGACAGGGCCCCCGCCCTGACTGTTCAGCAGCCCGGTTTCTTCCCCCCCACGAAGGAGCGTCATGACCTGGCAGATCGGAATCGTCGCCAACGGCGGCATCGGCATCACCTTCCTCCTCATCGCCCTCGCCATCATCACCCCCCTGGTGCGGAGCCACCAGGTGCGCTCCCACCCCCTCGGCGCGACCACGGCGGCGATCTTCCTCACCGGTGCGTTCCACCACGGCATCCTGGCGACCTACCTCCTCCTCCCGCAGGTCGGCTTCGCCAGCACGAGCGGGATGGACCTGCGACTGGGCTGGGGGTGGCCGTTGGTCCTGTGGGACGTCCTCGGCCTGTTGGTCGGCGTGCACTACTACAAACTGCGCCACCACCTCTCGCCCGACCTGGATCAGGCCCGACTGATGGAGGACATCCGCGCCCGCGATCAGCAGGCCATGGAGAGTCACGACACGATGCTGCAGAGCCTCGTGGTGGCCAAGATGGCCTTGGACCTCGACGACCCGCAGCAAGCGAAAACCGTGTTGGAGGCCTCGATCAACTCCGCCAGTGGGATGATGACCGAACTCTTGGGTACTGGGCCGACAGCAGGCACGCTGCGACGCCATTCACCAGCAGATGTGATGCTGTCCAAGCGCAGAACCCGCCTCCCACGATGAAAGGCATCCTCCGTGACGACCCAGCCGTCGGGCACCGCCTCGAAACGAGTCGTGATCATCGATGACACCGAGGATCTGCGGGAGCTGCTGAAACTCGCGCTGGGCCGCGGCGGCTTCGATGTGGTGGCCGAGGCCGGCGACGGCAAAGCCGGGATCGAGGTCGTGCGCGACGCGCGACCCGACGTCATCCTGATCGACCTCGCCATGCCCGTCATGGACGGCATCGAGGCACTTCCCACCCTGAGAAGGCTCTGCCCGGCGGCGAAGATCGTGGTGCTCTCGGGGTTCGGCGCCCAACAGATGTCGGCCCGGGCGTTGGCTGCGGGAGCCGATGGCTACGTGCAGAAGGGCGCCCCGCTCAACACCATCCTGCAATACGTCCGCGACATCACCTCCGGCCAAGGTCACCGGCCGGGCAGTAGGAAGCTCTCGGTCGTCCCCACCTCCAGCGCCCCGGCCGCCGAGACCCTGCAGGAGCGCCCGGCGGAGTTCACGCCCCCGGCCGTCGGCCCTCTGGCGCACAGCCACCCGGACCCGCAGCCGACCCCTACCGCGACGTCCCCGATGACCGCTGCCCGCGGACACGACCACGTCTCCGCCTGGGAGGCCCTGGGTCTCGCGCCGTACGGCGTGATCGAGGTCGCCGACGAGCCCCTCTTCCGACTGGTCCACATCAACGGGGTGGCGGCACGCCTACTCGGCACCGAGACCGCGGGGGCCCCGTTGTCCACGGTCGCCCCCGAACTGTCGACCATGGTGGCCTTCCACCGACTCGACCCCGATGCTTCCTTCGAGGTCGACCTCCCGCACGCCCGCGCTCGAGCGACGCTGCGGCGTACCGGATGGTCGGTGTTGATCTACCTCGATGCCGCCGCCGAGGACGTCGGGATGCTGCGGCGCGCCATCGCCACCACGGCTCACGAGATTCGTGGACCGGTCGCCGTCCTGTGCGGGATCGCCGAGACGATCGGCTGGAGCGCCCAGACCATCACCTCCGAGCAGCGCGACCGGCTGATGGCCTCGGTCGGTCGTCAGGCCCGCATGCTCGACAGCATCACCGCCGACCTCCTGACCGCCGCCCAGATCCAACGCGGCACCCTGCGCATCGACCTGCAGGTCGTCGACCCCGCCACCATCGTGGAGAGCGCGATCAGCGACCGGTACGACGTGTCGGTCGAGGTCGAGGACTCCCGGCAGGTCCGGGCCGACCCACTGCGCCTCGAGCAGATCCTGACGAACCTGCTCAGCAACGCCCACAAGTACGGCGCGGCGCCGTACTCCATCACCGTCCGCGGCGAGGGTGACTCGGTCTGCATCGAGGTGCGGGACGAGGGCGCCGGGGTGCCTCTCGAGTTCGCCGACAACCTGTTCAAGGAGTTCTCCCGGGCACCCGACGCCGTCGCGACCGGCACCGGACTCGGCCTCTACGTGGTCAAGACCCTTGCGGAGGCCCAGAGCGGGTCGGTGAGCTACCACCCGGGCGAAGAGGCTGGCTCGGTCTTCGTCGTCAAGATGCTCGCCTGCTGATCCCCGACTGCTGTCCCCCCCCCGGGACGTCTGATCAGGCGGACGGATCGCTGTCGGCGGCCGGTGGCGTGGCGTGCTCAGGCAGGTCCGAGACCGCGACATCCTCCTCGAGCAGACACAGTTTGACGAAGTCCTCGCCGAACGGGGTGAGGTGGATGCTGCGCCGGATCACCTTGGCGAACTTGACCGAGTGCATGGCGGCCAGCACGTCGGGCTGGGCCTCGACGACCTGGTACACCATCGGATCCGACAGGGCCTCCCTGCTGAACCAGACGAGTCCCAGCCGATGCAGGTTGTTGAGGTACGACGGCACCTGGTCGAGGTAGCGCGCCCCCGACCGCGCACCGATCATGGTCAGACCCGGGGCGATCAGTTGGCTGCTGACCATTCCGATCGGACCACCGGTGCGGACATCGACGCTGGGTTGCGGACCGCTGCGGATCAGCAGGAGCATGATGCGGGCCTCGTCGGGCGCCATCTCGCTGAGGATCCGCTCGTAGGCGGGGTGGCCCTGTTCGGTGCTCCACACGTCGCGGGACCGGGAGAGCAGTTGTTGTCCCTGCTCCCGCAAGGTGGGCGGTAGTGGCTTAGAGGACGAGGAGCCGACCCGGAACCCGTTCACGCCCTCGGGGGTCTCCCCGAGCCCGCCCAGGGACTCACCGGCCACCAGAAGCGCCTTCGCGGCCGGCACCCCCTCCGACATCGACCGGGCCAGGTCACCGACGACGACCGCGGCCTTGCCGAGGTCGCGGGCCAGGTCCTGGGCCTCATCGGGGTTGACCACCGCGCGACCCACGCGCAGCCAGGCTTTGGCCGATGTCCTCGCACTCCAGCCGGTCGTGTGCCAAGCGGCGGAGGCGGCGACACGGGCCAGCCCGGGGATCGAGTCGACGGCGGGACGGACGGGTTCCACTCGTCGGCCGACCGCACTCTGGCGCGACTCCTGGGGATCGTTCACCGGCTCAACCACCCTGCACCCCGAAGATCCACAGGTGCAGGAATCCTCCGGCTGCGCCCATGATGGCGCCGTGGGCGTAGAGCATCCACTCGTCCTCCTTGATCGCTGATCGCATCATGTCCACGAAGTCTCTCGGCGGTAGTTCCTTGGTGCGGGTGGCGACCAGGACCCGGATCTTCTCGGCCTGTTTGGCGGAGAAGTCCTTGTCCTTGAAGGGGGTCAGGGTCCGGCCCACCGCTTCCTTGGCCACCGAGTCGCGGATGTTGTCGAACTTCTCCGCTCCCAGCGCGACCCGGACCGCGCCGCGCAGGGGTCCGGCGGCCTTGTCGATGGCCGGTCGCAGGGCCGTGGCCAGCATCTGTCGGGTCCTGTCCCCCCGGGGGCCGTCGAGCAGGAAGTCCCCGATGCGTTCGAGGGTGATGACGTCCTCGGCGATGATCCGGGCGTACACCTCGGCGGCCTCGTTCTGTCGACGCAGGAACAGTCCGTGCACGGGGATGAAGCCGAGCAGCATCTTGCGCTCGGGGGGCTCGAAGATCAGCCACATCCCCAGCGAGTTGGTGATCCACCCGACGGCCACGCCCATGACCGGCAGCACCCATCCCTGGTGGATGATGCTGTCCGCGACGGCGACCGGGATACCGAGCAGGAAACCGAAGATGAACCCGAACCAGACCATCAGGTTCAGCTCTCGTTGACCGAAGTCGCGGAAGATCCGCACGACCAGGGCGGGGTTCTTCTGGAAGTGGTCGATGACCATGATTTTCGGGTCGAGCAGTTGGTCGATGTGAATGCCGATCTCGTCGGTGACCCGGCCGACCACGGACGGCAGTTGGGACTGCACCCGGTCATAGACGGTCTGCTTGACCGGCCCCGGGAGGTCCCTCCACAGCCGCGGGTGCTCGCGGCTCATCACGTCGTTGACCAATTCGGGGATCTCGGGGCGGAAGACGGTGACGATGTGTTCGGCGATCTGATCGGGTTCGAGCTGTTGGTAGAACTCCCCCGGGGTGCCGAGCTTGGCGATGGCCTTGTCGACCGCGATCGACCCCATCTTCGCGGCCCGGGCCGGCACGATCCCCTGCCAGCCGATCCCGCCCTGGATGAGCCCGGGGATCTCCTGCAACTTGCGGGGCAGGATCGAGGCGAGCTCCTTCATCCCCGGCACCTTGACGCCGTGGAACCGCACCGGGCTGAACAACATGAACAGTCCCGACCAGTTGATCAGGAACCCGATGACCCCGGTGAAGATCGGGATCGTCAGGAACAGAAGCCAGTCGATGTCGTTGAACCACTCGGTGACCCACTCGACCATGCCGTCACTCCCTCACCCGCCACCCGTCTGCTTTGACAGGCTGCGTCGAGGATAGTGCCTACCGGCGGTAACAGTGAGGGTTAACCACATCACGCCCGACCACTCGACCTCGCTGGTCGAGGGGTGGCGAGCTCCAGCGAGGAGCCTCGAAACCACCGGGCCCCGGTGCGGACCCGGCCATGTCAGGAACCAGGTTTCGAGGCTCGGGCCTGGCGGCCCTCACACCTCAACCAGCGTCCCGTCAGGGTGCCTCAGCGGCCGCGTCGCCACACCACGATGGATTGACCCATCGGGGGCGGGCGCAGCGCGGGCACCCGGCTGACCGGCGCCTCGGCGCGGCGGTCGGAGACCGCCGCCCGCAGGGCCTCGCGGGTGGCCGCGAGCTCTGCCTGGAGTTCCTCGTTGCGGGCCGAGAGCGCGGTGGCGCGGTTCTCCAACTCGAGGATTCGGCGTACTCCCTCGATGCCGATGCCCGAGGAGGTCAGCTCGGCGATCTCCCGCAACCGGTCGATGTCGGTCGAGGAGTAGCGGCGACCGCCGCCGCCCGTGCGACCGGGCATGATCAGCCCGAGTCGCTCGTAGGTCCGCAGGGTCTGCGGGTGGAGACCGGTCAGTTGCGCCGCCACGCTGATCACGTAGACGGCGGCGTCCGGGCCAGGCCCCTCCATGTCCCTCATGACTCGAACCCCCTCATGAGTCGAACAGGTTCGCCCGTAGGGGTTTGCCCACGGTCGCCTCTCGGTAGGCGTGGACCGCCTCCTTGGCGGCCTCGTTGAGGGTGGCCGGAACCTGCACGACCACGGTCGCCAGCAGGTCACCGCTCGACCCGTCGGCCTTGGTGACGCCGCGGCCGCGCACCCGGAAGGTGCGACCGTTGGGCGTCCCGGCCGGCAGGCGCAGGGTGACCGGGGCCCCACCGAGGGTGGGGACCTTGATCTCGGCGCCGAGGGCGGCCTCGTCGAAGGAGATGGGTACGTCGAGGGTCAGGTTGTCCCCGGACCGTTCGAACACGCGGTGCGGGCTGACCCGGACCACCACGAACAGGTCCCCAGGAGGGCCGCCGCTCTCCCCTGCCGAGCCCTTGCCTCGGACCCGGATGCGCTGGCCGTCCTTGACCCCGGCCGGCAGCCGGGCCTGGATCGTGCGCGCGGAGAGCCCGCGACCGTTGCCGCCGCAGGTGGGGCAGTGCTGGTCGTAGACCAGTTGTCGGCCCCCGCAGACCGGGCAGGTCTCGTTGAGGGAGAAGGCACCGCCCACCGAGGAGACCACCGAGCCGGCGCCCTCACAGTGGGAGCAGATACGCGGCTTGGTGCCCGCCTTCCCGCCGGTGCCGTTGCAGTCGGGGCAGGGTGCGTCGGAGGTGAGCCGCAGCGACACCGTCACCCCGTCGACGGCGTCGACGAAGCTGATGGTGGCCGAGGTCTCGACGTCGGCACCCTTGGCCGGGCGCGGTTGCTGCGGGCGGCGTTGGCCGCCGCCGCCGAAGATGTCGCCGAACATGTCGCCGAACCCACCACCGCCGGCCCGGTCCCGCAGCAGGTCGTCGACCGAGAATCCGCCGCCCGCGCCCGTGGGGCGGCCGAAGCCGCCGCCACTGGCGTAGAGCGAACGCATCTCGTCGTACTTGCTGCGCTTGTCGGGATCGCCCACCACGTCATACGCCTCCGCGACCGCCTTGAACCGGTCATGCCGCGCATCGTCGCCGGGGTGGGTGTCGGGGTGGTTCTCGCGCGCGAGCTTGCGGTAGGCCTTCTTGATGTCAGCGCTCGCCGCATCCTTCTTGAGACCGAGGACCTTGTAGAAGTCCTTCTGCGCCCAGTCGGCCCGGAAGCCGTCCTTGTCACTCATGCTTTTGTCACCCCTCTCCCTGTGTTTGGTTGATCAGTCTTCGACCGGATCGGCGACGAGCACCTGAGCGGCGCGTACGACGCGCGCTCCGATCTTGTAGCCAGCCTTCGCGACCACCTTGCACGTGGTCACGGTGACCTCGGGGTCCTGTCCCAGATGGGACAGCGCCTCGTGGAAGGCCGGGTCGAAGGCGTCGCCCGGAGCGCCGAACTTCACCAGGCCGGACCCGGCCACCACACGCTCCAACTGCTCGGCGATGGACTTGAAGCCCGGGTCCAACTCGCCGTGCTCGCGGGCGCGGTCGATGTTGTCGAGGACCTCGACGATCGGGACGAGCGCGGCGTACGTCGCGTTCTCCTTGATCAGGTCGCGGTCCCGGTCGACGCGGCGCTTGTAGTTGACGAACTCGGCCTGCAATCGCTGCAGGTCGGTGGTCCGTTCGGCAAGCGCCATCTGGGCCACGGTGAGTTCATCGGACTCCGCGGTCTGCTCATCGAGCAAGTCCGACGGCTCGAGCGGCGCCCCCTCCTCGACCATGTCGGCGACTCCGCTGATGTCTCCATCAGCCTCGGTCGCAGGCTGAGTTGCCGGCTGGGCCTCGCCGTGCTCTGGTTGCGAATCCATGGTGACCTCCACCTCGGTCTCGTTGGGCATCTCTGCGGCGGCGTCCCCGAAGGAGCCGCCGTGGGAGGCCTCCGGAGAGACCCCGTCCCCGGGGGGAGGCTGACCGGCAGCCTCCCCCTGGGGCAGATCGGGGGACTGCGTCACTTGGACTCGTCCTCGCCCGTCTGGTCGGCGGTCTCGTCGGCCTTGGCGGACTCCGCAGACTCTGCGGACTCGGTGGGCTCGTCGTCCACGATCTCGGCGTCGACGACGTCGTCGTCGGCTTCACCGGTGGCTCCGGTGGCCCCACCCGCGGCGGAGGCGTCGGCCTCGGCTGCGGCGTACATCGCAGCGCCCATCTTCTGGCTGGACTCGTTGACCTTCGCCAGGGCGGCGTTGATGGAATCCGCGTCGGCCTCTTCGTCCTCGAGGACGGCCTTGAGGGCGTCGACGTCGGCGGTGACCTCGGTCTTGACCTCGTCGGGCAGCTTGTCTGCGTTGTCCTCGAGGAACTTCTCCGTCGAGTAGACGAGCTGCTCACCCTGGTTGCGGGCCTCCACGCTCTCGCGACGCTTGGCGTCCTCGTCGGCGTACTGCTCGGCCTCCTTGACCATCCGGTCGATGTCGTCCTTCGACAGGGCGGACCCACCGGAGATGGTCATGGACTGCTCCTTGCCGGAGCCCTGGTCCTTGGCGGACACGTGCACGATGCCGTTGGCGTCGATGTCGAAGGTGACCTCGATCTTGGGCACCGAGCGAGGCGCCGGCGGCAGACCGGTCAGCTCGAAGTTACCGAGCGGCTGGTTCTGCGCCCACATCTGACGCTCACCCTGGGCGACCTTGATCTCGACCGAGGGCTGGTTGTCATCGGCGGTGGTGAAGATCTCCGAACGCTTGGTCGGGATCGTGGTGTTGCGCTCGATGAGGTTGGTCATCACGCCACCCTTGGTCTCGATACCGAGGGAGAGCGGGGTGACGTCGAGGAGCAGCACGTCCTTGACCTCGCCCTTGAGGACACCGGCCTGGAGGGCCGCGCCCACAGCGACGACCTCGTCGGGGTTGACGCCCTTGTTGGGCTCCTTGCCGCCGAGCAGAGACTTCACGACCTCGGTCACGGCGGGCATCCGGGTGGAGCCACCGACCATCACGACGTGGTCGATGTTGGCGATCGCCACGCCACCGTCCTTGAGGACCGCTTGGAACGGGGTCTTGGTGCGGTCGATCAGGTCCTGGGTCAGCTTCTGGAACTCCGAGCGGCTCAACTTCTCTTCGAAGTGCAGCGGGCCGGACTCGCCGTGGGTGATGTAAGGCAGGTGGATCGTGGTCTCGCTGGAGGACGAAAGCTCGATCTTGGCCTTCTCGGCCGCTTCCTGGAGGCGCTGCTTGGCGATCTTGTCGGCCGCGAGGTCGACGCCATTGTTGGCCTTGAAGCGCTTGACCATCCACTCCACGACGCGGTCATCCCAGTCGTCACCACCGAGGTGGTTGTCACCGGAGGTCGCCTTGACCTCGACCACACCCTCACCGATCTCGAGCAGGGACACGTCGAACGTGCCGCCACCGAGGTCGAAGACGAGGATGGTCTGGTCGTCGCCCTTGTCCAGGCCGTAGGCCAAAGCAGCCGCGGTGGGCTCGTTGACGATGCGGGAGACGTTCAGGCCCGCGATCTCGCCGGCTTCCTTGGTCGCCTGGCGCTGGGCGTCGGAGAAGTACGCCGGGACGGTGATCACGGCGTCGGTGACGGGCTCACCGAGGTAGGCCTCGGCGTCGCGCTTGAGCTTCTGCAGCACGAAGGCGCTGATCTGCTGGGAGTTGAAGTCCTTGTCGTCGAAGGTCTGCTTCCAGTCCGTGCCCATGTGACGCTTGACCGAGCGAATCGTCCGGTCGACGTTGGTGACGGCCTGGCGCTTGGCGACCTCACCGACGAGAACCTCGCCGGACTTGGCGAAGGCCACGACCGACGGGGTGGTGCGGGCGCCCTCCGCGTTGGCGATGACGGTGGGTTCGCCACCCTCGAGGACCGCGACGACGCTGTTGGTGGTGCCGAGGTCGATGCCGACTGCTCGTGCCATGTGTGTGTTACCTCCGCGTGTAAGACGTATGGGGATGTGCTGCCACCGATTGTGGCAAAGAAGTTGAGTCGATTCAACTCAAGTCTCTGACAGGCTCAACTAGGGGGTCTCCGCGTTTGTTCCCGGCAGTTCTCCGACCCCGCGAAAGCGTTGCAACAGCGCGCCCGTGGCGGGCACCGCCTCGGCGCCCGGTCGCATCAGAACCCCGATCACCCGCTCCCCCAGATCGGGCCGTTCGAGCACCCGCACCCCCGGGTGGCGGTAGGCGGCCAGGGCCGACGCCGGCAGGACCGTGACCCCCAGCCCGCGGGCCACCAGATTCTGGACGACCACATAGTCGTCGGTCGTGTGCCGAAGCACCGGGGTGAATCCGGCCTCCTCGCAGCATTGGACGAGATGGCCGCGGCAGCGCACACAGCCCCCGATCCAGTCGGCCCCCGACAGGGAGGCCAGAGGAGCCCGCTCGGTCATCGTCGAATCCGGCGGGACCACCAGGTGCACCGGTTCAGCGATCAGGGGAACCCACCGGAGAGGGCCGAGGCCCTCGGGTGGGCCGTCATACCCGAAGGCCAGGGCGAGATCCGCATCGCCCGCGCTCACCGCGGCGATCGCCTCGGGCGGTTCGGCGACCTCGAGCCCGACCTCGATGGCCGGGTGATCCGCGGCCAAGGTCTCCAACGCGACCGGGACGATCGTCGCCGCCGCCGAGGGAAAGGCCACCAGTCGCGCCCGTCCGGCCCGTAGTTGCCCCAACGCCACGAGTTCCTCGGTGGCTGCGTGCAGTTCGGCGGCCAGTACGTCGGCCCGCTTGGCCAACATCTGGCCCGCCTCGGTCAACCGGACGCCAGAAGGGCCGCGCAGGAGCAGCGGGGAACCGGCTTCGCGCTCCAGATGCGCGAGGTGCTGACTCACCGCCGGCTGGGTCCAACCGAGTTCGCGGGCGGCGGCACTGATCGAGCCGGCCCGGACCACGGCCCGGAAGATGAGAATGCGTCGGCTGTCCATCATGGCTCCAACTATTGCTTATGGCTCCTCCTAGAAGAAGGGGGATTCCTAGGGTCCACGATCCGCGGGAGGCTGGATGCATGTTGACCATCGGCCTCGTCGGAGGCATGTCCTGGCACTCCACCGAGGCCTACTACCGCCGCATCAACGAGCAGGTGGCCGCGCGTCGGGGCGGCCACTCCTCCGCGAAGATCTCTCTGCAGTCCGTGGACTTCGCGCAGGTGCGCGACTGCCAGCTGCGTGAGGACTGGGCGGGCTCGGCCCAGATCCTGGCCGACGCGGCCCGCCGCTGCGAGGCGGGAGGTGCCGATCTGATCGGTCTGTGCACGAATCTGATGCACAAGAACTTCGACGCCCTCGAATCCGCCGTCGACGTCCCGGCGATCCACATCGCCGACGCCGTAGCACAGGTGGCCCGCGCCGCAGGGATCACGCGGCTCGGCCTGCTCGGGGCCCGGTGGGTGATGGAGGAGACCTTCTACGCCGACCGCCTGGCCCTGCACGGCATCGAGGTCGTGGTGCCCGACGAGGCCGGGCGGGACATGATCGATCGGGTGGTGTTCGAGGAGATCACCCAGGGCCGGTTCCTCGACGCCTCGCGGGCGGCGTACATCGAGGTGATCGAGCAGCTCGGCGCGGCCGGGGCGGAGGCCGTCGTGCTGGCCTGCACCGAAATCGGCCTCCTCGTGCCGCCGGGGTCCTCACCTCTCCCCCTGATCGACTCCGCGACCGCCCACGCCGACGCCCTGGTCGACCGCGCGCTCGCTGAACCGGGCAATCTGGCCGACGCTCAGGCTGGGGCGTCCGCCGGGGCCCTGCTCGATCGCGCCGCCGGCAGGTAGCAGGCACCGCCCAGTCCCCCGAGGATCCCGAGGGCCAACAGGGCGACCCCGGTCGACGTCATCCCCGCGAGCACCCCCGCGAGGGGAGCCATCACGGCGAAGACCGCGAAGGAGGACATCGACCCCAGCGAGAGGACGGTCGCTCGGTTCTGCGCACTGGCCTCGCGATGGACCAGCGCCGCCTGGAGCGGACCGGTGCCGCCGAAGACGCCGTACGCCACGACGTAGCCGGTGACGACTCCGACCGGACCGATGGCCAGCCCGATGCCGACCACGCCGACCGCGGTGAGTAGGTGGGTCACCATGGCGGCTCGGGCCAGTCCCAGGCGACGGGAGAGTCGGCCACCCAGCGCGGCGCCGGCCGCAAAGGCCCCCCACCCGATCGCCGCGGTCGGACTCATCAACGCCCCGGCGCGATCCGGACTGCCCAGCAGTTCGGCCAACCGCAGCGGGACCAACTGCTCGAAGCCGATCATCAGCAGGCTCATCGCGGCCTCGGCGCCCAGCAGCGCGAGCAGCACGCGGTTGCGTAGCGCGAGGGTCAATCCCCCGACGACGACCTGACGCACCTCGATCACGCCCTGCCACGGATTCGCGCCCGTCGTACGCACCCGGGGCGATTCGCGCATCAGCAGGACCACAGCGACCAGGTGGATCACCCCGAGGATGGCCCACAGGAGCATGGGCAGGCGCAGGGCCGACCCCGGCAACGGGTCCCACCACACCAGCGCACCGGACAGCAGCGCCCCCGACGCGATCGCGGCGCCGAGGACCGTGCCGGCGCGGGAGAGTTCCTGATCGACGTCGGCTCCGGGTCGTTCCACGTGGACGGTGTCCACGAACCACGCCTCGAGCGGGCCGGAGTCCAACGCTCGGTGGATCCCCTGGAGGATCGAGGCGACGACGAAGACCCAGAACGACGACGCGAGCAGATAGATCACCGAGGAGACCACTCCCACCACCGCGGCCACCACCAGCAGGGAGCGGCGCCCGTAGGTGTCGGCGAACCCGCTGGTGGGTAGTTCCAGCAGGAGGATCAGCACCGCACTGACCGCTCCCGAGGTCAGGACCTGGGCCACGCTGAGCCCCTGGTCGAGCTTCCACAACCCCAGGAGCGCCACCACCAGTCCGATCGGGAACCAGCGGGTGAAGGTGAGGAGCAGGAAGACCCGGTAGGCGCTCATCATCAGGACCCGGAAGCCTGCGGGGTGACCGTCCCTGGCCGAGGGAAGGTGTGGAGCTGGACCACGAACGAACCCGCTTCGGCGTCCTCGGCGTCCTCTTCGGTCTCCTCCAACACCTGCTCGAGTGCAGCCAGCAGCGCTCGGGCCCGGGCCGGGGTGAGGGTGAATCCCCAGTCCGAGGTCGTGGTGGTGGATCGCCAGGCCTCCGGAAGCAGACCGAACTCCTCCACGGCCCGCTGCAGCTGCTCGGTGTGTACGACGGCGATGGCCTGGGCGAAGGCGTCCAGCGCGTCGCGCTCCTGGGGCGAACGCGGATCCGACGTGGTGCGGGTGGACTGGTGAGCCGCCCGCCACCAACGCTCGCGCCCGTTACCCCGCTCAGCATCGTCCTCGATGAAGCCGTGCTTGGCCAGGTGCCTGAGGTGGTAGGACGTCGCGCCCGAGTTCATGCCCAACCGGGTCGCCAGCGAACTGGCGGTGGCCGACCCCTCCGAGCGCAGGAGGCCCAGGATGCGGAGCCGGGTGGGGTGGGACAGCGCCTGCAGTCCCGCTACGTCGGGGGTGACACGCGACAGGTCCATGACCTCAGACTAAAACCGCAAAGACATCTTTGCAAGGATTTGCTTGCGGTCATCTTGTCGTCGACAGGGTGCGACTACTCCTGCGCTGGCTGGGGTCGCTGGCGCCACATCCGTAGCCCGACCTCGATCAGACCCACCTGGGGCAGGCTCGGTACCTCCGCCAGGGGGAACCATCGCGCCTCGTCGGTCGTTCCGTCGATCTCCTCGGTCAGATCGCCGCCGATCACGGTGGCGGTGTAGATCACCCGCACCGCCTTCATCGAGCGGCCGCGGGCGTGGCGCCGACGCTCGGGTGGGATGACGTAGGAGTGGACGCCGAGCAGCGGACCCAGCTCGACGTCGTACCCGGACTCCTCGCGCACCTCGCGGATCGCCCCCTCCTCGGCGCTCTCGTTCAACTCCACCCCGCCACCGGGCAGGGTCCAGCGCGGCTGGTCCGCCTCGTTCCACAATGCGAGCAGCACCCGATCGTCGTCGACGATGACGGCGTACGCCGCCAATCTGGTGTCGTAGTCGGTGTAGTTCACCCCGCCATCATGACGAACGAACCATGCGCCCGCCGACCGCATCGGCCACCTCGCCATCCAGGAGGGTTCGTTCCGGGCCCGGAATAGTCCGAGCGCGACGATCCTTAGGCCCTGCATGACCGTTCCTACCGTGACCCTCAACGACCACACGACCATCCCCCAACTCGGCTTCGGGGTGTTCCAGGTGCCCGCGGAGGACACCGCGGCCACCGTCACCTCCGCGTTCGAGGCGGGCTACCGCCACATCGACACGGCGCAGATGTACGGCAACGAGGCCGGCGTCGGTGAGGCCATCGCCTCCTCGGGCCTCTCGCGCGGAGACCTTTACGTCACCACGAAGTTGAACAACAACAACCACCGCCCCGACGACGTCAAGCGCTCCTTCGACGAGTCGCTGGCCAAGTTGGGTCTCGACCACGTCGACCTGTTCCTCGTGCACTGGCCGCTGCCCACCAAATACGACGGCGACTACGTCTCGACGTGGAAGGCGATGGCCGAGCTCGTCACCCAGGGCGGCGCGAAGTCGGTGGGCGTGTCGAACTTCAACCCCGACCACCTCGACCGCATCGTGGCTGAGACCGGAGTCCTTCCGGTGGTCAACCAGATCGAGGCCCACCCCTACTTCACCAACGATGTGACCCGCGAGGCCTCCCTGGCGCACGGGGTCAAGATCGAGGCATGGTCCCCGATCGCTCAGGGCAAGATCCTGGACGACCAGGCCATCGGCGAGATCGCGAAGAAGCACAGCAAAACGCCCTCGCAGGTCACCCTGCGCTGGCACATCGAACGCGGCGACATCGTCTTCCCCAAGTCGATGAAGGCCGAGCGGATGGCGGAGAACTTCGACCTCTTCGACTTCTCGCTCAGCTCCGATGAGGTTGCCACCATCACCGCCCTCGGCGGCGGCACCGATGGCCGGATCGGTCCGGACCCGGCCGTGTTCGACATGATCCCTGACTGAGCCGGAGGGAGTTTCACCGGCCGGCCGGTGAAACTCACGCTTGGACGATGAAACTTTGTCGTCCAAGCGTGAGTTTCCTCGTCCAAGGTTCACGAACCGGTGAGTTGGTGGCCCCAGATTTCGAGCAGATGGGCCAGCCGGGAGCGTTCGAGGTCGCTGAGACCGGCCACCAGACGGTGTTCGTTGGCCACATGTCGTTCGACGAGCGAGTCGCAGGTGCGCAGGCCCTGATCGGTCAGGCGGATCAGTCGCGAGCGCGCGTCCGACTCCGAGACAGTGCGCGTAACCAGGCCTGCGTCGACCAGGCGGTCCACTCGCTTGGTGATCGCGCCGGAGGTCACCATCGTGGAGGCCGCCAACTCCCCCGGTGTCACTTCGTACGGCGCCCCCGAGCGTCGCAGTGACGCCAGCACGTCGAAGTCGCCGTCGCTTAGCCCCGCCTCGGCGAAGACCGGTCGCAACTCCTCCTCCAACACCGCTGCGAGGCGGTGTAGGCGGCCGATGATTCCCATCGGCGACACGTCCAGGTCGGGTCGCTCCTGCGCCCACTGCTGCAGAATACGGCCGACGTGATCCGGGTTGGCGCTCATGAAGCAGACATTACTTGACACGGAAGATATATTCTCTTCCATGGAAACTATTGGGTGGCGGATCGTTGCGATCACCGCCATCGCGCCGGCCGCGTGGGGGACGACGTACATCGTCACCTCCGAGCTCCTACCGCCCGACCGGCCCCTCTTCGCGGCGACCATGCGCGCCCTGCCGGCGGGACTGATCCTGCTCGCCTGGCGTCGCCGGCTACCCACGGGTGACTGGTGGTGGCGCTCGATCGTCCTGGGGGTGTGCAACATCGGGCTGTTCTTTCCCCTGATCTTCCTCTCCGCCTATCGACTGCCGGGAGGGCTGGCCTCGACCATCCAGGCCACCTCGCCGCTGGTGGTGATGGGGGTCGCCTGGCTCCTGCTGTCTGAACGTCCAGGAGCCGCCCGGATCACCGCCGCCCTCGTCGGGCTGCTCGGAGTCACTCTCCTGGTCCTGCGCAGCCCCGGTCAGCTCGATCCCCTCGGAGTGCTGGCCGCCTTCAGCTCGGTGGCCGTCTCCGCGCTCGGCTTCGTCCTGATCAAGCGCTGGAGCGCTCCGGTCGACCTCGTCACGCTCGTCTCGTGGCAACTGATCGTCGGCGGCCTGCTCCTCCTCCCCCTCGGTCTCCTCATCGAGGGGCCTCCCCCGGCCCTGGACCTCGGCGCCGCGGCCGGACTGCTGTGGATCGGCGGAGCGGGGACGATCCTGGCCTACATCTGCTGGTTCCACGGCCTGCGCTCGATGCCGGCTGGCGCCGTCGCCCTGGTCGGTCTCCTCAACCCCGTGGTCGGCACCGTCCTGGGCATCCTCATCGCCGCGGAGGTCTTCGGTCTCGCCCAGGCCCTCGGCGTCGCGCTGGTGCTCGGCGGAGTGCTGGGCGGTCAGCCCGCTGTCGCGCAGGCCGTACGCCGCTGGCGAACCAGGGGTCCCACCGAGGGCCTGGGCGAGACCGCTGACCCCGACGAGCCCAGGAGGCCGACCGACCTCGACGACGTCACGGCGCCACCGTCAGGCGACGCACCAGATCATCCGCTTCTGCTTCGGTGAAGGCGCCGGGGATCTGCAGAACTCCGCCCTCGATGGGCGCCGCCACCACCATGGCCCGGACCACGAACCCGTCGACCACGACAGCCAACCGGGCCCCGGTGTCGGCCAGTCCCTGCGTCACCTGACCCAGCTCGGCGGCCGCCTCGTCGTCCAGGGTGAGGGTCAGCAGCGGGCTGCCGGACTCATCCACGTCCACCCGAGCCTCCTCCACCGTCGTCGCCAGAACCGCCGGCTCCAGGAGGTAGCGCAGCTCTCGGGCGTCGCAGGAGACCTGGACCTCCTCGGCCGGAATCTGGGCCAGCGACGGGCTCGCGGCGCAGTCCAGTGCCTCGAACTGCTCGCGGAACTCCCCGAGAACGGTGGTCCCGGGACTCGACAGACCGCTGGCGCGTACCTCCCTGAACTGCACCTCCGACGGTCCCCGCGGCGCTTCGGACGCAGAGGGCGTCGACCCCTCCGAGGGGGCCTCGACCACCGACGCGGACCCCGAGGGGACTGTCGGGTCCTCATCTGCGTCGCCAGAGCAGCCGACGAGCAGCGCAGCACCGAGCAGTACGACGGGCACGAGCGGAAGTCTCATGACCCAAAGTGTGCCCGCTGACCCCCGATCGTGTCGCGACCGTCGGCCAACCACAGGCCCGAGGCCACCCGTGTGACGTATCGAACCTTCACGCACGGCCCGACTCGACGGACAATGATCCCCATGCCCACGTCCGAGACCTCGACCGTCTCGGACCCGGCGGAGTTCCGGTTCCGGGACATCGCGGTCACGGCGTACGGGCCCACCATCGTGAACTCGATCGGCCACGGCGCGGTGCTTCCGATCCTGGCTCTGCGGGCCCGGGATCTGGGGGCAGACGTCAGTACGGCGGCCTTCGTCGTGGCCCTCCTGGGTGTCGGCATGCTCCTGGCCTCCCTGCCCGCCGGGGCGCTGGTCGCACGCATCGGGGAGCGACGCACCCTGTTCCTCGGCGGTCTCGTCGACGCGGTCGCCATGGCGACCGCCGCGCTGAGCAACTCCGTGATGATGCTCAGCGCCGCCGTGGTGGTCTCCGGGATGACCTGGACGGCGTTCATGCTGGCCCGGCAGGGCTTCATGATCGACGCGGTCCCCACCCGCCTGAGGGCCCGTGCCCTCTCGGCACTCGGCGGGTCCCACCGGGTCGGGATCTTCGTGGGCCCGCTGCTCGGCGCAGGCCTGATCGCCGTGACCGATCTACGCTCGGTCTTCGTCCTCGCGGCCTTCACGTCGGTGGCTTCGGGCCTCCTGGCCCTGCTGATGCCGGATCTCGGGACCGAGTCCCGCACCGCTCAGCGCAGCACCGGTCACCTCAGCGTGTGGTCGGTCCTCAGGCAGAACCGCCGCACCCTGCTCACCCTGGGCGTCGCGGTGATCGTCATCTCCGCCTCCCGCTCGGTGCGCAACGGGTTGCTTCCCCTGTGGGCCGACCAGGTCGGGATCTCGGCCAGTACGACGTCCCTGATCTTCTCGTTCGCCGCCCTGATCGACATCGCATTCTTCCTCCCCGGCGGCTGGTTGATGGACACCCGCGGCCGGATGGTGGTAGCCGTCCCGGTGGTGGCCTCGGTGGCGGTGGCGGCGTTCCTCCTGCCCCTGACCGACTCCGCGACCGGCATCGCGGCCGTGATGGCCCTGATCGCGGTGGGCAACGGGCTGGGTTCGGGGATCGTGATGACCCTCGGAGCCGATGCGGCACCCATCGCCGGACGGGCTCAGTTCCTCGGTGGGTGGCGCCTGTGTGGGGACGTCGGTCTGTCGGGCGGGCCGCTGCTGGTCGGCGCGGTTGCCGTCTTCGCGCCGTTGGCGACCGCCAGCCTGCTCATCGGAGGTCTGGCCGTGGCCGGCACCGCCTGGGTGGGCTACTGGACGCGCCGGGCCGATCTCGACCGTGAGTCGCGCGACGGGGTCATCCCCCGCTGATGGTCACCTTGATCTCGTTCGATGTCAGCCCCGAATCGCTGTCGACCATCCGGAAGCGGTTGACGCCGGGCTGACCGGTCTGGACGAAGGTACGGAACGTCTCGTTGCTCACCGACGCGGTGACCGGGAAGTCGTCCCACCCGCCGTTGCTGAACTGCTGGACCTGCAGGATCGAACCCTCGCCGCCTGGGTAGACCCCGCTGAGGTCGATCTGGCCCATCGGCACGACCTCGGTCTGCAGGACCGTCAGGGTGATCGGGGTGGCCGGCTTCTTCTTGGTGGGCCGGTCCTCGGCCTCGCTCTGCGTCGGAGTGGGTTGCGGGGCCAGGGTGACCAAGGGGCCCTCATCGCGCTGGGTCGGCTCGGGGGTGGGAAGGAACATCGATTCCTCCGACGTCGACCCACCCGAGATCGACTGACCGTCCCCGAGGCCCAGAGCGCGGGTGCCGATCATCGCGGCGCCGCCCAGGACGAGACCGATCACGACCGCCACGCTCACGAGGGCCAACAGGCCCACCGCAACGGGGTGTCCCTCGCGGGTCGGTTGTCCTACTTCTGGCTCGGCCACGACTCCATTGTCACGGAATCGAGCAAACCGGCCAACTCTCGTGGTGTCCGGCCGATCAGCGAGGCTCGAGCACCACGACGGGGATCTCCCGGTCGGTGGTCTCCTGATAGGTCGCGAAGTCGGCGTACAAGTCCACGAGCCGTGGCCACAACTCAGCCCGCTCGGCCGCGTCCGCCTGGTGCGCTCGCACCGGTCGCGCTCGCTGCTTGGTGATGTGCACGGTGGTGTCCGGGGTGGCCAGCAGGTTGAAGTACCACTGCGGGTTCTTCGGGAGTCCCCCCTGGGAGGCGACGACCACCAGGTTCTCGCCGTCCCGCAGGTAGAGCAGCGGCGTGGTGAAGGCGGTGCCCGACTTGCGGCCCACGTGGTCGAGCAGCAGGGTCGGCACCGGCTTGCGGAACCCGGCCCCGATCCGCCATTTGCTCCCGATCCGACCGTTGGTCAACCGGAACACCTTGACCTGCGCCTTGGCCATGTACTTGATGATCGTGACCACCTGCGGCTTGCCCATCGCCTCTTGCCGCTTGGCCCGCTGCTCGGGGGTCAGAGGCTTCTTCGTACCGGCCATCAGAGGCCCCGCTTCCAGATCACTTGTTCGTGCAGCCGGCAACTGCGCCAGCCGTCAGGGGTCAGCACCATCTGGTGGCGGTAGACGCCGCCGATCTCGACGATCTTCTCGCCCCCGTGTCCGTCGTCGGCAGGCATCGGGTTGTAGAAGTACGCCGCCACGGTGGCGGTGTCGGCGGGCTCACCGAACTCGATGTCGATCTGGCCCAACTGGTGCATCCGGCGCGGGAAGAAGGCCGGCAGCATCTCCATCAGCCAGGGCTTCACCTCGGGGTAGCTGGCCTCGATGCCCCCCGACTCCACGTAGTTGATCGCCGCGTCGTGGGTGAACACCGTGTCGAGCAGGTCCCACTCGTCGAAGTCGATAGCGCGCGTATAGCGCGTCAGTACGTCGGAGATCTCGGCTCGGGCGATGAGGGTCTGAAGGTCCACGGGACGAACTCTGGCACAAAACTGAAACACGTTCTAGTCTGTGACCATGAGATTCACCTACGCCGAAGCCATGACCCAGGCCCAGTACTACGCCCCCCTGGCCCAGGCGGCCGAAGCGGCTGGGTACACCTCGATGACCGTGGCGGACTCTCTGATCTACCCCCAGGAGTCGGACTCGAAGTACCCCTACACCGACACCGGCGACCGGGAGTTCCTCGAGGGCAAGGAGTTCATCGAGACGATGATCATGTGCGCCCACCTCTTCGCGGTCACCTCGACGCTGCGGTTGACGCCCTTCGTTCTCAAGCTGCCGGTGCGGCCTCCCGTCCTGGTCGCCAAGCAGGCCGCGTCGGTCGCCTTCCTGTCCCACAACCGTCTCGGGCTGGGCGTCGGGCTGTCCCCGTGGCCCGAGGACTTCGACGCCCTGGGCGTCGATTGGGCCAAGCGCGGCAAGCGGATGGATGAGTGCCTCGACATCGTGCGGGGCCTGACCACTGGCGAGTTCTTCGGCTACGACGGCGAGTTCTACCAGTTCGACACCCTCAAGCAGTCCCCTGCTCCCACCGAGCCGATCCCCCTCCTGGTCGGTGGCCACGCCGACGGCGCCCTGCGCCGAGCGGTCCGCAAGGGCAACGGGTGGATGCACGCCGGTGGCGACGGCGAGGAGCTCGACCGCCTGCTCAAGCGACTCGCCGAGATCCGAGCCGAGGAGGACGACACCCGCGACGACTTCGAGGTGCACGTGATCTCCTACGACGCCTACGACCTCGACGGGATCAAGCGGCTCGAGGACAAGGGCGTCACCGACTGCATCGTCGGCTTCCGCGTGCCCTACATCATGGGCGCGGACACCGAACCGCTACAGAAGAAGATCGACGATCTGAACAAGTTCGCCGACAAAATCATCTCGAAGGCGGACTGACCAGATGGCTGACCAGATGTCTGACCAGCTGAGCGCGTCCTACGACATCACCCGACCCCTGCAGGAGGCGATCGCCGAGGCCGAGGAGCTCATCAGCAACGCCCCGTTCATCCGCACCGAGGCCGACCGGCTGGAGGGTTATGACTACCTCTCGGGCCGGATCCGGATGGCCATGCAGATGGCCTTCGACCACGACCTGGATCGACCGCTGTTCATCAACTCCACCCATCAGTTCTCCCGCCAGGGTCTCGACAACCCGGACGCGGTGTACCTCAGCGCCTACCTGCGCGAGGGCGTCGAGTACGTCGTCCGCGGCCATCGCGGCACCAGCGCCGATCTCTCCTTCCAGGTGATGGGCGGCTCCTACTCCGCCGACTCGGCGGCGACCTCGCTGATGGCCTTCGACGACCGCGAGCTCGAGGTCGCATCAGACGGCTCGTTCGAGTTCACCTACACCGCCGAGCCGGGGGCGAAGACCCTCATCGTCCGCGAGGTCTTCAGCGACTGGGACGCCGAGGTGCGTGGCACGATCACCATCGAACGGGTCGACACCCTGGGGCAGCCCGCACGTCCCCTGACCCGGGAGCTGATGGCCAAGAAGTACGACATCGCCGCCCGTACCCTGACCGGCAGCATCCAGACGTGGTTCGCCTTCCCCCAGTGGTTCCAGTTCAAGGAACCGGTCAACACCCTGACCGCGCCACAGTCGACCCCCGGAGGGCTGGCCTCCCAGCGCTCCTCGATCGGGCACTACGAACTGGCCGAGGACGAGGCGATGGTCATCACCGTCCCCGCGTGCTCCGACTGCACCTATCAGGCCGCACAGATCGGCTCCGACTGGTACGCCTCCACCGACTACGAGACCCACCAGACCTCGCTGACCACCTCCCAGGCCGACATCGACCCCGACGGCCTGGTCCGGTTCGTGGTCGCCGAGGCCCCTCCCTACGCCGGCGCCCCCATCGCCAACTGGCTGGAGACCACCGGTCACCGCACCGGTTCGATGATGCTGCGGTGGCAGCACCTGACCCGGGATCTGACCCAGGAGGCCGACGGCCCTCAGATACAGGTGGTCGCGCTGAGCGACGTACCGTCCCTGTTGCCGCACACCTCGCCGTTGTCGGTCGAGGAGTACGCCGCCCGGATCGCTGCGCGACAGCGCGCGGTGGCCCGGCGGATGATCAGCTGATTGCTAGCTGGCCACGAGGTGCGGCCGGACCCGGAGTACCCGAGGACCGATGGCCATGTGCGCGACCACTTCGCGATCGGCCATCGGGGTGGCACACAGGTCGGCGAATTCACCGCCGTCGTGTTCGACGGTCCAGGACCAGGCGAGCGTGGGGTCGACGCGGCCTCGAGCCAGACGGTCGATGACCGCCCAGACCTTGGATTCCGGTACGCCGTGGGCGCGCACGAGGAGTTCGACGTCGGCGCAGGTGGTCAGGCGCGGGTCTGCGGCGACCGCCTGGAGTCGACGGCGGGTGTCACAGGCGGGGGGATTGGTCAAAGCGACGCAGAGCGCCCTGACCCAGGACTGCAGAAAATGCATCATTGGGGGGGTCTTTCGTGGGGGGAGCCCCAGAATGACAGATTTCCCGTCGGCGGGGAACAGTTTGTGGTTTCTTAGAAGCACACCAACCCACAGCGTCTCGCACATCAGATGCCGCCCCGTCCGGCTCCGTCGGGACCGGCACATGATTCCCGCATTATCGGGTACGAGACACCTGAGGCCCTGATTCCCCGATCGGACGCCTCCCGGCAACACCGGCACATCACCCCTGTTCCATCCCCCCACCCCCCCAGTGACGGACCCATGAACCGAACCACCCCGGCGGCTCGCACACTCGCTGTGCTGCTCGCCCTCTTCCTCGGGCTGACGCTCGCCCTCACCGCCACGTCGAACTCCGCCGTCGCAGCGGAGCAGGGACGCGTCCGCGGGGAGATCCTGCAGGTGGGCGGCGGACCGGCGCCCACCGTGAAGGTCCTGTGGTTCACCCGGGACTGGACCTACCTCGGGGCTCGCACGGCCCGGGGAGGGGGGTACTCACTGTCACTGAACGACGGCAAGTACTACCTCCAGTTCATCGACCAGACCCCCTCCTACGACGTGACGAAGAACCGGCCGACCACGGTGCGGGTGATCGTGCGGGCGGGACGCACCACCATCAAGACCGTCAAGCTGCGCCGCGGGGCCTCGCTCGGTGGGCAGATCCGCGCCGGAGGCCGCGTCGCGAAGGGCGCACGGGTCGTGGCGGCCAACACCTTGGAACAGTCCTTCGAGACCAAGGCCGACAAGCAGGGCCGATTCGCCCTCGGGGGTCTACCTCCGGGCAAGTACTCCGTGTTCACCTACGACCGCAAAAAGTCTTTCGTCGCCAAGAGCCTCTACCTCGGAAGGATCAAGGGCTCCCGCTTCCGGAGCGTGAAAATCGTCCTGAACAAGCGCGCCGGCAACCTGCTGGTCGACCTGTACGCCGGTGACTCCCGCCTGCGAGGCAGGCCCTACATCACCGCAGTCAGTCGCACGACAGGGCAGTTCTGGACGGCTCGCGCGAAGCGGGGATCCATCACCTTCCGCGGCCTCTACCCCGGCAAGTACTACCTCCAGGTCCCCGGTGTCGACAACTACTTCCCGGCCCGACTGACGGTGCCCGGGGCCAAGGTGCGTTCGGGTCGTACGGCGTTCGGCAGTGTCCGCCTCACTCGCCGCGGTGCCTGGGTCGAGGGCACCGTGGTCGACGGATCGGACACCTCGCACCGGCTCTACGGAGCCACCGTTCGGCTCCTGGACTCCTCCGGCCGCGAGGTCGGCCGCACCACCTCGGGCAGGGACGGTCGCTTCCTCTTCGACGGCCAGATCGCAACGCAGAGCGGGATGACCGTGATCGCCGGTCCCGGGCCCGACTCGATCTACCTGGACAACTGCGTCTACGACCCGGCTCAGGTCGGATCCATCGGTGCTACGGCCGGGCAACGCACCGAGCTCGGGAATGTGGCGATGCCGCGCTCTGCGGGCCCCGAACAGCCCAGCCAGTGCCGCCCCGCAGAGCCCCGGGGCGAGCCCGAGACCGAACCCGACCCGGCCGCCGCCCCCGCGCTGGCTTCCTGAGCAGAACCGACAGCGAAGAAGACCATGAGCGAACTTCCCCCCATCACCCCGACCACCCCTGCGGTCCCCAGCCACGCCACGGAGTACATCCGCACGCCGGACCCGGCGCTCAGCGCGTACGCCGATCAGTACCTCGAGCAGGTCACTGCGATCCCCGAACAACGGGCCACGGTGGGCTGCGTGATCCCCGCCTACAACGAGGCGGAAACGATCAGTGGGGTACTGGACTCGCTGCTGATGCAGACCCGATTGCCCGACGTGATCCACGTGATCATCAACAACACCAGCGACGACTCGGTGGAGATCGCTTCCCACTACGCCGGCCCCCACAAGCGGATGACTCCGACAGGAGAGCAGCACACCGAGATCTACGTCCACGACATCGGCAAGAACCCCGACAAGAAGGTCGGTGCGCTCAACTACGGCTACTCACTGGTCGAGACGATGGACTTTCTGCTCGGGGTCGACGGGGACACCACCCCCGAGCCCGACGCCCTCGAAGCGCTGGTGGCCGAGATCTCCAGCGACGACCGGATCGGCGGCATCTCCGCGATCTACTCGATCGACGACAGTGCCCTGGACGGCCCGATGGCCAAGTGGCTCATCGCCGGTCAACGCGCCCAGTTCAGCGCCTTCAACATGCAGAACCTCCTTCGCGGCCGCAACATGGCCGTGCTGGGAGGTCAGTTCTCCATCTTCTCCACCACGGCCCTGCGCGATGTCCTGCGCGAGAGCAAGCAGCGCACGCCATGGGTCAAGGACAGCGAGGTCGAGGACTCGCTGCTGTCTCTGCAGATCAAGAGCGCTGGCTACCTGACCAAGATCAGCGCCTCCGCTCGCGCCCATGTGGGCGGCATGAACACCCTGCGAAGCCTCGACGCCCAGCAGGTGAAGTGGAACTTCGGCGCCATCGACCTGATGTGGCCCGGCCAGCGAGGCGACACCCGAGGCCAACCGCTCCACCCGAACCTGCGGCTGCGGTGGTTCGAACACATGTCGATGATCATCAACATCGTCACCCGGTTGATGTTCCTCCTGCTCCTGATCGGCTCGCTGACCATCGACGCGTTCGTCTTCCAGGCCTGGTGGGCCATCCCTCCGGTCGCCGCCATCTTCTTGAACTACCGGGTGGCCCGATCGATGGCGTTCGCCAACCGCCGCGACTACTTCTTCGCGATGACGCTCGTCCCGGCGGAGATGTACATGTGGACCAGGATGGGCCACTTCGTGCGCGCCTGGCTGAAGTTCTTCAGCCGCCAGCAGTCCGACAACTGGGCGGCGCAGGCGAAGGCCGAGCGGGGCAAGGGGACGTCGTACCTCTATCCCTATCTTGCGCTCGCCCTCTTCCTGATCGTCGCCGGCGCGATCTGGGTCCAGTTGGGCGTCGCCCTGCGCTCGGACATGCTCTCGGTGGGGTGGCCCATCCTCGGGATCATCACCGTACTGCAGACTGCATGGATGGTCCTGAAGGCAAGCCGCCGTTACCGAGGCTTCAAGGCATGAGGCGTCGTTCGTCCCGCAATCTCGCGTCCCTGGTCGGCAGCGCCCTGGTCGGCGCCGTCCTCCTCAGCGGTTGCTCGCTTCTCCCCGGGAGCGATCCGGCGCCGGCCCTCACGACCGTGGAGCCGACAGCGGTCACGGAGTTCGCGGTGGACTCACAGTTCACCCGCGACGGCACCTTCCAGTCCCACATCTCCGTCAAGGGCGCACAGGGAATGGACTTCGTCTACACCCTCTACCCCACCAAGTCGACGCCGCGCACCAACGAGTGGTTTCCCCGCGGGAAGAAGTACTTCTCCTTCACCTTCCAGGCCTACGACCTGTCCCGCGAACTCCGCGACCCGTTCGACAGCAAGCGTGAGGTCTACCTCGACACGATGAAGGTGACCTCGTCGACGATCAAGGCCGACGGCAAGGGCAAGAACCAGCCCTACCGCCTCGACGCCAAGGCCTCGGCGGTCACGTTCGACCCCGAAGCGGTGCAGAACAAGTACGGCATGCTCATCACCTCACCCAAGGGCGCGTTCGAGCTGCGCAACCAGGCGATCAAGGCCACCCCGAAGGACACTCGGGGCATCGAGCTGACGTTCACCGCTGTGGTCTACATCGAGGAGCGGGCCGGGTCGAACTCGTTCATCAAGCGGGCCGTCGAGCAGGTCGTTCCGATCGCCATCTTCGAGTCCGACGAACCGACGACGGTCGCCAAGATCCCGGTCAACGCCAACTAGTCGAGCGGCGGTCAGATCGCGTTGTCGGCCATCCGGTAACCCACGCCACGCACAACCTCGATGTATCGCGTGGCGGGGCCGTCGTCGCCGAGTTTGCGCATCAGGCCCAAGACATGACGCTCGACCTCGCGCTTGTCGGCCTCGTTGACGAAGTGAGAGGTGACGAACTGTTCTCCTCGCATGACCAGGACCAGGTCGGCCTTGCTCCGCACCCGTCGGCCCGATCGCAGCAGCGAGATCAACAGGTCGGCTTCCACCTGGGTCAACTCCAAGGAGCGGCCCTCGAAGCTCACCCGGCCTGAGGCGAGCTCGACGGTGAGGGCCGCGAACCGGATGAAGTCGCTGTCCGTGCCTTCCTGCGGCGCAGGGGCGCGAACCGGTGAGCTCGGTTCCACAGCCCGAAGGGGGGCCGGCGCTTGTGCTTGTGCTTGTGCTTGCGGAGCCTGATCGGCCACCAACGGCTGAGCCGCCGGGGTCCGCAGGGGCATGGTCCCGTCAGCGATCAACTCCCGCGAGGCTGCCGCCGCCCAGGACTCCGGGTCGGGCTGCGGAACAGCGGCGGGCCGATCCGTCGCAGGGCCGCCGCTCGCGCCCACCCCGTAGGACGCCCGGCGAAGCATCGAGTCCGCGCGGGCCCTCAACTCACGGGGACGGAAGGGCTTGATGAGGTAGTCGTCGGCGCCCGCCTCGAACCCGCGGATGACATCGACCTCTTCGGTCAGGGCGGTGATCATGATCAGGTAGGTGTGGCTGAACTCGCGGATCCGCTTGACCACCGCGAACCCGTCGAGACCAGGCATGTTGACGTCCATCGTGGTCAACACCGGCTTGTGCTCGCGCACGGCCTCGATCGCCTCGAGACCGTTCTCGGCGAGAATCACTTCGAAGCCGGACTGCTGCAGCACCAGTTCGATGAGCACGCGCACATCAGGGTCATCCTCGCCGACCACAGCCTTCATGGCGTCACTCATTCGGTCATCCTAGGGGTCAGCAAGGGGTTTGCGCCGCCAATGTGTCACGCGGCGGAGTCACCATCCTGCAGACACCGCGAGTTCCAGTGACCGCTCGACCCAGAGCTCGCCCGCCGGCGGTCCGCCGTTGCACGGCCCGTCGCTCTCGGCGGGAGGCTTGATCCAGAGCCACCCGTCGAGCCCGTCCTCGTCCTGCACGAACTCAGGCGGGGACCCCAGGGCCTGGCCGGAGGGGTTGCACCACTCGGAGACCGGCTCCCCGCTCCGCGTCGAGGCACCGTTGCGGCCGGTGTCGATGACGTAGTGGGCGTCGTCGAGCAACGCGCTGAGGGTCTGGGCGTAGGAGCGTTCGGCCAACTGCGGTTGGTAGTTCGCCACGTTGGTCGCAAACCCTCGGACCCGCTCCACCCCCACCTGTCGCAGGAGATCGGCCATGTCGGCTGCTGGGACCCAGGCGGAATGTCCCGCGTCGACGTACGTCGTCACCTCGGCCTCCGCGAGGATCCCGACCGCCTGTTCGATCAGTTCCACCCGGGTGGACTCCGCAGCACACGAGGTCGCGGAGGCCAGGGCATCCGGTTCGAGGACGACCACGCTGGCCTCCCCCGCCGCCGTCGCGATCGCCTGCACCCACGGCAGGTAGGTCTCCTGGCTCAGACCGCCGGCCGAGAACTCGCCCGTGCAGTCCCGGTCGGGGATGCCGTAGAGCACGAAGACCGGGATCGTCGGCACCTTCGGCGAATCGCCCTCAGAAGACCCAGCGGACCCGGTCGCCTCGGCCACGATCCCCTCGACGTACGCCGCCGCCTCGGCCTCGGGAAAACGCTCCGGCGTGAGCCAGATCCCGGTGGGGATCTCGCTGAGACGGCGCAGCCGCATCGAGTCGGCCTCTCGCTCCTCGGCTTCGGCCCGCACTGCTGCCGTCTCCAGCGCTGGGTTCGCGACCACGGTCTGGACCCGCTCGGGAGTAGGTGCGACGGGTGCGACGGATCCCGAACAACCGCCCAGAAAGACCAGCGCACCCAGGAGGACGACGAGGCGAGAGGGCCGGAGCACGTGCCCATGATGCACGACGTTCCTCGGTCGGCACCGGGTCGGGATCCGGATCAGCACTAGCCGAAAAGTGGAACACGTTCTAGTCTGGCGGCACCGTCACCCTCGACCTCGAAGGAACCCGACCTTGAGCGCCACCCTCGGCCTTGCCGCCGCCCATGACACCTCCATCGAGGAACGCTACGAGGCTGTGCCTCTGCTCAAGGACAAGGTGATCGTCCTGTCCGGCGTCGGTCCGGGTCTGGGTCGATCCCTGGGCGAGGAGGCCGCCAAGATGGGCGCCGACCTGGTGCTGGTGAGCCGAACCGCGAGCCGCCTGGAGAAGATGGCCGAGGTCGTCCGCTCCCACGGCCGCCGCGCCCTGGTCGTGCCGACTGACATCACCGACGAGGCCGCCCGCGCGTCGCTGGTCGAGCAGGCGATGGCGGAGTTCGGCCGGGTCGACTGCCTGATCAACAACGCCTTCGCGATCCCCCCGATGGACCCGATCACCCAGATCAAGGTCGAGGACCTGGCGGCGGTCAACGAGACCAACGTGTTCGCGCCGCTGCGGCTCTCCGCCCTGTTCGCCGACGCACTGGCGGCGTCCAAGGGGTCGGTGGTCATGCTCAACTCGTGTGTGCAGTTCAGCTCCCAACCCGAGTTCGCCGGCTACAAGCTGTCCAAGGGCACCCTGGCGCACCTCGCCTCGTCCCTGGCCACCGAGCTCGGGCCCCGGGGCATCCGCGTGAACAGCGTCGCGCCGTCCTACATCTACGAGGACGTCAACCGTGGCTACTTCGACTACCTCGCCGCGGTGGAGGGCAAGACCCACGACGAGGTGTACGTCGAGAAGGCCGCCCCGACCGACCTGCTGCGACTCGCCTCCTCCGAGGAGGTCGCCCGCGCCACGCTGTTCCTGGCCAGCGACCTCGCCTCGGCAGTGACCGGTCAGACCCTGACCGTCGACTGCGGCGAATTCCACGACTGATGGAGATCCTCCGATGAGCGCCGACAACATCATGACCCGCGAGCGGCCCGACGTCGGCTCCTACGACGAGATCGTCGCGGCGGCGGTGCGCACCACAGGGATGAGCGACTTCGGCGGCAGCAACCACGAGGAGGGTCTGCGCACCCTGACCGAGGACCTCGCCTCCCCCGAGGCAGGGCTGACCCCGCGCGGCAACTACTTCCAACGCTCGGAGATCAAGAGCGCACTGGTGGGGCGGCTGCTCACCCAAGCACGATTCAACGAACACCCCGAGCACGCCGAGGTCCCGATCGAGCGCCCGATCTTCGTGATGGGCCTGCCCCGGACCGGCACCACCGCCCTGCACCGCCTCCTGCACGCGGATCCCGACACGCAGGGACTGGAGATGTGGCTGACGCAGTACCCCCAGCCCCGCCCCCCACGGGAGACCTGGGCCGACGACCCGATCTTCAACGCCATGCAACAGGCGTTCTCCGCCCACCACGTCGAGTCCCCCGAGTTCATGGGGATCCACTACATGGATGCCACCTCGGTGGAGGAGTGCTGGCGGCTGTTGCGTCAGACCGGCAAGTCCAACTCGTATGAGTCCTTGGCCAACGTGCCGCGCTACACCGAGTGGCTGGCTGCCCAGGACTGGACCGACGCCTACGCCCGGCACAAGCAGAACCTGCAGCTGATCGGACTCAACGACCCGGCCAAGCGGTGGGTGCTGAAGAACCCCTCCCACATGAGCGCCCTGGACGCGCTGATGGCGGTCTACCCCGACGCGTTGATCGTCTACACCCACCGCGACCCGGTGGTGTGCATCGCGTCGTCGTGCTCCTTGTCGGCAGCGACCACCGAGCAGCACTCCACGACGTACGTCGGTGAGGTGATCGGCCAGACCCAGCTGGACCTCTGGTCCCGCAGCTATCACGCCTTCCACGATGCGCGTCCGGCCTACGACCCGGCGCAGTTCGTCGACGTCGCTTTCTCGGATCTGGTGTCTGACCCGATGGGCACCGTGCGGGCGGTGTACGACGGGTTCGGGCTCGAGTGGACGCAGGCGGCCCAGGCCGCGGTGGCCGAGATCGACCGTGAGTCGAAGCAGGGCGAGCGCGCCCCCTCGCACCGCTACGACCTGGCCGACTACGGACTCACGGAGACCCAGGTCCACGACGCCTTCGCCCGGTAGTCCCTGACGAAGTGGTTGCAAGAACGCTCCCGCGAACACCACTTCGTCAGGGACTACCGCGGACCGGAAACCATCCCCAGGGACCCTCCCACCACGGTCCTCCACAGAACGGTCCCGAGCCAGACTGAAGCAGTCCAAGACGCGTCAGCCTGAGGCATGACCCTTTACGGCACTGATCTCGGACTGCAACTGCCCTCGACGTGGCGGCGACGCTGCGACCCGGTGCGCGGGGTGCTCGTGGCGGCTCGACCGGACCGCCTTCCCACCAGCGGGCGCAGTCCCGAGTTGACCCTGCGATGCGCCATCGCCGACGGGACGCTGACCGACTGGCGGGCCGAGGCGATGGTCGAGCTCTCCGAGAAGCTGGTGGACTTCGCGTTGGAGGACGCCGACGACTACGACCTGTTCGGTCACGACGTGGCCTACCGACGCTTCGCCTACCGCGAGACCGTGCACGACGTCCTGTGCGACCAGTGGGCCTGGTTGCATCAGGGTCTCGGGATCACCCTGACCTGCTCGGTGGCCCGGGAGGACTACCCCGACTTCTGCGATCTCTTCGAGGTCGTCGCCGAATCGGTTGATCTCGACCGGCGGGTGGCGTGATGATGCGGGTGGCGGTCAGACGCGGGTCAGTCAGATCCGAGGATTGCGCGAGACGTAGACGCCGCCCACGACCGCGATGCCGACCACCGCCAACGAGAGCCAGATCGACGTCGGGGTGTCGAAGACCTGCGCAACGAACACGATGAACACGACGACCGCGAGCGTGGCGATGCTCAGCACGGTGTACTCGCGGTTCCGCAGCGGTCGGCGGCTCATCGGCGCAGCACCCGCACCTTGGCGCCCTTCTTGGGCACGCTGGTGATGTTGCGGACCTTCGGTTCGTCGGCATCGACGGTGACCACGTCGTAGGCCGTGAACACCTCGCGCAGGACCGCGATGCCCTCCATCATCGAGAAGCCGGCACCGATGCACCGGCGGGTTCCGCCGCCGAAGGGGATCCAGGTGTTGGTCGGGGGATTCTGACCCAAGAAGCGATCGGGCCGGAAGGCCTCGGGGTCCGGGTGGTTCTCCTCTGCGGCGTGGGTGACGATGATGCTGGGTCCCACCGTGGCCCCGGCCGGCAGATCGATCCCGCCGATGGTCGCGGGCTTCATCACTTCCACCACGACGGAATGCCCGGTCGACACAGTCATACGGCCCAAGGCACGCTTGGGCCCTTTACTCCGGTTCAGCGAACCCACTAAGTTAGCGCTTCATCAACGCCCCCCACACACATTGGCGTGGCAAATGTCCGATCTGTAACCCTTGTGAGCGCCGCGGATGGAACAGTAGAGTTCCGGCAAGCCGCCTCTCGAACGGAAACTATGGACCTCGATCAAAAACCCTTTCCCTCTCTTTCTGATTCCTTGGAGATGGGAGCAGCCGCCGCAGCGCCGATGATTTCTGAAATCATCCGATCGACGTCTATGAACCATACGATGGGCTCATCACCAATCGCTGACTTACTAACGTCTGTCGACGAAACCCTAAGCCACGGGCAGACTGCGACGCTACAGAAGGCGTTCCTTTTACTTCTCACCGACGCCATGAAGAAACTGACCGGAGAGTCGCCCGAACTTCCATATTTGCTGTTTGCCGTGCGATCAACGATGCCTCACCATGATGAACGATGGAAGATTAAGGCTCGCCTAATAATCACCGAAATGTTGGCGATCACCCATCGAAAGAAATACGCCGAGCAATGTCTCCAAATTATGAACTTTCTGCCTTCAACTGGTCTGCAGATCGACGCGACAAAACTGATTAGAAGCTCCGAAATTATAGGCCCCCGCGGCTACCTTCCTACATTCCTTTGTCTAGTGCAAACGGCGCCAGCGTCCGCGGTCGACTGGCTATCGGAGCGCACCTCGCCGGAGCGTGGAGCGGTCTTCGAAACTGCGATCCGAACGCTCTTGAAATCCCCTCACATACCCTGCTTCACGTTGGCTCCTGAGATTCCGCGAGGCGTTTCTGTGCATGCACTGCTTGCCGCGATCATTCAGAGAATGTCTAACGACAACCGGCGTGAGGAGTTTGAAACGATACTCCTAACCGTAATCGGCGGGGGCGAGGTCATGTCTCAAAACGCCCGAGTCGGCGAGCGGCCTGCGCACAGAACCGAAAGTCTGCTTCGTGACGCCAAGGTTCACATGACCGAAGCCCACGAGGCCAAAACCACCACTCGCCTATTCTCATTGGTGTATACCCGCGACGCCTCGGTTCTAAAAGTAGATGATTGAATTGTCAGTCACACCGGGTGTCATGGCGAATCGGATGTCCCCTCCACTATTTGCGACCCTTTTACGAGATGCCGTGCACGACCGACGTCACGAGTTAGATCCCGCTGTCGGCCTCACTCATTACTGGGACCCCTCCTGCCTCGGATATTCCGTAAAGGGATATCGCGAACTCATAGAAAATTTTCCAACCTTTCCGAATGACGTACAATCCAGCGTGCATACCGAGTTGCTGGTTGGAGCACTTTTTTCCGTCGGACTTATCGGGTCGGTTGCGGTCCTGCCCGCTCATTTGGAAGAATTCGCTTCACTGGCGGAAGGATCCGTGCGCAAGTATTCGTATTCGCGCAGGAGCGTCGGAGCATTCATTGAGCAGCATCAGAACGATCTAGGTTCTCTGGCTAAGATTTTCGCTAATGCTGCCCACCTTCCAACCGGAGACGAAACATCTAGGGTCATTAAGGACCTCGGCAACTTAAGCCCTGCCTCTTTCGTAGTTCTCGAGTCTGTGGCTGGAGACCCGCAGGCTCGGCTCGCCTCATTACTTTCCGGTGAGAATCCGCGAATTACTCTCAAAGGTCCTCCGCTCCCGACCGCTTTCGCAGTTGAATCTGATCCGTTCTTTGCTTTCTACGAATCGTTGCGGACCATGCGGAAATCGTCTAGACATCGACCTTCCAACATCGCTGACGCGGTAGCCCTCAGAATCCTTGTGGAACTTAATTCGGGCGAACCTCCTTACCCCAGATTCTATACCAGTACGAGAACATTGCGTCGACTCTTTGAGTCACATAGATGGGTTCGCGATTATTTCGATTACGAATACGAGGACGGGCGCGGAGGAAGCAAATCTCGAACCATCTGGCGGACGGCGCCGTACTACTACCTTCGCTCTCTATTTCCCGCACTGCGCTTTGACAAACCTGAAGCCAAAGCGCCCTCAATAGGCCCGTCTATCGACGAGCTGGACGACTTGGCCCAACTTCTCAATACCGCCATATTCAAGCCTGCTGACATGAGTGGAATCATGTCTGAATACCGATTCAGCAACGGCGACCGACTCGATGACTTCGTAGGCGCTTTTCTCAATATTGGAAGCGCTCGGTCCTGGCTGAAGTTGCCACTTGACGACGTCGTGAAGCGGGCCGTTGTGGGTGCAACCGAACTCGATCAAATCCGCAAGGATCCAAACATCGTGGAAGCGGCCCTAACTCGGCTATGGCGTTCCGCCGAAGACGCGGGCGCGCAAGTGGCCGAGGCTTCCTTTTCCATTGATCTAGCTACCGTGATTGTTGAGAGACTTGGACAGTGGCGCGCACGCGAACAAGGACACGTTGATCTCACCTTGAAGACCACGCTTGTGCAGGATGACTTAGTGGCATATCGGTGGGGGAATGATTTTGACAGCCGCTTTATTGAAAGCGTTATTGAAGTTATGGAGAACGGCTCAGCTCCGTCTAAACTTCTTGAAAGAGTCTCAATCCCCGTGTTGCGAGATGACTCACGGGCAGCCAAGACTGTCATGGCGGTTCTGTATTCGTTGGAGGCGTTCGAGGCCGTCGGCGAACTGTGGGCAATCATCCGATCAAGTCATGCCGATCAAACCGCACCGCAACTGATCGCCTTGGCGGCGAAGGTGCGACAAACGAAACGAGCAGGGTGGAACGATGGCTTGCGGCAAGCCCAACAAGGACTTGAACTTCTGTGGAGGGCAGCCTCAGAGTTGGAGTGTCGTGACCTTGCCCTTGGCTTTGGAACCGCACTCTTGCATGCTCAACCGTCTCCCGGGAGCTATTTGCCGGATCGTCATCCTCCACTGAAGAATAGTGCTCTTGATCAGGTCGCTGGCGCCTTGGTCCGAGATTTAACCAAGGCTACTCAGCCTGACATGGGGCGATACGCCTTCCAATTAAACTTCGCACTGGTGCTGGATATCGGCGGATACTTGGGAGAGGATGTCGACGCCAGTTCTCTTGCACTGGAGCTGACACGTCTCATGTTGAGCGAACGAAGATTCTCAAAGCAATACCGCTTTGCAGACACCCTTGCCTACAGGGAGGCGCGCCGGGCGATCAGGCGACTTAAGGTTGATGGCATCTCGAGTGGGGCGTGTGCGGACCTTACCGCTTCCCACGCACGATTAGCGGTTCTGGCGGGCCAGACTCGTTCGACCGTGATACGAAGCCATCGCGAGGAGGTCGCTCTCGCGTTGCGAGAGTATGGGTGCGCAACTCACCTTACGAAGCCTACTTCCGGAGCCACCGAATGAAATGGCGTGACGCGATACGGGAAGCAACCTTCTCAGGCGCTGCCAGATGGATGGGCAGGTCCTCGGTTGGGGAGATCGAGGTGTTGGTTTCTCAGTACGAGCGAATGCTGAAGGCTTCTCCATCGGGAGGGAAGAAGAAGATTGGCTATGCCCTAGCGGAGGAGACCCGACTTACGGTCGAGGAGTGGGCGCGCGTAATCGGAACCATCATTAATGCGCCCGCGGACGACCTCGAGCCAACCATAAGAAGACTCTGTCAACAACTCATCCTCGAAGGTCCCGATTGTGACATCAGCGAACCCCCGTACGGTCGCGTTGTCGTGCTCGAAGACCTTCTGATGCAGGTAGAAGTAGCAGGCTTGAACTCAGCCACCGGCACATCGACCATCATAGAGATGATGGATGTCGATGACGGAGAGGCACTTGCAGTGAAAGAGAGAGCGCTTGAAGCCTTGCGGATTGGAGCGACCGTCGCCTCCGTTTCAGTTCCGCTTGGAAAGTACGTCATGTGGGGAACCTTCGACCTAGTCGAGGACGACCCGTTTTCCGGTTGCGAACGGGCTGACATACCAGATTCCTTGGGACTCGATCCGATCTCGCCAACACAAATCAGAGTGGCCATGGTGTATGAATTGCCACTCGGAGTCGTCGCAAAGTATCCAAGAATTATCGAGGCTGCAGCATCCATGCCGTGGAATCCGTACTTTAAGGTATCGGTCGCCACCGACGATCACGGGTGGACGGACCCAATACCCAATCGGCAAGCGTCGCGGCGTCCCGAGGTGGTCCACCGACCCATCGGTCTCGAATCAGTATTGGGCTCTTTCCGGACCATTCCCCCTCGCTAACATCCATAGTTGGCCGCTCATGACATTCGCGGGGGCATCATGCGTATCGGCGCAGCACCCGCACCTTGGCGCCCTTCCTGGGCACGCTGGTGATGTTGCGGACCTTCGGTTCGTCGGCATCGACGGTGACCACGTCGTAGGCCGTGAACACCTCGCGCAGGACCGCGATGCCCTCCATCATCGAGAAGCCGGCACCGATGCACCGGCGGGTTCCGCCGCCGAAGGGGATCCAGGTGTTGGTCGGGGGATTCTGACCCAAGAAGCGATCGGGT